>NZ_JBITGG010000020.1:0-144128 GCF_044456765.1 Micromonospora sp. NPDC050784 | reverse complement strand
CTAAACAACCACCACACCCCCCACCCTCACCTGCCCGGGGCGGGGGTTGAGCCCCTTGTACCTCACCCCCAAAAAAACCCCCCCCCCCCCCCCCGGGGGGGGGGGCCCCCCCCCCCCCCCCGCCAGACTGCGTTCCGCAGGCAACCCCCGTCCGCATCGGCGTCCAGGACGACCTCGGGTCGGCGGTGTGGCACAGTCCGGTCGTCGCCGCCGCCCGTTACACCTGCGGCGCGGCGGTCTCTCCCCCGGCCGGCGATTCCTCCGCCGACGGTGCCGAGGTTGGGTCCGCCGCTGGGTTCTCCGTCGTCCCCGCAGTCGGTGTCGCCGTCGTTCCGCCCGTCGGTCCTGTCGTTGGGGCTTCCGTCGGGGCTTCCGTCGGTTCCGCAGGAGCGCTCTCGGACGCGGTGGGACTCGGCGAACCCGCAGTGCTTCCACCGGACGGCGTTGATGGGTCCACCGTCCCCTCGCCCGCGGCCCGGGTGGGCGTCGGGGTCGCGGAGCCGGGCGCTCGGACCGGCAGGCCCGCGGAACTACGGGTGGCTGGTTCACCGCCGCCGACGCCGGGGCCCGGTTCCCGCTGCGGCGGCACCGTCGGCGACACCGCGGGCGGCACCACGCGAGGCGTCGACGGTCGCCCGGTTTGGCCGGGCATGATCCCGATGGGATCGGCGAGCACCAGGACGGCGGCCGCGGCGGCCAACGACCCGAGAAGCACCGCGAGCGCTCTGGGCCCGGGAGTGACCGCCCGGCTCACCGTGCCGCCGAGGGCCGACCGCCGGGCAGCCGTGACCTCGGTCCGCACCCCGATCTCGGTCGCCCCGGTCGCGGTGGACGGCACCTGGTCAGACGGGTCCGCGAGTGTCTGCGCCGCGTCGGCCATGGCCGCTGCCGTCGGAAAGCGGTGGGCGGGCTCCTTGGCCATCGCGGTGGCGACCACGTGGCGGACCTCCGCCGGAACGTCCTCGGGCAGCGGCGCCGGTTCCTCTTCGAGGTGCCGCAGCGCCACCGCGACGGCGTTCTCGCCCTGGTGCGGCGGCCGACCGGCAAGGCAGTGGTAGACGACAGCCCCCAGCGCGTAGATGTCGATCGCCGGCGTGGTCTCGTTTCTCGCGACCTGCTCAGGTGCCATGTACAGGGCGGTGCCGACGACCTGGTTCGGTGCGGTCAGGCTCGCCGCTTCCTGCGTCACCGCGACACCGAAATCGACGAGTACGACGTGCCCGTCCGGCTCAATGATCAAATTGCTGGGTTTGACGTCACGGTGGACGACACCGGCGTCATGCGCCGCCTGCAGGGCACGGGCGGTCTGCGCGGCGATCGACATCGTCTCGGCCACGTCCAGCCGGCCGACCTCGGCGATCCGCTCCGACAAGGGCTGCCCCTGCACGCATTCCATCACGATGTAGGCGAGGACCGGCGCTCCGGATTGGGACACCTCACCGTAGTCGTAGACCTGGGCGACACCCGGGTGACGCAGGGCTGCCATGGCCCGTGCCTCGCGCCGGAACCGCTCACCGAAGCCCTCGTCGGTGACCAACCGGGGTTGCAGCATCTTGACCGCCACGCAGCGGTCCAGGGTTTCGTCGACCGCCCGCCACACGTCACCCATTCCGCCGCTGGCGATGCTTTCGACCAGGCGGTAACGGTCTCCGACGACTTGCCCCACATTCGGCATAGCTTTCGGTACCCCGGACTCCTCGATCTCAAGCACACCGAGTTGGGCATCGCCGCGCCGGCTTGCCTGGAGATCGGCACGCGCACGGACTGCGAGCGCCCGGCCACCGTGCGGTGACCCGCCCCGCCGCTGCCGGCGGGGCGGGCTCCTCCGGTTACGGGCCGGTCAGCTGTTCAGCCTGGCCAGCAGGGCGGTGGCCATGCCCTGCTCACCTCGGGCGTTGGGGTGGAACGGCGCGGCCGAGTTCTGCGGCACCAGACCCTCGACCCAGCGGGTGCCGCTGCTCTTGCACGTGTCGCGGCCGATCGACGGGGTGTAGACATCGGCGTAGGTGGCGCCGTTGGCGCTCGCGACGCTGGCCAGCATCGCGTTGAGCGACTTCTCGATACCGCGCAGGTACGGCACGTCCTGGTAGGCGATCGGAACGACCGGCCAGCAGCCGTAACCGGTGTCCGGCAGGATCGCCGGATAGCCCAGCACCACGACCCGTGCGCCCGGCGCGGCCTGCCGGACCGCCTGCAGCACGGCGGTGACCTTCGGCGTGGCGGCGACGATCCGCGCCTGCAACTGGTCGACACCTCCGGCGGTGTACCGGTTCTTGCACGGAGATCCGAGCGGGCTGCTGACGCTCGCCTCCGCGCAGTCGCCGATGATGCCGGAGAAGCCGATGTCGTTGCCGCCGATCTGCACCGTCACCAGCGACGTGTTCGACGTGACCGCGTTGAGCTGCGGTGGCAGCGTGATGCCCAGTTGGCCGCTCCCGCCGTAGAGGATGTCGTCCGTGGTGGCGCCGGAGCAGCTCACGTCGGCGAACGACGACGAGCCGGCGGACGCCGCCACCAGCGACGGGTAGTTGCGGTTGGACCGCAGGCAGTTCAGGTCGACCTGGGTGGGAATCAGCGGGCCTGCGGTGTACGAGTCGCCCAGCGCGACGTAGCGGCCGGTGGGCACCGCGGCGCTGGCGGGGGTGGCGACGGTGAGCAGCACGCCGGCGGTGGCGACGGCGAGTGCGGCCAACCGGGTGGCTGCCCGCAGGAGGGGCAGGCGGGGACGGGTCATGGCGCCTCCCAGGAGGGATCACGGGGGTGGTGGTGCCCGAGATCCTGTCGCCGCGGACGTCATCCGTCAATATCGATGAGCCTCACTAAATGCCGGTCCGAAGTGTGGGATCAATCGGTGGTGGTCAATCCAGCGGCGCGTACCACTGGGCGCCGGTGACCCGGATCCGGCGGGACTGCCTGCGGTTCCACTCGACCTGCATGCCGTGCTTGCGGAGCACCGGAAAAGCGACCTCGTCCAGCAGCCGTTCCAGGTCGGCCTGGTAGCTGGCCTGCTGCTCGGCCTCCGACAGGCCCGCGTAGGCGACCTCGTCGAAGTCGGCCGGCGGGTAGACGCCGTAGCCGAGATAGACCTCGCCGTCCTCACTCGCGAGCAGCGACTCGGTGTCCTGCTGGTGGTACCAGAGGAACCCGCGCCAGTGCCGAGAGTCGTCCCGCTCGTCGTCGATCTCGGCGCTCGCGCAGGTGCCACAGCAGCTGAAGTTCTCCCGGGCCAGCACCCCCAGCTCGTTGAGCTCCGCGAAAGCGCGGGTGAGGTTGCCGCGCACCTCACCCCACTCGCGCTGCTGCTCCCGCCGAACCGCCAACGCCGTCTCGTGCGCCGCCGTGAGCTCGTCGTCCGTGGCGCCACAGCGCTCCTCGGCGTCGTCGAAGAAGTCGACGAACTCGTCCGCGTCGCTCTCACCCCGCACGACCCAGGCCCACAGCTCGTCCTCGACGGCGGTGCGGCCCGGCTCGGGGATCCGATCGGTGAGGAACCTGACACCTGCAGGGCGGTCGTTGTACGTCCACTCAGTCACGACGGGATCTTCACATGGGCGTACGACGCCCTCGGTCCGAGAACGGCCGGCGCGGCGGCGATCCCCGGAACGCGCCCTAGTTTCCGGCCGGCACCTGGTCCTTGACCTCGTCGTAGCCGACCGGCGTCGGTGCCGAGCCCGACGCGTAGATCACGCGAAGGACACCCGTCGGGAACGCCTCCGACGCCACCAGTCGCAGGTGGTACGCCGCGTCGCCCTCGTCGAACAGCTTGCGACCCTTGCGCGCGGCCACCGGGTGCACCAGCAGGCGCAACTCGTCGACCAGACCCGCGGCGAGCAGTTGCTGCACGACGGAGATCGACCCGGGAATGAGAATTCCCCGGACGCCGGCATCCGCCTTGAGCGCGGCGACCGCGTCGAGGAGGTCCCCGTCGATCAGCTCCGAGTTGCGCCAGGAGAACTCCAGCGGCTGACGCGAGACGACGACCTTGCGCACGTCGCCGAGCTGCTTGGCGAACGGTGCGTCGTCGCCACCCGCGGCCTCACGGCCGGGCCAGGCCCCGGCGAAGCTGTCGTACGTCTCCCGGCCGATGAGCAGCACGTCGGCGGCGTCATAGTCCTCGGAGACGGCGCGGCCCATGTTCTCGTCGAAGTACGGGAAGTGCCAGTCCGGGTCGATCTCGGCCACACCGTCGGCCGAGATGAACAGCGTGGAGATGACCTTTGCCATCGTGAAGATCCCTTCGAGTCGGGTGATGTCGCTGGTTCAACCGGCGCATCGTCCCAAACTCGTCAGCCACCGGCTGCCCCGATGAGGCGTGTCGTATCCCGTCTTTGTCAGCCAGACGTCACGGGAGCGATCCAATGCCACGTTTCGACGTGGTGCGGGCGGGCTCGGCGTGACGCCGAGCCCGCCCGTTCCGGACCGGTCGAGGGTGATCAAACCGGGCGCTGCAGGGTCAGCAGACCCGGCCGGTACGGCAGGAGGCCGTAGTCGCCGCCGGAGCTGGGGGAACGGCCCTGGTAGAGCAGTTGCAGGTTGCAGGGGTTGACGGTCATCGTCTGGTCGGCGTTGGTGCGCAACAGCTCGCCGTGGCTGATGTCGTTGGTCCAGGTGGCGCCGCTGTTGGCCTTGCCGGCGAACGGGTTGCTCTCGCTGGCGGCCTGCGGCGTCCACGAGCCACCCAGGCTGGTGGCCGTGAACGAGCGGAAGTAGCGACCCTGCGAACCGATCGCCTCGACGATCATCAGATAGCGACTCTGGCCCTGGAGTTTGTAGACCTGAACGGCCTCGAAGAGGTTGTTCGTGGTGTCGCTCATGATGGTCGTGTAGTTGGAGCCGAAGCTACCCGGGAAGTTCCCGATCGGCATGCTGGCCCGGTAGATCTTGCCGTTGTCCCCGGCGAAGAACAGGTACATGTTCGTGCCGTCACCGATGACCGCCTGGTCGATCGGGCCGGTACCCGACCCGGTGATGCTGCCGCTGAACAGCGTTTGTGCCGCCGACCAGCCGTTCGGGTTGGTCGGGTCGGTCGAGGTCCGGTACGAGAACGCCGGCCCACCCCACTGGTAGGCGAGCACCCAGATGTTCTTCGGCGCGAAGTAGAACAGTGACGGCGCGACGGTCGCGTTGTTCATCGCGTTCTGGCTGGCCGAGGCCATCTGCGAGTAGTTCGTGAAGAGGCCGAAGTTCATCGAGCCCCACCTGGTGCCGTTGTCGTGGGTGGTGGCGTAGACGAGTTGCTGGCCGTTGTAGGGGGCGACGGTGAAGTCCTTGAGCGACACCCAGCCCGACCTCGGGGTCGCCAACTGGCCCGTCGAGGACCAGCGGTACGTCGACGGGAGGTTGCACGTGTCGGTCGGCGGCGGGGTGGTCGGCGGCGGATCGGTCGGTGGTGGGGTCGTCGGCGGCGGGGTCGTCGTGCCACCGGTGCAGGCGACACCGTTCAGAGCGAAGCTCGTCGGGTCGGGGTTGCTGCCCGTCCAGGATCCGTTGAACCCGAACGACACCGTGCCGTTGGTCGGGACCGAGCCGTTGTAGCTCACGTTCCTCGCCGTCACCGCCGACCCGCTCTGCGTCAGCGACGTGTTCCAGGCCTGCGTCACCGTCTGCCCGGCGCCGTACGACCAGGTCAACGTCCAACTGCTCAGCGGATCGCCCAGGTTCGTGATCGCCACGTTGGCACCGAAACCGCCCTGCCACTGCGACGACACGGCGTAGTTCACCGAACAACCCTCGGCCGCGGCGACGGCCGGCAGCGCCGCGACAACTGTCGACGACACCAGTAAGCCGATGCCGGCCGCCACCAGACCGACATTGGTGGCTCTGGATCTGGTCATATAGCACCCTCCTCGCAGGACGGCGGCCCAGACATTGGTGGTGGCCGCTGCGCGGCAACTGATTGTGAGCGTTAACAGGCCGCGTCAGGTATGTTACGGGAGCGCTCCCACACCATCAACCGGCGTCTATTTCTGGTTTCCGCCCACGGTTGGCTTTCCCGGTGTGGCGGCCGGGAGAACGGACCGCACCCGGCCTGAGCAGCCGTGCTCAGCGACGATCAGTCTCCGCCACGGCGATCGCGACGGGAGTGCCGAGCTCGACGGTACGGGAGACGGTGCACAACCGATCGTGCGACTGCTGCAGCGACCGGGGCAGCGCCGCACGGGCCGCGTCGCCCTCAGCGCCCTCGGGAAACGTCACGGTGAACTCGACCCGCAGGTTCCGCATCCGGTTTCCGCCGGCCTCGTCCCGGACCTTGTCACCGGTGACGGCGATGGCGAACTCGGTCGGCTCGGCACGACGGCTGGTGATGTGGTCCACGTCCACCGCCGTGCAGCCGCCGATGGCAGCCAGCAGCAACTCCACAGGCGTGAAGCTGCCGTCCTCGCCCGTGCCCAACGACACCGACCCGCCACGGGTGTTCCGCACGACGTAGTTGCCCAGGCTGGTGCGCTCGATCTCCACCGAGCGGAAGGTGTCGTCAGTCATGACAGAAAACTACCGGCATCCGCGATCAGGAGTACATGAGATGCAGCGTCATCCCGGCCTCGGCGTGCGCCAGGTTGTGGCAGTGGTTGGCCCACATCCCCGGGTTGTCGGCCCGGAACGCCACCTCCCACACCTCGCCCGGGCGCACGTCGAACGAGTCCAGCCAGAGCGGGCTTCCGGCCGCCGGCTCTCCATTCCGGGCCAGCACCAGGACGTGGTGACCATGTAGGTGCCACGGGTGCACGATCTGCGACCGGTTGACGATGCTGAACCGCACGACGTCGCCCAGGCGTACGACCTGCGGTGGGATGTCACGGTCGGCCGCGCCGTTGACGGTGTGGGCGTACCGGGGCAGCAGTCCGCGCAGGTCGAGGCCGCGATCGAGAACGAGGGTGAACGTCTTGTCGAACCGGGGCCACGGCACCGGAGCGGTCGCGCCGTAGCCGAGCGGATCGAGCACCGGCCAGGCGCCGGTCACCGTCGACAGCGGGCCGGTCGAGTAGACCGCCCGTCCGTCGACGAACAGCGCCACCGGGGTCGCCGGCGCGTCGAAGACCACGTCGTAGCGGCCCCCGGCCGGGATCAGCACGGCGGTGTCCACCAGTGACGTCGGGCCCCGCAGGTCGACGCCGTCGATCGCGGCCACCCGGAACGCGGTTCCGGCCAGGGCGTACCGGTGCGTCGTGCTGTCGGTGTTGATCAGCCGCAACCGCACCGGCACGCCGGCCTCGACCTGCTCCACTCTCGGCGCGGGCAATGGACGGCCCGCCAGGGTGTGCACCGGCACCGTGACGTCGAGGCCGGTCACCGGCCCCGGGCGCACCACCAGCACACCGTAGAGACCCATCCGCACGCCGACGTCGGAGGCCGAGTGCGTGTGGTACCAGTACGTCCCGGCCTGGTCGGCGCGGAACCGGTAGACGAACTCCTGCCCGGGCCGCACCGCCGCCTGCGTCACTCCGGGCACCCCGTCCTGGTCGTTCGGCACGTCGTACCCGTGCCAGTGCAGCGTGACGCCGCGCCCGATGTCCCGGTTGCGCAGCGTCACCTCGACGACGTCGCCGACGGTGGCGGTCAACTCCGGTCCGGGTACCTGCGCGTTGAACGCCCACGCCGCGACGTTCCGGCCGCCCGCGTCCACCGTGGTGGTCCCGGCCGTCAGGGTGAACCGCCGGGTGGGTTCGTCGGAGATCCCGGCCGCCGGATAACCATGATCATGCGGTACGGCGGGCGCGGCGTCCGGGGCGACGGTCAGCCCGGTTCCGGTCACCAACGCCGCGCCCGCCACCACCAGGGCCACCCGGGACACCGTCCGGGACGGGCGCGCGCCGAGGGCACGTCCGGAGATCGCCGTCGCGGCGACGACCCCGGCGACCGCGAGCAGCCCCGCCCCCGCCGACGCCGGATAGCCGTGCAGGATCGTCACGAGCAGGGCGCTGCTCGTGGCGTACCCGGCGAACAGCAGCGGGACCGCGACGGCCCGGATGTCACCCGGGGCCCGCAGCAACCGCGGACCGGCCACGCCCACCGCCGCGAGCGCCAGGGGTGCGGCGATGAACACCTTCTCCGCGGCGAACCACCAGCCGGCGCGGGCGAGGGCGGTGATCGTGATCGCGCGGGCGAGCGTGGCGAGCAGCGCGACGGCCGCCAGGCCCAGTGCGAACGGGCGGCGCCGTGCGGCGGCCGCGGCGCCACCACCCAGCCAGGCCGCGGCCGCGAGGAGCGCGATCACGAGGTCGGCCGCGAGCAGCGACCCGGTGGTCATGCCGGCTCCCCTTCCCGGGTGACCACCCGAGCCGGGCCGACCGGCACCGGGGCCGCCAGCTTGCGCGCCGCCCGGAGCACGGCGACCACGACGTGCACCGCGATGATTCCGTTGAGCGCGTGCAACCCACCGATGGTCAGGCCGAGCGGGGTGCTGACACCCGACGCGTCGGTGAACGCCTCGGCGAGCATGGCGATGAGCGGTTGGAGGACGACGAGGCCGATCGGCAGGACCGCCAGCCCGATGAGTCTGCCCGGCGCCTTCGCGAGCGCGGCGAACAGGGCGGTGAGCACTGTGAGCGCCGGGATGACCGCCATGCCGTTGACGCTGTGCAGCGCGTACGCGTCGTCGCCGGCGGGTCTGGTGAACCCGCCCACGGCGGCGAAGACGAACTGCAGGGCGAACGCGACGAGCGACACCGCGCTGATGATGACGAATGCCTTGCGCATGGGTTACCTCCTAGCGGTGCGCCGAGGCGAGGGCCTGGGCGACGTGATCGGTGGCCGTGATCGCCCCGTACGCGACCAACCGCACGAGGTCGGCGTCGGCCGGGTGGGAGAGCCGCCAGAGAGCGACGTCGCCCGGGCTGATCGCGCTGGGCGCGAACGCCGCCAACAACGCGATCCGGGTCCCGATGCGGTCCCTGCCGGGCACGTCCCGGACCAGGTCGACGGCCCAGTCCGCGGGCCGGGCCGGGAACCGCCCGTCCTCCCAGCGCACAGTGGCCGTGACGGTCTGGCGCGCCACGTCGCCCAGCAGGTCGCCACCCCGCACGGCGGCGTCCCGCAACGACGCGTAGGCGACGCCCACCGGGCTGTCCCCCGCCCAGGCCGGCGCCGCCGTCGCGTCGGCGTCGAGGAGCGGGAGGCTCCGTCCGGGCTCCTTCGGTTCCCGGGCCGCCCTGGCGTAGAGCCGGCCCCCGACCGAGCGCACCAGCGGGGAGCGTTGCAGGCCGCCGGGGAGCAGGTCGGGGTCGAGCAACGCCGAGACGACCCGGTTGATGAAGTGGAAGGCGAGCAGGGTGCCGGTGATCTCCGGGCGGTGCGGGCTGGTCCAGTCGGCGGCCCGGGGGCTGCGGCTCGCCTGCGCCCAGTCGACGAGTTGGGCGTGCCGTGGCTCGGGCGGCGTCTCGCCCCGGGCGACGGCCTCGGCCAGCTTCGGTTCGCCCAGCGCGTGCAGCATCAGCACGTGGGCGTCGACGCAGAACCGACAGCGGTTGGCCCGGGACACCGCGGCCGCGACGAGTTCGCGGTCGACCCGGGGCGCGTCACCGGCGAGCAGCGCCTCCCGCATCAGCGCCCAGGTCCCGGCCAGCACCTCCGGCACGGCCGAGAGCGCCTGGAAGGTCGGCAACGGCCCGAGAAAGTCGTCGCGCAACTGTTGGTAGACGGCGGCGGTGCGGCCGGTGGCCGCCCTCGTCGGCGTGGGGGTGAAGAAGCGGTATGTCATGGGCTCGATGCTTGTGGCGGCGGGCCGGGAAAGCGTCGTGCCGCCGCAGACACTTGCCGTGCCGCAGATACCGCGCCCGTGGTACGCCACAGCTACCACGCGCGCGGGATGCTCCACCGACGACGGCCGCTCTACAGTGCGACCATGCGCCGCGACCTCCCGTACGCCCTCGGCGGCCTCGCCCTCAGCGCCCTCCTGCTCGGCAACGCCGCGCTCACCCCGGACGCGGCGCCGGTCGAGGTGCTCGACATCGCTCTGGTCCTGGCCACGGCGGTGGCCCTGGCGGCGTGCCGGCGCCACCCGGTGGTGGCGCTGGGCGTGGTCACCGTCGCCATGCTGGCCGTCCACGTCCGGGTGCACCCGGGGGTGTCCGCCGCGTTCCCCGTTCTCTGCGCCGTCTACGTCGCCGCCTGGCAGGGGCACCGGTCGGCCGCCGCCGTGGCCAGCCTCGCCTTCCTCGGTGGCTTCCTGGCCCGCGACATCTCGATGGCGCCGGCCGGGCGCCCAGGCCAGCTCGTCGCCGAGCGGACGGCCCTGCTGCTGGGCTGGTTCGTGGCGGCCAACGTGGCCGGGCTCGTCGCGCGGCAGCGCCAGGCCTACCTGGAGCAGGTCGAGCAGCGGGCGATCGAGGCCGAACGCACCCGCGAGGAGATGGCGTTGCGCCGGGCCGGGGAGGAGCGGCTGCGCATCGCCCGCGACCTGCACGACTCCCTGACCCACAGCATCTCGGTGATCAAGGTGCAGGCCGGCATCGCCGTGCACCTGGCCCGCAAGCACGGCGAGGCACCGTCGCCCACGCTGCTGGCGATCCAGGAGGCCAGCGGCGCCGCGATGCGCGAACTCCGCACGACCCTCGACGTCCTACGCGCACCCGACGACGTCGACCGGGTCGGGCTGGCCCGGGTGGACGAGCTGGCCGAGCGGACCCGGGCGGTCGGCGTACCGGTGCAGGTGACCGTCACCGGTCAGCGCTGGGACCTGCCCGACGAGGTCGACCAGGCTGGGTACCGGGTCATCCAGGAGGCCCTCACCAACGTGGCCCGCCACGCCGGCCCCGCGACCGCGCACGTCCAGGTGCGGTACGCCCCGGCGGAGCTGACCGTCGCGGTCACCGACGACGGACAGGCGTCGCCGGCTGAGCCCCTGACCCCGGGCGTGGGCCTGCGCGGCATGCGAGAGCGGGTCAACGCCCTGGGCGGCACGCTGCGGACCGCGGCGCAGGACGACCACGGATTCACGGTACGGGCCACCTTCCCGCTGGACGGCCCGCGATGACCGCCCGCCGCGGGGAGGAGCCGGGATGATCCGGGTGCTGCTCGCCGACGACCAGGCGCTGATGCGAGCCGGCTTCCGGGCACTGCTCGACGCCGAGGACCACCTGGAGGTCGTTGGCGAGGCGACCGACGGCATCTCGGCCGTCCACCTGGCACGGTGCCTGCGCCCGGACGTCGTCCTGATGGACGTGCAGATGCCGGGCCTCGACGGCATCGAGGCCACCCGGCGCATCGCCGCGGATCCCGACCTCGACGCGATCCGCGTTCTCATCCTCACCAACTACGGGCTCGACTCCTACGTCTTCGCCGCCCTCCGCGCGGGCGCCAGCGGCTTCCTCCTCAAGGACGCCGACCCCGCCGACCTGCTGCACGCCGTCACCGTCGTCGCGCGCGGTGACGCGCTGCTGGCGCCGACCGTCACCCGCACGCTGATCAGTGAGTTCGTGGCCGGTCCGCCGCCGGCCGTGCCGACGGCCGGACGCGACGTGCTGACCGCCCGGGAGCAGGAGATCGTCGAGTTGGTCGCGCGCGGGCTGACCAACGACGAGATCGCCGCGCGCATGGTGATCAGTCCGCTGACCGCCAAGACACACGTCAATCGGGCGATGACGAAGCTGCACTGCCGCGACCGGGCCCAGTTGGTCGTGTGGGCGTACGAGTCGGGCCTGATCACGCCACGTCGGCGGTGACCGCGGCCGTCGAGAGCGCGGTCGATCAACCCCCTTGGGAACATGAGGCTGGGCCGACGCACTAGCATTGCCGCCGTCCGCGACGGCTCTGCTGAATCGAGGCGACATGCGTTGGCTCCGTCGATTGCTGGGCGGTAGGAAGGTCCAGCTCGACCCGGGACGCCAGCAGGCGCTGCTGCACGACGTCCAGTCCCGGTACGGCCCCCACGCGCGGATCCGGTTCACCGAGCAGGTCGAGGCGCTCACTGGTTCGCTCGACAGCGACGACGGCCTGGTGGTGGCGACCCGGATCGTGAGTCAGGTCGCCGACGAGGCCCATGTGGACCTTCAGGCCCAGGCCCAGGAGATCCACCGACGGACGGGCCGGCGACTTCTGGTGCACCGCCGCAACTACCGGCCGCTGTGGAAGGAGGCCGGCCCGGCCCTGCGCTGGCCGCTGTTCGCGTTGCCCTGCGGCTTCCACCCGTACGCGCAGGTGGCCGCCGCCGTCACGGTGGTCGGCAACCGGGCGCCCCGGCTCGACCGGGTGACCGACCCGAACCCGCTGGTGACCCGCGTGTTCGAGGTGCTCGACCTCACCACGTCCGGCTGGGAGTACGGCCGGGTGCGAGTGGACACCGACGCCGCCACTCTGGCCGATCGACTGATCGTCAGTGCCGGGAAGGTCCTCGCGGCCATGGACGACCCGCCGCGACTGCCGCCCGCGGTCCGTGAGCTGATGCGTCGCAACAACACCGTCGCGGTGCACGATCCGGCCGGTCCACGGGCGGTCGGCGGGATCAACCTGGGCGCGCGGATGCGGGAGGAGTTCCTGGTCTGAGCGCCCTTAGTGCTGCACCGGCAGTTGGTCAGGGTAGCCGTGTGGTCGGTAGTGGCAGGTTCGGGCTTGGTGTTGGCGTCGTCGGCGCCATCGTGACCAGGCCGCGCCCGGCTGAGCCGCACCTGCCGAACGCCTGACGCTCGGGCGGCGGCGGGCTCCGGTCGCACCGGGACCCGCCGCCGCCGGTCTGTCCTTAAGGCATGTCCTATCGCGTGCCGATGGTGACGGCGCGCTCGCCGGGCCGGTACAGCAGCAGATGGTCCGCGCTGCCGGTATGCCCGAAGTCATAGGCGACGATCCGGTCCTGGGCGTTGCGCAGGTCGAACCAGCCGACGCTGCCGACGCCCTGGTGGGAGACGTGGACCGCCGAGTACGTGTCGGTGGGGTCGTGCCGCACCACGTCCAGGTAGCCGGTGCCGGGCCGGTAGACGACGAGGTGGTCGGTCATGCCGGTGTGGGCGTAGTCGAAGGCGACGATGCGGTCCCGCGGGTCGGCGAGGTCGTAGCCGGCGATGCCGCTGGACGAGATCAGGTGCGGCCAGAAGGTGTTGCCGGCCCCGTGCCCGACGATGGTGACGAGCCGGGCGCCGGGGCGGTACAGCAGCAGGGCGTCCTGCTTGCCGGTGTGCGCATAGTCGTAGGCGATGACCTGGTCATCCGGGCTGGTCAGGGCAAAGCCGTCGATGCCCTGATGCGAACCGACGACCGTCGTGAACGGCCCCGCGGCGCTGTGCTGCAGGATGAACAGCACGTTGTCGCCGGGCCGGTACGCCACGAGGTGGTCGAGCTTGCCGGTGTGCTCGTAGTCGTAGGCCACGAGCCGGTCCTTCGGCGACGACAGGTCGTAGCCGCCGATGCCGCTGGTCGAGGTGTACACCGGCCAGAAGCTGCCGTCCGACGCGTGGCCGACGACGTGCACAACGCCCGTCCCCGGCCGGTACAGCACCAGGTAGTCCTGCCGGCCGGTGTGCGCGAAGTCGTAGCTGATGATCTGGTCGTTGGCGCTGCTCAGATCGAAGCCGCCGATCCCGTTCGTGGACCTGAACACCGTCTCGAAGCTGGGCCGCTCGGTGCCGACCGTCGTCTTTCGCCGCAGCACGTACACGATCCCGGTGCCCGGCCGGTAGACCAGCAGGTGGTCGAGCTTGCCGGTGTGCTCGTAGTCGAACGGCACCACCCGGTCTCGGGGATCGGACAGGTCGTACCCGCCGATCCCGCTCTGCGACTTGAACGGCACCCGCAGGTCGGGGTTGGTGAACGCCAGGCTCAGGTCGTCATAGAGCGCCACGTCCTTCTTGACGAAGCCCTTCTCCTCGACGATGCCGTACGGGTTGCCTTTGGAATCGCGGTACGAGAACAGCACGAGCGGGCCGGTGTAGTCCTGCGCCTGCCACATCCGGACGCCCTTGACCATCTGGTCCCCTTTCTCCGACCACCACCAGGCGGGATTGGGGGTGATCAGCCCGTATCCCCACTCGGTGCCCCAGATCTTCTTGCCCGCGTCGTCCCTACGCACCATCACGTCGCGGACCGCGGCGAGCTCACCACAGATCTGCCCGGGCGTGTCGTCGGCCGGCGGTCCGAACAGGTTCTCCCAGGGCGCGCCACACTTCGGCGTGTCCGGGTCGTCGTTCATATCGGAGTACGGATGATGGGCGACCGCATCGAACGTGTCCTTGTAACCGTGGGCGTACCCCCAGTCCAGCCACGCCGACGGCGACCTTGTCGCGTCGAGCCCCGCCGACGCACCGGCAAGCACATAACATTGACCACACGTGCTGCGGATCTCCGTGGACGCGATCTTGACCAGCTCCCAGTACCGGGCCAGTGTCGCGGTCGCGTCGGCGGCCGGGTCGTAGATGCCGTCCCCCGGCCGGATGACGCCGTCGTCGCCGTACACGCCGTCGTACTTGCCGAAGCCGACGATGTTCGGCTCGTTCCAGATCTCGAAGGCGTCGACGATGGGCGGGGTGCCGGGCGGCGAGCCCGGCGGCGGCCCGTAGTGCTGCACCGTCAGGTCCACGAGCGTCTTCCAGCCCTCGCTGTCCGTCGGCAGCCAGGTCTCCGGCGGGTCCTGGTTCGGTTTCTCCGTCCAGAAGTGGCCGCCGTTGAGCCAGGAGGGCGAGCCGAACAGTGTCACGAGCGGTCGCATGCCTTTGCGGTGCGCCTCCATCACCACCTGGTCGAGGTGGTCGAAGTTCATGGAGATGGCACCCGTGGAATCTTTCGACGCGAACGTGTGAAAGTCGGTCCATGCCCTGATGATCGGCGTGCGGCCCGGGACGAACGCCTGCATGCGGTCCAGATGGTCGCCGATCCCACCCGGGGTTTCGAAGTCGAAGCCGACCTCGGAGAAGCCGACGTCACGGTTGCTGTAGGGGTAGCGCGACGGCGTCGGGTCAGCGGACGCCGGGGCGGCGCCGGCGGCGACGAAGACCGTGGCCGCCAGCGCCATGAGGGCCGCCGCCGACAGGGAGACCAGGCGTTGTGCTCGGATCATGGCTGACCGTTCCCGCCTTCCGCTCAGAGCGCGCCGTGAAACGGTCGCTCAGACACACGGACCCAAGGCGGACAGGCTTGTCGCCATGCAACGCACCCGCGACGCCCCGTGTTGACACCCCGCGTGTCAACCGCCGCGCGAGGAATGTAACTGATGTGGACGGTGGGTGTGGCCCGCTTGCGCCGTGGGTGCCGGCGGATGTCGACCGGGCCACGCCGTGGGGGGAGATCTAATGCGGCTGGGGTATCAGGCCATCACGCGCGAACCGGACCGCCGCGGTTGCGCACTCGCCGGGGCGGTTCGCCGTCGGATACGCAACCCGGCCCGCAAGACGTACAGCTCGCGCTTGGCCGTAGCCAGCCCCTTCGTGTCGAGCACGTACCCGGTGATCCAAATCCAGTCGTTGTACGGGTCGGTCTCGCCGATCGACACCAGACGCAGCATCAGGGCCCGATCGCTCGCACGCCTCGCACAGCCAGAGTGGAAGCACCGGCCCGTGTGTGGTCATCAGCTCTCACCCGGCCAGTGACCCCGGTTGATCGGGATCTTGTGTCTGATCCGACACGGCAGCTCGTTCCCGCACGTGCAGACGTTCCGCCACTTGATCCACGACCACACCGGCTTATGCCTGCGAGCCAGGGTCAAAGCTACGGCCGTCAGATACTCCACGAAAGTGACGCGTCGGGTCATTCACCCGTCGCAGCACGGGGGGCTGCACGAGGGCAACCTCCATAGGGGTTGGCTCACCCGGTTTGTGCTTATGCAACCCCCAGGGCTCCTACCGTCACAACGTGGAGCTGCTTGGGCTGGATGAGATCCGCGACTTGCTTGGCGGGATCAGCAAGCAGCGCGCCACGATCATCGTGGGCCGCGAGGGATTCCCTGACCCCCTCGCCACCTTGAGCATGGGCCGCGTCTGGGATGGCAAGGCCGTTCGAGCTTGGATCGCCAAGAACCGGCCTGGCCCGACCGACGAGGACTGACGCCAAGCCGGACCAGAACGCAGAGCACCCCGGGACCGGGAAGTCTCACGGAAGCCCCGCCTGCCTCCAGGTGGCTGTAATCAATCTCTGGCGTCGGTCGCTCCCGGCGTCGGGCTTCGTGCCACGCGACAGGACAACTGCGCGCAACCGCTTGCCGGCCCGCCGAACGCCGCTCGACCATGTGGGGATGGGGCCGGAGCGTCGGGTGATCGTCGGAGTCGACGTGGGCACCACGGCCGTGCGGGCTGTCGCGTTCGCGTTGGACGGCACCGCACGACACGTCGCGACGCGGGCGTACCCGATGCTCCAACCGCTGCCCGGCTGGCAGGTACAGGACCCCGACGTGCTGGTAGCGGCCACCCTGGCGGCGGTGTCCGCGTGTGTCGCCGACACCGCCGGGGCTGAGGTGGTCGCCCTCGCGTTGAGTGCCGCCAGGTACGGCCTGATCGGTCTGGACGCGGCGATGACGCCGGTGACGCCGCTGCTGACCCGCCGTGACACGCGGTCGTCGGAGGCGGCCCGTGAGTTGCGGTTGTCCGGCCAGAGCCGGGAGCTGCACCGGTTGACGGGCATACCCGTGCACCCGATGAACCCCCTCTGCAAGCTCCTGTGGTTCGCCCGCCACGAGCCGTACCTGTGCACGGCAATCCGGTGGTGGATCGGCCTCAAGGACTATGTGGTCCATCGGCTCACCGGGATGTTGGTGACCGAGTTGTCCTCGGCCTCCGGCACCGGGATGTTCGACGTGCACCGTCGGGGCTGGAGCCCCGCCGTACTCGATCTCGCCGGGTTGTCCGAGAGTCAACTGCCCCCGGTCCTGCCCACGACGGCGGTGCTGGGGTTGTCGCCGACGGCCGGGCGCGCGGTCGGCCTGCCCTCCGGCACACCTGTCATCGTCGGCGCGGGAGACGGTCCGTTGCGGAGCCTGGGCGCGGCGGCGATCGACCACACCGTCGGTGGCCTGACGCTCGGGGCCGCCGGGGCCCTGCGTACGGTCGTCGAGGCCCCCCTCTCCGACCCGGTCGAGACGTTCTCCTGCGGTGCGTTGACCGACGACGCGTGGGTTGTCGGCAGCGCGGTCAGCAACGGCGGCAACGTCGTACGGTGGGCGGGACGTGTCCTCGGTGACGACAGTGCCGCGCCCGCGCTCCTGGATCTCGCCGCGCGGGTCGCGCCGGGCAGCGACGGCCTCGTGATGCTGCCCTACCTGCTGGCCGACGCCCCGCCGGAGGGCTGCGCCCCGCCGGGCGCGTTCCTGGGGCTGCGCAGCGAGCACTCGCGCGGCCACCTGGTCCGGGCCGCCGTCGAAGGCGTCTGCCTGCAACTCGGTGGTGTCCGTGACCATCTGGCCAAGCTGACACCGATCGGCAGCGTCCGCCTGACCGGTGGGGCCTTCCGGTCTCCGCTGTGGCGCGAGGTGATGGCGGCGGTTCTGGACTGCCCGGTCCGCGTCGCGGGGGTGGCCGACCACGTCACCCTCGGCGCGGCGGCGCTCGGGCTCTTCGCGATCGGCCACACCTCCGATCTTCAGGAGGCGGTCACCCAGCTCGATCCCGGGGTCGCCGGCGGCGAGCCCGTCGCTGTCGACCCGGCTCTCGCCACGGCGTACCGCGGCCTGCGGACGAAACTGCCCGCTCTCATCACGCTCGCGGGCCGGCTGGGTGAGATCCTCGACGAGGCGGCCAGCGCCGGCCTCAGTGCTCCGGCTCGTCCTTGACCTGCGCCACCAGCTGGGTCGGGTTGACGTAGCGCAGCGCGACGACGAGCAGGACCAGCATCATCGAGGTGTAGATGACCGCCATGGCGTCGACCGACTGCTGGGCCCTGATCCCGGACGCGGACATCGAGTAGTAGAGCGCCACCACCAGGGTCTGCGAGTCCGGCCCCGCGGTCAGGAAGGTGAGCTCGAACATGCCCACCGTCCGCACGAGCACGAGGATCGCGGAGGCGAGGATGCCCGGCACGAGCAGCGGCGTGAGGACCCGGAGGAACACCGTGCGCAGGCCGGCGCCGCACATCCGCGCCGCGCTCTCGATCCGCGGGTCGATCTGCTCGATGAACGGGGTCATGGTCAGGATGACGAAGGGCACCGACGGTACGAGGTTGGCGAGCACCACCCCGGACATGTGCCCGGCCAGGCCGAACTTGTAGAGAACGGTCGCCAGCGGGATGCCGTACGTGATCGGCGGCATCAGGATGGGCAGCAGGAACACGAGGAAGATCAGTCGTTTGCCCGGGAACGAGCGCCGCGCGAGGGCGTAGGCGGCCGGCACGCCGATCACCAGCGAGAGACCCACGACGAGGACGGAGGCCTCCAGTGTCACGACGATGACCTGCAGGAGCGCGAACTCCTCCCAGGCCCGCGCGTACCAGTCGGTGGTGTAGCCGTCCGGGAGCCAGGTGTCGAACCACCGCCGGCCGAACGAGCTGACCAGCACGGACGCCACGACGCCGAGCAGGTTGAGGAAGAAGAAGATGACGACGCCCCACACGACCCAGGCGGCCGGCCGCGCGGCGATGCGCCGCCGCCGGTCGGTGCTGGTGGCGGGGGGCCGCGCCGGTGGCGCCTGGGTCGTCGTTGCCATCAGCCCTTGCCTCCGGTGGAGCCGGTGTAGAAGCGGCCACGAGCGGCCAGCACCACCGCGATGATGACCAGCTCGACGAAACCCATGATCATGGCGATCGCCGACGCGTACGGGTAGTCGTACTGCTCGTACGCCGCCTGGTAGGCGGCGAGGGAGATGACCCGGGTCTCACCGGCCGGGTTGCCGACCAGCACCGCCGACGGGAACACGCTGAACGCCAGCACGAACGTCAGGCAGAAGGTCGTGGCGAGACCGGGCATCAGCAGCGGCAGGGTGATCCGGGTGAACCGACGACGCCAGTCCGCGCCCAGCGTCGCGGCCGCCCGTTCCAGGGTCGGGTCGATGCCGGACAGGTACGAGAGCACCAGCAGGAACGCGAACGGAAAACCGGTGATCACCAGCGAGAAGAACACGCCCCAGTAGTTGTGGGTCAGCCGCACCGGCTCGTCGACGAGGTGGGTGGCCAGCAGGATCCGGTTGAACCAGCCGGTCGGGCCGAGGAAGTTCAGCAACCCCTGCGCGGTGAGGACCGTGCCCAGCGTGATCGGCACGACCAGCAGCGTGGTGACCAGTCGCTTGCCCCGGAACCGGCCGCGCATCCGGTAGGCGATCGGCACCGCGGCGAGGACGTTCAGGAGCGCGGCGGGCAACGCGATCCGCAGCGTGATCCAGATCGTGCCCCGCTCGTAGGAGTCGGAGAAGAACCGGGCGTAGTCGCTGAACGGCCCGCCCCTGGTCGGCTGGAACGAGAGCGTCAGCCCGTAGAAGAACGGGTAGAGGAACAGGGCGATGACGAACACCAGGGCCGGGACCAGCAGCCAGAGCTGACGGTCGACGCCCCGCTCGGCGAGACGATGCCGCCAGTGCGCCAGCGGCCTTCCGGGCCCGGCGCCGCTCACCGCGTCGCCCCCGAGGTGTCCGGTTGGCGGTCGGTCGCCGCCGACGCGTCGGTGGGATAGACGAGCAGCCGCTGCGGGTCGACGGCGAGCTTGACCTGGTCGCCCGGTGCGATCCGCTGTTCGGTCCGCAGGTGCAGCAGCAGCCCGGTGTCGGTGCGGGCCTCGGCCGCCAACTCGCGGCCCTGGTACTCCACCACCTCGACGGTCGCCGACATGGCGTTGCGGGTCTCGCCGGGCCCGTCGACGCGGATGTCCTCGGGGCGTACCGCGACCACCACGTCCGCCCGGGTCCGCAGGCTCCCCACCACCTCGCCGAGCAGGCGGTGGCCGGACGACTCCACGGTGGCCCGGGCGCCGTCCACCTGCTCCACCTGCCCCCGCCACAGGTTGCGGTAGCCCATGAAGTCGGCGACGTGCCAGTTCGCCGGTCGGGTGTGCAGCTCGCGCGGCGAGCCGACCTGCTGCACTCGCCCCTCCCGCAGCACCACCAGCCGGTCGGCCAGGGAGAGCGCCTCCTCCTGGTCGTGGGTCACGTAGACGGTGGTGAGGCCCAGCGACTGGTGCAGCCGGCGGATCTCGGTCCGCATCTCCAGGCGCAGCTTGGCGTCGAGGTTGCTCAACGGCTCGTCCATCAACACCAGGGACGGCTCGAACACGACGGCGCGGGCGATGGCGACGCGCTGCTGCTGGCCACCCGAGAGCTGACCGGGCAGCTTGTCGACGTGGTCCTCCAGTCGCACCAGCCGCACCGCCTCCTCCGTACGCCGGCGCGTCTCCTCCTTGGGCAGCCGCCGCATCCGCAGCCCGAAGGCGATGTTCGCCCGGACCGTCAGGTGCGGAAAGAGTGCGTAGCTCTGGAACACCATGCCGAAGCCGCGCCGCTCCGGTGGCAGCGTGTCGATGCGGCGCCCGTCCTGCCAGATGCTTCCCGCCGTCAACGGCAGCAGCCCGGCCAGGCAGTTCAACGCCGTCGACTTGCCGCAGCCGGACGGGCCGAGCAGGGCGATGAACTCCCCCGCCTCGATCGTCAGGTCCAGCTCGGTGAGCGCGGCCTGGCCGCCGAACCGGCGGGACACCCCGTCGAGCCGCAGCTGGGAGAAGGCGCTCATCCCTGCTTGACCTTGCCGCCGCCGATCTCGCGGTCCCAGCGGCTGAACGCCGCCACCAGGCTCTTCGCGTCGAGCGGGACCTCGGTCGGGTTCCCGGCGATCAGCGCGTCGTACTCGGGGCGACCGAACTCCCGGATCGCGTCCTGGCTCTTCTGCGGCGCCGACGAGAGCTGGACCTCCTTGATCGCCGGGCCCGGGTAGAAGTAACCCTCGTCGTACGCCTTCGCCTGCTGTTCAGGGGTGAGCATGAACGCCAGCAGGGCCAGCACCGCGGCCTGGGTGTCGGTCGACACGCCCTTGGGCAGGACGGCGTAGTGCGCGTCGGTGACCCAGTGGAAGCCGTCGATCGGGGTGATCCTGGCCTCCTTGGGCACCGTGCCGAGCACCCGCGGGTTGATGTCCCAGCCGGTCGTGCTGACGATCAGGTGCGCGGTGCCGTTGGCGAGGTTCTTCATCGTCTCGGTGGTGCCGGACGGGTAGTAGTCGACGTACTGGCCCAACTCCTTGAGGAAGGCCCACGTCTTGTCCCAGCCCGCGGTGGGGTCCTTGGGGTTCGAGTCACCCAGGATGTATGGCAGACCCATCAGGAACGTCCGGCCCGGGCCGGAGTTGGCCGGGCGGGCGTACTGGAACTTCCTGGGGTTGGCTCTGGCCCAGGCGAGCAGCGCGTCGGCACTGGTGGGTGGCGTTGCCAGGCGGGACGGCAGATATTCGAGCAGCGGACCTGACGGGTAGTAGGTGACGGTGACACCGGCGTTGCCGGCGAGCTTCTGCATCGCGGCGGCCGGCTCCAGGTAGTTGCTCATGCCGCCGAGACGGTCCTGGAAGGTCGGCAACACGTCGATCCAGAGCCCCTGCTCGATCCCGGCGGCCAGACCGTCGACGCCGGTCAGGACGAGACCGATGTCCACCCGGTCCGCACCCTGCTGGGCCTTGATCTTTCCGGCCAGCTCGGGCGCCGGCGCCTTCGAGTAGGTCACCCGGGAGATCACGCCGGGGTTCTTCGAGACGAATTCGTCGATCATCCCCTGGGTCAGCTGGAGGTTGCCCGCCACGTCGAGGACGTTGAGCGTGACGGCCTTACCGGGCCGCTGTGGCACCTCGCCGGTGCTGTCGCCCGTGGAGTCGCCGGGGGCCTCGGGTGCCCCGCACCCGACCGCGCCCACCAGGAGCGACGATGCCGTGACCAGGAGAGCGCCGCGCCGCGAGATACCCATGAGCCGTTCCCTCCGCCAGGTGCCATCCCTGCTGATTCAGACAGCCGGTGCGCGGCGGTGGCAACGGGTTGCCATGTATTGCCTCGCGCGAATGCGATCGGGCCACTGGATTGTTGCGGGGGCATTGCCGAGTATTCACGGCCGCCATAGCATGATCACGGCGCGTAGCCGGGAGGAGCATGCAGATGCCCGACCACACCAGGCCGCCGGGACAGCGAGTCACGATCTACGACGTCGCCCTGGAGGCCGACGTCTCACCGTCCACGGTGTCCCGCGCCTTCTCCCGACCGAGTCGCGTCAACTCCGAGACCGCCGAACGGATCCGGCGGGTCGCCGAGCGGTTGGGCTACCGGACCAACCCCCTCGCTCGCGCCCTCACCACGTCTCGCACGCGGATGATCGCGCTGGTCATCGCCGACATCACCAACCCGGTGTACGCGGAGATCGTGCGCGGCGCCCAGGAGGCGGCGACCGACGACGAGTACACCACGGTGCTGATCGACGCCCAGGAGTCCGACCGGCTGGAACGGGCGGCGGTCGAGCGCACCATGTCGACGGTCGACGGCATCGTGCTGGCCAGCAGCCGGATGTCCGACTCGGCCATCCGGATGGTCGCCAAGCAGCGGCCGGTGGTGGTCCTCAACCGCGCTCTCGCCGACGTGCCCTGCGTCGTCACGGACAACCCCCGTGGGGTCCGGCGGGCCGCCGAGCACCTCGGCGAACTGGGGCACGACCACATCACCTACGTCGCGGGGCCGCAGGCGTCCTGGCCCAACGGCATCCGCTGGCGGTCGCTGCTCGAGGCGGGCATGGAGCTGGAGATCAAGGTACGCCAGATCGGGCCGTTCAGCCCGACCATGGCGGGCGGTGAGCGGGCCGCGCAGGAGCTGTGCGCGCGGCCAGCGACGGCGGTCCTCGCCTTCAACGACCAGATGGCCATCGGGATCATCCGCGGCCTCAGCCGGATGGGTGTCAACGTTCCGGGTGACGTCAGCGTCGTGGGTTTCGACAACATCCTCGCGGCCGACATCGTCACACCCGGGCTCACCACCGTCGCGGCACCGCTCTACGCGGAAGGCTCGGCCGCGACCCGGCACCTGCTCACGATGATCGGAGGGGCGCCCGGGCACACCGGCCGGCCGATGGTCCTGCCGGTCCGCCTCGTGGTCCGCGACTCGACGGCCGCGCGCAACCCGAGCCCCGGTCGGGCCCGACCACCGTGGGTACGGCAGCGGCCCGTTCCCGGCCCGGCGGCCCACCTGCCGTGAGGTCGCCCGGCCCCGCGACAAGAAACGACAACTCGTTGCCGAGGCGGAGCCACCCGAGACAGGATCGACGCACATCCATCCATCGACGTCGTCGCGCTCGCGGGACGGGCCGAACGGCGTCCGCAGCGGACGAACGAGGAGATGGCGATGAACCGAGCTTCGGTGCCCCGGCTACGGCGAACGCTCATCGTGCTGGGCACGGCACTCGCCACCGTCGCGGCCACCCTCACGGTCGCCACCACCACGCCGGTCGCCGCGGCCCCGTCGCCCGACGACTACAACGGCTCCGACCTGTGGCTGCGGTACGTGCCGGTCGACGACGCGAAGCTGCTGCGCGACTACCGCCGCGCGGCCACCGCGATCGTGGTCGAGAACGCCGACGCCACGAAGGTCCACCGGCACACGACGGACCTCGCCATGGAGCCCGGTTCCACCGAGAAGCTCGTCGAGACCACGCTGGGCGCGGCCCGGGACGAACTGGTACGCGGCCTGGGCGGGCTGCTCGGTCAGCCGACACCCGTGGCGACGCTCGACGGCGGCACGGTCCCGGACGGCGCGGTCGTGGTGGGCACACCGACGAGTTCCCCGCTGGTGGGCCGCACCATCGCGGCCCGCGACCTGGCCCGGGTGGGCGACGAGGGCTACCTCGTCCGCTCGGTGTCGAAGGGCAGGGCACGGTTCACCGTCATCGCCGGCAACACCGACCTCGGCGCGCTGTACGGCACCTTCGCCTTCCTCCGGCTCCTGCAGACCCAGAAACCCATCGACCACCTCCGCGTCGCGGAGTCACCGAAGATCAAGCACCGGTTGCTGAACAACTGGGAGACCGAGCGTCTCTACGCGGGCAACAACGCCTCCGGGCTGGGCGGGCTGAACGGGGAGAGCGGAGCGATCTTCAACTTCGCCGCGACCGGGGCCAGCGCCGGCCGGAACCTGCCCGTCATCCTCGACCGCTACCTCGTGATGGCCCGCGCGCTGGCGTCCCTGGGTATCAACGGCATCACCATCAACAACGTCAACGCCGACAACGCGTACCTGACGAGCGCCCGCATCGCGCAGGAGGCCGCCCTCGCCGACGCGCTGCGTCCGTACGGCATCAGGTTGGGCCTGTCGATCCGCTACACCGCGCCCACCGACAGCCGGTTCGCTCCGGACACGCTGACCAACAGCCAGCTCGACCCGTACGGCGCGGACTTCCGGGGCTGGTGGCACCGCCGGGCCCAGCAGATCCAGGCCGCGATCCCGGACTTCATGGGCCTCACCGTCAAGGCCAACTCCGAGGGCCAGCCGGGGCCACAGGACTTCGGGTACGACCACGGTGACGGCGCCAACGCCATCGCCGCCGCGGTGGCGCCGCTCGGGATGACCGTGCACTGGCGGACGTTCGTCTACAACGCCGAGGTCGACAACGACCGGCTCAAGCGGGCCTACCTGGAGTTCGGGCCGATCGACGACGAGGTCCAGCCGGACGGGAGCCGGGGACGCTTCGCCGACAACGTGTTCCTGCAAACCAAGAACGGGCCACTGGACTTCCAGGCCCGGGAGCCCATCCACCCGATGTTCGGCCGGATGGAGAACACCAACCAGGCCCTGGAACTCCAGATCACGCAGGAGTACACCGGTCAGAACTGGATGCTGGCCTACCTCGGCCCGATGTACGAGGAGATCCTCAAGACCGACACGTACGCGACCGACGCGAACGGAAAGCTGCTCAAGGAGCGCCTGGTCGGCGACATCGTCGACGGGACCGCCCAGCACCACCCGGACACCGCCATCGTGGGGGTCGCCAACCTCGGCAACGCCGACAACCTGACCGGGCACCACTTCGCCCAGGCGAACCTCTTCGCCTTCGGACGCCAGGCGTGGGACTGGACGCTCGACTCGGCGGACATCGCGACCGACTGGACGCGGATGACCTGGAGCAACGACCGGCGGGTCGTCGACACCATCCGCAGGATGATGATGGGCTCGTGGGAGTCGCTGGTCAGCTATCAGACGCCGCTGGGCATCGGCCACCAGTTCGCCGAGGGCGCCCACTACCGTCCCGACCCGGCCGACTGGGCCGGCCGCGACGACTGGAGCCCGATCTACTACAACAAGGCCGACAGCGTCGGTCTGGGCTTCGACCGCTCCCCCACCGGCAGCAACCTGGCCGCCCAGTACTTCCCCCGCTTGCAGCAGCGCTACGGGAACATCGACTCGGTCCCGGAGAACCTGCTGATGTGGTTCCACCACGTGCCGTGGGGCCATCGGATGGACAGCGGCCGGACGTTCTGGAAGGAACTGGTCTACCGCTACCAGATGGGCGTGCAGTACGTGACCTGGATGCGGGAGACCTGGGACGCGCTCCAGCCCGACATCGACGCACGCCGGTTCGCGGAGGTACGCGCCAAGCTTGCGGTGCACGAGGCGGACGCCGCCGACTGGCGGGACACCTCGGTGAACTACTGGAAGGAGTTCAGCGGGCGGGACATCCCGGTCGACGACGCGCCACTGTCGGCGACGATCGTGGTGAACGGGAAGACGTTCGGCGGCTTCAACCTGTCGGACACCTCGTACACCATCCCGGTGCCGGCCGGGGCGTCGCCGACCATCACCAAGGTGCGGACGGCCGACCGGAAAGCCCGCTACGAGATCATCTCCCAGGCTGCCGACGTACCCGGCCAGGCGGTCGTCAAGGTCACGACGGAGAGCTTCTTCGGCCCCCTGGTGAAGAACTACGTCTTCAACCTGGTGCCGGACACGACGCTGACGGCCCTGCGGGTCGACGGCAGGCACCTGACGTCGTTCGCGCCGACTGTGCTGCACTACAACGCCCTCGCGCCGGCCGGCACCACGACCGTGCCGACGGTCACCGCCAGCGCCGCCGACCGCAGGGCCTCGGTAGCGGTCGAGCAGGCGACCAGCCCCACCGGGCAGGCCCGGGTCACCGTCACCAACGGCGGTGCCTCGTCGGTCTACACCGTGGACCTGAACACCACCATCACCGGCAGCGACGAGTTCGACTCGACCCAACTCGGCCCGCAGTGGCAGTGGGTCCGGCCGGACGAGAGCAGCCGGCGTCTGGCCGACGGATCCCTGCTCATCACCGCGCAGCAGGGCGACCTTCAGGGCAACACCAACACCGCGAGGAACCTGGCCCTCCAGGACGTCGACGGCGACTGGTCGGCCGAGTCCAGGGTCGTCTTCTCCCGCCCACTCAGCACGAACAACGAGCAGGGCGGCGTTCTCGGGTACGCGGACGACGACAACTACGTGAAGCTCGCCTGGGAGATGAGCAACGCGGCCGCAGCCGTCAACAAGGCCCGGATCGTCTTCCTGCGTGAACAGAACGGCACGGCGTCGACGCTGGAGATCACCGGTGCCGACGCCCAGCGGATCGTCGGGGCCGACGGCGCCATCTGGCTGCGACTGACCAAGATCGGGGACACCTACCGCGCCTACTACTCGAGCGACGGAAGCGTCTACCGCTACCTCGGCTCCACGACGCTGAACGTCGAGCCGACGAAGGCCGGGCTGCTGGCCTTCAACCGGGCCGGCACCTCCACCGACCTCGACGTCGCCTTCGACTACTTCCGGATCGAGAGCCGCGGCGAGCGCATCCGCTGAGCATGCGCGTTGGCTGGCCCGGCATGTCGATGTGCTGTTGAGCGGTATACCTCAGAGTCATATTCATACCTCTGAGGTATACCGCTCGATACCGCGTCCGCCCCGACCGAGGCGACCGCCGCACCGCGAGCCGCGACCGGGCCCGTCCCCAGATTGGGACGGGCCCGGTCGTGCTCCCCGAGCAGGATCCGGTGCCGTCAGCCGCCGATCGCGACGGCGAAGATGTGCATGGTCGGCACGTTCGTGGCGGGCCGGGCGCTGATGTTCGGCAACACGACCGAGGCCACCGCCTTGCTCTGCAACGCGACACCCACGTAGTAGATGCAGGCGGCGGTGGCCTGGCGGCCGTTGTTGGGCCGGTTCTGGTACGCCGACACGATGGCCGCGGTGCCTCCGGCGTGCGGCCCGCCGTACCAGTCGGGGCTGCTCAGCGTGAACGCCTGGCGGGTGCCGTCGGCGTAGACGACCGTGCCGGTCCCGGACACCGCGCCGTAGGTGCCGGTCAGCAGGAAGCCGAGTGTGCTGCCGGTGCCGGTCACCCCGATGGTCTGGCCCGAGGCGATGGCGTTGTCGGCGGCCCCGGAGCTGACGTTGGGCCAGCGGAAGTTGACCCCGTTTCGGCTCACCGTGCCGCCCGGGCTGGCGCCGGCCTGCGCCAGGGCTTGCGCGGAGAGCGAGGCCCCGCCGCCGTCGAAGTTCCCGACGTTTGTGTTGCTGTCGCTGGTGATGCCGACGTTGCTGAAGCTCTGCTCCAGCGTCGGTGTGGTGGCGCCGGAACTGGTGACCCGGTACGTGCGCCCGGCCTGCACGGTGACGTCGATGAGGTCGGACTCGATCCGGGTGGTCCGGGCCGCCGTACCGTCGGCGGTGTCGACCACCGTGACGGTGCCGGTCAGGATCCGGGAGCGCAGGCGGACGGTGCCGGCGCGGTCCGGTCGGATGAGGATCTCGGTGGCCAGACCGCTCGCCCAGGTGACGCTGACAGTGTGCCCGCCCCGACCGCGCAGGCCCGTCACCCGTCCGCTCGGCCAGGCCGGCGGCAGCGCGGGCAGGACGTGCAGCTCCCCGGTATGGCTCTGCAACAGCATCTCGGCGATGCCGGCGGTGGCGCCGAAGTTGCCGTCGATCTGGAACGGCGGGTGCAGGTCGAACATGTTGGGCGCGAGCCGGGCGGTGGTGGCGAGGTAGCGGATCAGGTCATGGGCCCGCTTGCCCTCCTCCATCCGAGCCCAGAAGTTGATTTTCCAGGCCAACGACCAGCCCGTGCCGTCGTCGCCGCGCAGCGCCAGGGTCCGCCGGGCCGCCTCGAACAGCTGCGGGGTGCCGCGCTTGGTGATCTGGTTGCTGGGGGCCAGCCCGTACAGGTGCGAGATGTGCCGGTGGTTGGGCTCGGTCTCCACCCAGTCGTAGAGCCACTCCATGATGTTGCCGCGCGAGCCGATCTTCATGGGCGGGAGCCGGTCCCGGGTGGCGCGAACCTGCGCCCGGAAGGTGCTGTCCACGTCGAGGATCTCGCTCGCCCGAGCGCACGCGTCGAACAGGTCCCGCAGGATCTGGTTGTCCATGGTGGGGCCGGCGCACACGCTGGCGTTCGCGTGGTGGCTCAACTCCGGCGAGTTCGACGGGTTGGTCACCAGGTAACCGAGGGTCGGCTCGGTCACCAGGGTGTTGAGGAAGAACTGCGCCGCGCCCTTCATGGCCGGGTAGTTCGTCCGCAGGAACTCGATGTCGCCGTTGAACAGGTAGTGGTCCCAGATCAACGTCGACAGCCACGCGCCGCCGGTCTGCCACATGCCCCAGAACGCGCCGTCCACCACGGCGGTGGCCCGCCACGCGTCGGTGTTGTGGTGGGTGACCCACCCGCTGGCAGCGCCGTACTGCACCTGGGCGGTCCGCGCCCCGGTGACGGCGAGGTCTCGGACCATGTCGAAGACCGGGTTGTGGCACTCGGCCAGGTTGGTGGTGTTGGCCGGCCAGTAGTTCATCGGCAGGTTGGCGTTGATCGTGTACTTCGAGTCCCACGCCGGAGCCAGCGAGTCGTTCCAGATGCCCTGGAGGTTGGCCGGCTGGGTGCCGGGCCGCGACGACGAGATCAGCAGGTACCGGCCGTACTGGAACAGCAGCGTGGAGAACTGCGGGTCGTTGACGGTGTTGTGCTGGGCGATCCGGACGTCGGTCGTCTGGTCGGCCGCGGATGTGCGGCCCAGATCGAGCGTGACCCGGCCGAACAGCGCCTGGTAGTCGGCCACGTGCCGGCTGCGCAGCTGGTCGTAGCTGCTGGCGCGCGCGGCGGTGAGGCGCTGCCGGGCGACGCCCTGGTAGTCACCGCCGACGTTGCGGTAGTTGACGTAGCTGGAGCCGATGGAGATCAGCAGGACCACGCTGTTGGCGTTGGTCACCCGCAGGGTCCCGCCGGAGCTGGACACGCTGCCACCGCTGACGGTCGCGTTGGCCAGGGCGAGGAAGCGGACCGCGCCGGTGACGCCCTCCATGTTTCCGGAGACGCCGTCGAGGCCGATGGTGGTGCCGTCCGGGCTGGACACCGTGGTGCGCTGCGGGCTGTCGAAGGTGGCGGTGAAACTGATCGAGCCGGTGCGGTCGGCGGTCAGTCGCATCGCGATGACCTGATCCGGCGCGCTGGCGAACACCTCCCGCTGGTGACGCACACCGTTCAGCACGTACGACGTGGTGACGGTGGCGGTGGTGAGGTCGAGCGTCCGGTCGTACTGGGACGCTCCGCTGGCGGATCCGAAGGCGAGCCGGAGGTTACCCACGGTCTGGTAGGCCAGCTGGCCGCCGGGGTTGCCCATCATGGTCTGGTTGATCAGATCCTGGGCCTGGGTCCACTGGTTCGCGTTGACCAGCCGCCGGATCTCCGCGAGCGCTCCCGCGCCTCGGGGGTTGCTGGGATCGTGCGGGCCACCGGCCCAGACGGTGTCCTCGTTGAGCTGAAGTCGCTCGGCGTCGACGTTGCCGAAGACCATGGCCCCGAGCCGGCCATTGCCGATCGGCAGCGCCCGCAGCCAGTCGGTGCCGGCCCCCTCGTCGTACCAGAGGGCGAGGTCCCCGGCGGCCAACACCTGCGGCGGTGCCACCGAGTCCGCCCGCGCCGTGGCGGTCCACGGCACCGGCAGGATAGCGCCGCCCGCGCCGGCTGCGCCGATCTTGAGGGCTTGCCGTCGGGTCAGGTCTGACATCGATCCTCCAAACGGTGACCAGTCCGGCCACCCCGAAGCGTGACAACTATGGGACTCGACATGGGGATCCGCTTGGTGGGGCCAACCGGGACCCCGCTGGAGCAGGCCGACGCAGGCCTTGGCGAGCCAGACATCTGATGTGTTTCGGGAAGGTTACTCCGGAGCCACAGAATAGGCAACGGTCGATCGAAGGGTGGGCACGATGCCCATCCGGCCGGTCAGCAAGACGCAGGGACTGGTGAGCAGCAGCGAATCGACGCGGCGCAGCGCCGCGATTCGCGAGATCGACGCCCACGACCACGCACCCGGATGGACATACATCAGATGTACGATCCCCTCCCGGATCGGTCCGCGTCAGGGAGCCGCCGTGGCATCGCGTGCTGACTGCCGCTCGGCACGGCGCCGACCGGTGTTCGCGACGATCAGCAGGCCAGGGATGGCACCGAGCAACCAGACCGCGATCAGCGGCCAGTGGATCAGCGCGCCCACCGCACCGCGGATCCGCGGGATCATCCCGACGGTGTACGACGCCTGCTGGTCCCAGGTTCGGCAGGACAACGAATAGGCGCCGGGCACGGGCACGTCGAAGGAGGCGACCCAGGCGTACGAGGCGTAGTCGCCCCCGTAGTCGCCCGGCGCGATGGTGACCACCGTCGCCGACACGACCACCTGGTCGACGCCGGTGACCTGGCAGTCCGGATCTCGCGGCGCAGAACCCACGGCGAAGACCGCGTACCGGCCGGCCGCCGGCAGCCTCAGCTCGCCCGACTGGCTGGCCGAGGCCGCATACGGTCCGACCGCCCCGTACTCGACCCAGTCCTGCCATTCTGTGCTGCCCTCCGCACCGAGCTGGACCGTCGTCTGCCCGAGCAGGGCGCCCACCACGGCGACGATCGCCCCGGCGACGAAGCCACGTCGGGTCGGCACGGGCCCCGGCCGCTCCCGACCTCGGCCGAGCAGGTGGCCGACCGTCGCGCCGCAGGCGGCCAGCAGAACGCTCCCGACCAGGACGTCCCGCCACGGCGCCGACCCGGTGAGCGGGATGACCCACCGGTAGACCGCCAACGTCGTACCCACGAACACCGCGCTGACCAGCGTGACCGCGACCACCGCCGCGACCAGGGTCCGCCCGGCACGACGCGGACCGGGACGCCGCGCTGCCACCACGGCCGCGAGGACGGGTGCCGCCCCCACGGTCCACCACAACGCCGCGCCGACCCTGGCGTTCTCCTCCCACCGGTGCGTCCACTCGAAGAAGACCAGCGGGGCCGGCACCGTCACCAGCAGCCACACCGCCAGAGCCATCGGTCCGGGGACCGACCGCCCCACCACCCGCCAGGTCGCCGCGTTCATGCACCGATCATCGGGCATTGAGCACAGCGGCTCCCGTACGCAATCGGGTTGTTCTCCGCCGCCATACGGGTGACCATGGGCGGCATGGCGGGAGCTCGGGGATGAGGTCGCCGCTTCAAGGTGGACTACCGCCGGGCGGCGCGGCGGTCGTCGGAGCCGTCGTGGAGATCGCCTGCGACGAGTCGGGATTCTCGGGCACGAACCTGCTGCACTCGACCGCCCCGGTGATCACGCACGCGAGCGTCGACCTGACCCTCGACGAGGCCATCGCGCTCATCACCGCCCTGCGGTCCGGGTTCCGGTTCGCACCGCACGAACTCAAGTCCGGGCGGTTCCTGCGCGGCTCGGGCGCGGACGAGGCGCTGGAGTGGTTCCTGGCGGCGCTGGCCGGCCGTGCGCACGTCCACCTCATCGACAAGGAGTTCTTCCTCGTCACCCGGATCGTCGACTTCCTGCTGACCGAGCCGTCGTACGCGGCGGGCACCCGCCTCGCTCGCGAGCACCATCAGGCCGCTCTCGCCCTGCACGAGGCCGGACGCTCGACCGGAGGCGACTGGGACGCCTTCCTGTCGGCGTTCGTCGATCTGGTCCGGATGAAGCGGCGGCTTCCGGTCGACCAGACGGTGCGGCGGTTCTTCCAGGCCCGCGACGCGCTACGGCGGCACGGGCTCGGCGCGGTGGCCGATGCCGTCCTCGACGGTCTTCGCCCGAGTCACGTGCGGTCCGTGGTGGCCAGGCTCGACGTCGACGACCGCACGGTCCCTCCCCCGCTGGAACCGCTGTTGCCGGCGCTGGCGGAGACGGTCCTGTCCTGGAGCGGCGGCCGGCGGCAGGTGCTGGTGACCCACGACGAGCAGAGCGCCCTGACGGCCGACCGGCTGACCCGTCTCCAGCGGGTGTTGGCCGACAACGGCGACGCGCCGGCGGCCGGCCTCGACCGGGCCGGGGCACTGCCGAACGGGGTGTCGCCCCTGGCCGGGCTGGTGGTGGTCGACTCCCGCGACGATCCGCGCGTCCAGGTCGCGGATCTCCTCGCGGGAGTGGCCCGGCGGATCCCCGGCATCATCGACGACGCGCTCCGTCAGCGGCCGCCTGCGGGGTGACGGGCGGCAGCCGAGTCACTATCGGCACGGGCTCGGAGGGCTTGCGTGGTCGCCGAGTCAGCGGGAAAGAACGCCTCGACGGCCAACCCGGCGACTGTGACATCGCGCGGCGTGCCGAAGAGGGTCGTGGTGCTGACGAAGGACAGCTCCTGGTCACCGTGCCGGTATCGCAGCGGGACGAGAACACGGGAGAGGGCATCGCCGACCGGTGTCGTGTCGACGTCGCCACCGGGATAGCCGCGAAGCTCCTCGTGCAGGTCGTACAGGATCGGGTCGTTGGTTGACGTCGCCTGCTGGTGCAGCCGTTTCAGCAGGTGGGCACGCCACTCGGGCAGGTTGACGATGCGCGGTGCCAGACCGTCGGGGTGCAGGCTGAGGCGCAGCACGTTGATCGGTGGGGTGAGCAGGTACGGCTGCGCGTCCATGGTGAACAGGGCGACGGCAGGGTTGGCGTCGACGAGGTGCCAGTGCTCGTCCACGAGCAGCGCGGGGTACGGACGGTGACCGTCGAGGATCTGCCGTACGGCGGCGCGTACCGGTGCCAGCTCGGGGTCGCTGAGTTCGTGGCGGGGGTAGGCGGGCGCGTAGCCGCCGGCCAGCAGCACCGTGTTGCGCTCGGCCAGCGGCATCTCCAGGTGTTCGGCCAGCCGCAGGATGAGGTCGGGGCTCGGCCGGGACCGGCCGGTCTCGACGAAGCTCAGATGCCGGGTCGACACTCCCGCCTCGATCGACAGGTCGAGCTGGCTCATGCCGCGAGTTCGGCGCCAGTCCCGCAGCAGTTCCCCCACTGGTCGTCCCGGCCGGGTCGAGATCATCACTCACCGACCCTAATTCCGCGTCGGCACCCGGGCCATTACCTGCGAGGTAATCGACAGCCCACCAGGACAGCGGAAATAGTGCTTCCGACACCACCGATCCGGCGCCGCGACGCGGCGGCCCACGCCGCCTGCCGCCACCGCGACCCGGGGCAGAAGACCAGACGCAAAGGACAGGCAATCATGACCGCGTACGCGCTCGCGCACCTCCGCAAGGCACCCGTGCACGCCGAGGTGCTGACGTACCTGGAGCGAATCGACGCCACCCTCGCGCCTTTCGCGGGCCGGTTCATCGTCCACGGCGGTGCCATCGACGTCCTGGAGGGCGACTGGCCCGGCGACGTGATCGTCATCGAGTTTCCCGACCTGGCCCGGGCCCGCTCCTGGTACCAGTCCAGCGACTATCAGGAGATCAAGCCCTTGCGGACGAGGCACCTCACCGGCGAGGTGATTCTCGTCGACGGAGTCGAGCCCGGCCACGACTCGTCGCAGCTGGCCGCGACCATCCGCCGCGCCACCGATCGGTAACCCCGGACCCTCGCCCCGCCCGGGTCGACGCGCGCGCGTCGTCTCGAAGAACCGGGTGGCTCGCCGCCCGCAAGGCACGACGACTCCGGTCGGCCGGCCGTAGTCTCATCGGATGCAGGACATCCAGACGCACACCCTGGTCATTCCCGGCGTCGACCTGGTCTACGACGTCCGCGGTCCGCTACCTCCCACTGGCGCCCGACGCGCGCTGCTCATGATCGGCCAGCCGATGGCGGCGGAGGGCTTCACCGCCCTCGCCCCGCACTTCACGGACCGCACGGTCCTCACCTACGACCCGCGTGGCCTGGGCCGCAGCGTCCGCAAGGACGGTCGGTCCGACCATACGCCGCAGCAGCAGGCCGCCGACCTGCACGCGCTCGTCGAGGCGCTCGACGTCGGTCCGGTGGACGTGTTCGCCAGCAGCGGCGGCGCGGTGACCGCACTCGAACTGGTCGCCACCCACCCCGGCGACGTCGCCACCCTGGTGGCGCACGAGCCGCCGATCAACGCCGTGCTCCCCGACGCCTCTGCCGCCGAGCGCGCCCGAGCCGGCTTCTACGAGGCGTACCAGGCGAAGGGCTCGGGTGCCGGGATGGCCGCGTTCATCGCGATGACGTCCTGGCAGGGCGAGTTCACCGATGCCTACTTCGCCCAGCCCACCCCCGACCCTGCGATGTTCGGCATGCCCGCCGACGACGACGGCAGCCGCGACGATCCGCTGCTGTCGAAGAGCTCGTGGGCGATCACCGACTATCGTCCCGACGCGGGTGTGCTCACCGCCGCGCCCACCCGGATCGTGGTCGCGGTCGGCGAGGAGTCGGCCGGGACGTACACCGCTCGCACCGCCCTGGGACTCGCGGCGCTGCTCGGTCAGGAGGCCGTGGTGTTCCCGAGCCACCACGGCGGGTTCCTCAGTGGCGAGTTCGGCTACGCGGGCAAGCCCGAGGAGTTCGCCGTGCGGCTGCGGGAGGTCCTGGACGCCGGCTGACGTCCGCTCAACCCGTCGTGTCCGAATAAACCTCGACGTCGTAGAGCAGCTGCACGTTGCGGCGCCCGTTCGTGATGCCGACGAAGACCGGGTCGCCGAACGGGGTGCGGCCCTGGCGCCACACCTGCTCCCGGGCCGCCTCACGCGACTCGTGATGGAACCTGCCCTCCTGGTGCAGTTGCAGCACCCGACGGGCGGTGGTCCGGTCAGTGTCGAGGTGAACTCGCAGGAGAGGCATGCCGGAACCTCCTTGCCAACCGTCAGCACAACTTACGTACGGACATCCACCTTACCGTCGTTAAATAGCCTGTCCACGTGTTTAGGATGGCTCCATGACCACCGTCGAGCCCGGTATGTCCACCTCGCCGTCGATGGCGCGAGACAACGGCACCGCACCGCCGGTATGGCTGCGTGCGGTGCCGTCGCGGGCGCGGCGCAAGCCGCCACTGAGCATCGAGCGCATTGTGGACGCGGCGGTGATCGTGCTTGACGAGCTTGGTGCCGAGGGCCTGACGATGCGCTGCCTCGCGCAGCGGCTCGACGTGACGGCGACCGCGTTGTACTGGCACGTGCGGACGAAGGACGACGTGCTGGACCTGGCCGTCGACCAGATCTTCGGCGACGTACCGGTTCCGGACGCCAGCGACAACTGGCTGGAGGACATCCGCCTCCTCGCTCGTGCCTGGCGCGGTGCCATGCTCGACCACCCCTGGGCGCCAGGGCTCGTCGGGCGCCCCATGCTCGGTCCCAACGTCCTGGCCCGCACTGAGTTCCTGCAATCGGCGCTGGTACGCGGCGGCTGCAGCGGCCTTCACCTCGCGGTGACCACGCGCCTGCTGGCCAACTACGTCATCGGCGCCTCGCTCACGGAAGCCACCTGGCGACGGACCGGGGCGCCCGAAACCCGGGCGGCTGCCCGGGCCCATATCGTCGCGCGCGCCGACGCCTATCCGACTCTCGATGCCTCTGGCCACCTCGACGACACCCGATGGGATGACGAGCTTCTGTTCGAGGAGGCCCTCAACGGCATCCTCCAGACAGCGGCGCGGCGGTAGCGAGCCGACCGGCCTCGGCGCCATCGGACGTCGCCACCCCCGCCGCGTGCTCCGCACGGCCCGGACGCGGAATTTCCCGCAGCTGACCCCAGCAGCCGTATCGTGGGAGGCAGCGGCGACGATCTGCCGTCTTCGATGAAGGCGCCACCCGCGGCGGTCGAGGAGAGCATAATGATTGGTCTGGCGACCATCGGCGCCCTCGTCGGCGTCCTGCTCGTTGGTCTCGTGGTCCTGGTCCGTAAGCCGGCCGACGCCCGGTCGGTGCTCAGATGGTCGGCCCTGGCGATCACCGTGCTGGTGGCCGCCGCGCTGGCTCCCCTCACCGTGGACGACTCGGGCGTCGCGGCCAGCTATCTGCTCGGCGTTCCCGTGGTCGCGGCACTGCTGCCCGTTCTCGCGCAGCGGGCCGGTCGGCTGGCCCTGGTCGCCGATCTGGGGGCCGCGTTCGTCATCACCGGATGGGGCCTGCTGCTCGGGCTGGGCATCGGTGGCGCGTTCCTACCAGCGGCGATACTCCTGATCGCCAGCGCCGTGGGCAGCTGGGCGCCGCGCCGATCCACCACCAGGTAAGGCGGCCCAGTCGTCGCCGACCCGCGCCAGCAGCCGCAGCACGCTCCCGGCGAGCCGCGTGGTGGAGTTCTGGCTGAACTCCTCAGCGAACGCAGCGCCACGCCAGCGGCCGGTACGCCTGGTTCTCGTAGACGGCCCCGACCACCGTCAGACCGTCGTCGCTGATCCCCTCGGCCGTGTACGTGCCGGCCTCGGTGGCCCGGACCTCGGGTCGGCCCGGCAACCGACGGGAGGTGCCGTCCGAGGCCACCACCAGCGGCGCACCGTCGGTGACCAGCAGGTCTCCATTGGCCGCGATGCCGGCCGCCCCGGGGAAGGGCAACAGGTTCACCGCGCCGGTGGCGAGGTTCCACCGCACCGGCAGCATCTGCACGGCGCCGCCCTGTTGGCCGCCGGGAACCATGCCGATCGCCCAGTCGCCGTGCGCCGAGTCGACCGACGCACGCGGGTAGCCGTCGGGCACCGCCAGCGCCGCCCCGACGCCCTGCGGCGTCCACCGGTAGGGCAGTTCGCCCATCGTGCCGACGATCGTGCCGTCCTCGGTGATCCCGGTCGCCGACGATCCGCGCTGACCGAGCAGCCGGTACTGCTGTGGGTGGTCCGTCGACCACAGCACGGCGTGGTGTGAGTCGTCGGACCTGCGGGCGGTCCCGACGATGTCGCCCCGGCCGTTGACCGCGTGGACGAGCACCGCGTCGTAGCCGGGCGGGGTGGCCAGGAAGCGCAGCTTCCCGTCCCGGTACACCCACCCGGTGCCGTCTCCGTTGGTGCCGACCACCTGGCCGCTGGCGTTGACCGCCGCCGCGTGCCGCGCGGCCGCCGGCAGGACGACCGGCCGGCCGTTGGTCCACAGCACGACCCGCCCGTCCTCCTGCCCGGTTCCGATGTCGCCGACGATGTGCCGCCCGGTGGGGTCGACCCTGTTGGCCACCGCGACCGGGCCGTCGATGGGCTGCGACAACCACGACGCCTGGCAGGTGACCGGCGGGCGCGGAGCGGCCGACCCGGTTTCGGCAGGTGACACCGCGAGCGCCGGCGTGGTCGGCGCCGGCGCGTTGGCGGTCCCTCCGACCTCAACGGCACCCACGACGCCGACCCCGGCCAGCACCGTCAGCGCGGCGATCCCGCCGACGCGGTGACGCTGGCGGCGTCGCCGGCCATCGCGGACCGCCCGGATCACGTCGACCCGCGGCTCGGGAACCGGCACCGACCGCAGCAGCGCGGCGATCCGCTGGTCGTCCACCGTGGTCATTTCGGACTCCTCACTGACATCTCGGTGACGTCAAGCACCTGGCGAACGGCCGCCAGCGCCCGAGCCGTCTGCGCCTTCACGTTGCCTTCGGAGCAGCCCATCGCGGCGGCCGTGTCGGTCAGCGACAGGTCGCACAGGAACCGCAGGACCAGCACGGTGCGCTGGCCGCGCGGGAGGCGGGCGAGCGCGGCGAGCAGGCTGTCCCGCTCGGCCAGGTCGTCCTGCGGCGTCACCGGCGAGCGCTCCGGCTCAGGCACCGACCCCAGCAGCCGGACCTTCGTCCAGCTCAACCGCTTCTCATCGACCAGCTTGTGCACCAGCATCCGGTGTACGTACGCGTCGACGTTGTCGGCCCGGCTGACCCGGCGCCAGTTCACGTAGAGCGCCGTGATCGTCTGCTGCACCACGTCGTCGGCCAGATGGGCGTCGCCGCACATCAGGAACGCGGTCCGATGCAGGCTCGGCAGTCGCGCGGAGACGTACTCCACGAACTCACCCTCGGCATCCACCATCGAGGCTCCCTCCTCCGCAAGCTCGACGGGACCGGACGCCCATCGGGTTGCGTTGCCGTCGAAGTACGGTCGGAAGCCGGACCACTCGGCCGAGTCGGGGGGTGTGCAGCCCCGTTCCGGTCTCAGCCGACGGCGCTGGCCATCCGGCGGACCGCCTCGGTGACGAGCTCCGGCGCGGTGGCGAGGTTCAGTCGCACGTGCCCGCCACCGCCGGTGCCGAACGCCGAGCCGGGGTTGAGCGCCACCCGGCCGCGGTCGAGGAACACGGTGGCCGGGTCGTCACCGAGGCCGAGGGCGCGGCAGTCCAGCCAGGCCAAACAGGTGGCCGGACCGGGGTGGTAGCGGATGGCTGGCAGGTGCTCGGTGAGCAGCGCGGCGAGGAGCCGCCGGTTGTCGTCCAGGCCGGTCAACAGGGCGTCGAGCCACTCGCCGCCGTCGCGAAAGGCAGCGGTGTGGGCTATCACGCCGAGGTGGCTGGTGCTGACGCTGACCCCGATCGGGACCCGGGCGAGGTCTTTGGCCGCGGCCGGGCCGGCGACGAGGAGCCCACCGCGCAGGCCGGCCAGGTTCCACCCCTTGGAGGCGGACATCAGCGACAGGCCGTTCTCCGTGCCGGGCACCGAGAGGTACGGCACGAACCGCGCTCCCCCAGCCACCACCGGAGCATGGATCTCGTCGGCGACCACCCGCACCCCGTGCCGCTCGGCCAGACCGGCGACGGCGGTCAACTCGGCCGCGGTGTGCACGACGCCGGTCGGGTTGTGCGGGCTGCAGAGCAGGTACGCCGCCGGCCGTCCACCGGTCCGAGCCCGCCGGAACGCGTCCTCCAGCGTGCCGGGGTCGATCCGCAGGTCCTCGCCGAGCGGCGCCTCCACTATCCGGCGGTCGGCGTGCGCCACGGACTCGTAGAACGGCGGGTAGACCGGGCAGTTGACGACCACCGCGTCCCCCGGTTCGGTGACCAGGCGCAGCGCCTCGACGACGCCGTGCATCACGTCGGGTACCAGCCTGGTGCGCTCCACGGCCAGCCCGTCCCAACCCCACCGCCGGGCGGCGAACTCGGCCAACGCCTGCGGGTAGGCCGTGCCGGCGGTGTATCCGGTGTCGCCGCGCGCGACGGCGTCGGTGATCGCTCGCGCGACCGGCTCGGCCAGCGGCACGTCCATCTCGGCCACCCAGAGCGGCAGAACGTCGTCGGGGTACTCCCGCCACTTGAGGCTCGTTCGCTGCCGGAGCTGGTCGATCGTGAGCTGACGGAGGGGATTCACCGCGGTTCGGGCACCACTGAGCAGGCCACTCATGGCCCAACCCTATTCCCTGCCGTCGGTGCCCGACGCCCCGAGCCACCGCCGGTCCATCCACTGTGGTCGTACCGGAAGGATTTTCCAGCACTGTTCGGCATTGAGCAGCGTCTTTGCGTTCGCTCTTGATCCGGGGCCGGAAGAAACGGCGAAAGACTGCTGCGGGTCGCCAGTTCATAACCTAGGCTCCCGAATACCCACATCGACGGCCCGCCCTCACGCCGTGCCAGCCACCGACCTCGCACGCCGGCCATCGCCACCCTCGACGCCGATTGGAGTATTCGATGACCTGGCGTCCCACCATTGCCGCACTGGCCGGCCTGTGCCTCGCGGTCAGCGCCACCACACTGCCCGCCGGTGCTGCCGTCGACGCTGCGCATGTTAGCGCTCACGTCACCCTCGCCGGCCCGCCCGGCGCACCGCCCGGGGTCTGCCCGACGGGAGCCAGCTACGGCCCACCGCTGCCGGCCAGCACCCTGACGGCCCCGCGAATCCAGGGCGGGTTCACCTTCCTCGAAGGGCCGGTCTGGGTCGCCGACGGCGGCTACCTGCTGCTGTCCGACATGGCGGCCGGCACCGGTCCGTACAACGTCCAGCCGTCGACGATCCGCCGGTTCACATCGCCGGCGACCTTCGACACGTTCATCGCCAACGCCGGCAGCAACGGGCTGGCGCTCAGCGCCGACGCCCAACAACTCGTCGCGGCAACCCACGACCAGCGCAGCGTTTCCACGTACCGGCTGAGCGACCGGGTCCGCGGCACCGTCGCGGCGAACTACCAGGGCCGGGCGTTCAACTCGCCGAACGACGTCGCGGTCCGTTCCGACGGCGTCGTCTACTTCACCGACCCCAACTTCCAGCGCGGCAACCGCGCCGACCAGATGAGCGGGCGTACCAGCGTCTTCCGCGTCTCCAACGGGCAGGTGTCGCTGGTGGACGACCGGTTGCGCCAACCCAACGGCATCTCGCTCTCCCCGGACGGGTCCGCGCTGTACGTGGGCGCCTACTCCGAGAACAAGATCTACAAGTACGCGGTCCAGCCCGACGGCAGCATCGGCGCCCGCAGCGTTTTCGTGAACTACATCGGCGGCCCGGACGGCGGCACGATCGACTGCGCCGGCAACGTGTACTGGACCTCGGGCGGCGACTCCCTGGTCCACGTCTACTCCCCCACGGGCACCCAGCTCGGCACGATCCGGCCCGGCAACACCGGCACGACAAACGTGGCGTTCGGCGGCCCCGACCGGCAGACCCTCTACGTCACGTCGGGCCCGTGGGGCGACTCCGGGCTGTACAGCGTGCGACTCAACATCCCCGGATATCCGTACTGAGCGACGGCTGATGGCGCGCCGCTGCCGTCGTGGCCCGACGTGGCGGCGCGCTACCCAGCGGTGGCGGCGATGAACACCACCGCCCCGACCACCACCAGCGCGGCGGCCAGGAAGGTCTGCCGGCGGGCCCGGCGCAACGCCTCCCGGACCTGCCAGGCGTGCGCGGTGGCGAGCAGCCACCGCAGGTACGGGTCGGTCCGGGCGATGTTGCGACGCGCGGTGGCAAGCCCTTCCCGCAGGACCTCCCGCTCCTGCGGCGGGGCCGTCGACAGGCGGCCGGTGATCTCCGCGGCGATCCGGCGGTGCCGCAGCAGGCCGTCGACGTCACCGGCGTACCCGCCGAAGTGGTACCAGGGCTCGGCCTCCAGCCGCTCGCGCAGACCGCGCAGCTCCGGCCCGGTGAGCGACGCCGGCGTGGTCATCGGCGGGACGAGCACCTCGCTGGTCCGCCAGATCGCCCAGGCGACGCCGAGCAGCGCCACCAGCAGACCGCCGCCCGCCCACATGGCGTGGATCCAGTCGGTGACCTTGCCGGCGGCGATCAGCGGGCCACCACCGAGCAGCAGCGCGCCCACCGCGCCGGCCGAGGAGATGATCCACCGTGCCGCGGCCCGGCTGTCCGCGACCGAGTCCAACGGGGACGGCAGCGCGTCCAGCCCTGCGCCGCTGGTCGGCGACTCCGCGGTCATCGGGGATCGTCGCGGAAGACGACACCCAGTGGGCCGTTCTCGTCGTCGGGCAGATCGGTGTACGGCACCCAGCGCTGGCCGTCGAAGAACTCCAGCTCGCCGCTGTCGTTGATCCGCACGGCGTTGACCTGCGCAAGCTCCTCAGGATCGTCAGCCATGGATACAGTATCGGTCAGTCCGGCAATCCGCCCCGGCGTCGGGTCGTCCGCCGGCGACAGCGGGGGGCCTCTTTGATCCGGTTGACCGTCAGCGCGACCGGCGTGGTCCTGGCCGTCCGAGGCGAGCGGTGGCGGCGCCCGGTGGGCCTGGCCGACCAACGCACCGCCGACCTGCTCTGGCGGCTGCGCGGCAACCCCTCGGTGGAGCTGTCGTACGAGGTAGGCGTCGCGCTCGGCCGCCGCTTCCTCGACGCCCCCGGCCCGGCCCTGCGCGCGGAGCTGGCCCGGCCCGGCCGGCACCGGCTCGGCATCGAGGTCATCGACCCGGCCCTGGCCGACCTGCCCTGGGAGACCCTGGTGCTGCCCGGCGAGGAGCTGCCGCTGGCACTGCACCCCGACGTCGACGTCTTCCGGACCGGCCCGGACACACCGGTACCCACGGTCCGGGTGGACGGCCCGCTGCGGATGCTCGCGGCGATCGCGAGCCCGGACGACTCCACCCAGCCGCTGCTGGACCACGAACGGGAACTCGGGCGGATCCTCGGCGCGGTGGAACCCGGGCACCGGCACGGGGTGCGGGTGCGCGTCCTGGAGTGGGGCAGCGCCGACGCGATCCGGGCGGCCCTCGCCGAGGAGCCGTTCCACATCCTGCACGTCTCCAGTCACGCGCGCCCCGGCGCGCTGCTGCTGGAGACCCCCACCGGCGCGGAGGACCGCGTGGACGCCGCACGGTTCCTGGCCGAGGTGCTGCCACCCGACCGGACCGTGCCGTTGATCGTGCTCGCCGGCTGCTCCACCGCCCGGCCGGACCAACGGGAACTGCCCGGGCTGGCCGGCGCGCTGCTGGCCCACGGTGCACCGGCGGTGCTGGCGATGAACGGGACGGTCAGCGACGCGTACACCATCGAGTTCTGCGCTCGGCTCTACGAGCGGTTGGCCGCCCGGAGCGAGCCGGAGCTACTCGCGGAGGTCTCCGCCGTACGCCGCGAACTGGCCCCGACCGCCGCCGAGTGGTGGATGCCGACGCTGTTCCTGGCCGACCACGGGCTGCGGCTGGCCGGCGGACGCGACAGCGGGGGCATCGCCGCGCCGACCGAGCAGTCGGTCGTCGGGGACGGCGTGGTGCGCGCGCCCACGGACTTCGTGGGCCGCCGTGAGCTCCTGCGCCGACTGTCCCGGGGACAACTGCGGGTGCTCGTGCACGGCATCGGCGGAATCGGCAAGACGAGTCTCGCCGCGGAACTCGCGCAGCGGTTCCGCGACGCCGGCGGCATCGTCGTGGCGACCCACGGCGACGCCACCGTCGACGGGATCCTCGACGAGCTGCGCCGCCAGGTGGAGATCCGCTGCGCCGGGTCGGCTCCCGACGACCCGCTGCGGCAGCTCCTCGTCGCCCTCGCCGAGCCGGGCCACGACTGGCGACGACGACTGGCGACGATCGGCACCGTTGGCCCGCCGCTCCTGCTCGTCCTCGACAACGCCGAGGACGCCCTGGACGCCGAGCACCGGTTGGCCGACGCGGACCTGGCCGCGTTCCTCGCCGCCTGGGCGGCCCGGTACGAGCTGGTGGTGACCAGCCGGCACCCGTTCCCGGTCGCCGGTCTCGAAACCTGCCATCTCGGCCCACTCTCCTGGCAGGAGACCCGCAAGCTGCTCTGGCGGCTGCCGGGCGTCGGCCGGCTGACGCCGGCGGAACAGCAACGGATGTGGCACCGGCTGGGTGGTCACCCGCGCGCGCTGGAATACCTCGACGGCCTGCTGCGCGGCGGCCACGCCCGATCCGACGAGGTGGCCAGCCGGCTGGCGGCGGCCGGCGGCGGCCGGGACGCCGGGCCGGCGGAGGACGGCACGCCGCTGGCCGAGGCCGGCGCGCTGGCCGCCGAGGACGTGCTGCTGCCCCGGCTGCTCGCCCGCCTGGAGGCCGTCCCGGCAGCCCGCCGGTTGCTGCTCGGCGCGGCGGTGTACCGCACCCCGGTAGACCGGACCGGCCTCGCCTGGCAGCTCGCCGACCCGACGGACGGCGGCGACCCACCACCGGAGCCCGCGGGGCTGGACGAGTCGGTCGAGACGCTGTCGCAGCTGGGGCTGCTCGCCCCGGTGACCGGGGGCCATCTGGTGCACAGGTGGACGGCGGCGAGCCTGCTGCGGATAGCGGGCCGCGACGCGGTGGTCGACTCGCATCGCCGGGCCGGCCGGTACTGGGGCTGGCGGGCCCGGTCCACGAGGGACCAGCACGAGTTCATCCGTCGGGTCGTCGAGGCGCGGTACCACCACCTGGCGGCGGGTGACACCGACGAGGTCGTCGCCTACTCGGAGTTGGCCTGCCAGGAGTTGCACGCGGCCGGGCACTGGGCCTGGGAGGAGAAGATCTGGCGTGAGCTGCTGCCGATGGCGCCGCCGGGCTCCGCGCGCGCGGCGAGCTTCCTCAAAGGGCTCGGCGACGTGCACCTCAACCGGGGCGAGTACCCGCAGGCGACGGAACGCTACGAGGCGGCGCTTGCCGTCTACCGGGAGCTCGGCGATGAGAGCGGGGTCGGCAAGCTCCTGCACCAGTTGGGCCTGGTGGCCGGCGACCGGGGCGACCTGGCGACAGCGGACCAGCTGTACCAGGAGGCAATGACGATCCTGAGCCGGCTCGGCGACCGCGGGGCGGTCTCCCGATCGCTGCACCAACTCGCCGGCATCGCCCGCAGCAACGGCGACCCCGAGCTGGCCATGACGCGCTACCTCGACGAGCTGGCGATCGCCCGGGAACTCGACGACCTGGACGGGATCGCGGCGGCTCACCACCAGATCGGCATGCTCGCCTTCGAAGCCCGGGACTTCGTGAAGGCTGAGCAGTGCATCCAGGTGGCCATCACCACCTACGGGCGGTTGGGCGTCCGGGTGCAGCAGGGCAGCGGGTTGGTGATGCTCGGACGGATCGCTCTCGCCCAGTTCGCGTACGACACCGCCGAGTCCCGGGTCCGGGCCGCCTTGAAGATCTTCGAGGAGGTCGGCAGTAACGGCCACATCGCGGAGTGCACGCTGCTGCTCGGTCACCTCGCTCGCGACCTCGGCGACCTCGAATTCGCCGAGAGCTGCTTCGCTCGCGCCCGGACGATCGTCGCGGCGCTCGGCGAGGCCCGGCTGCTGCGCCGTTGCGACGAACTGGTCGGCGGCGTCCGGACCGTTCTCGGCCGGGTCGCCGAGGCGGTGCCGCACACCCTGGGCGCGCTCGGCGGGGACGACGTGCCGCCGCACCAGTCGGCCCTGGAGTGGCTGGCCGTGCAGCGCCTGGAACTGGGCGCGGCCTTCGCCGACGTGCTGGCCCGACACCTCGACCCGGAGCAGGCGGCGTACGTGGCCGACCGGGTCGAAGCCTACCTGCGGTTCCGATTTGACGGTTCCCACCCGACCCCGCTCGGCAGCGGATACGTCCTGCTCGCCATCGCCGCCGCCCAGGCGGGCGAATTCGGCACCGCCCGGATGTGCCTCCTGCGGGCACTGCCGATCTGCGCCGCCGCCGGCTACCAGGCGGGGGTCGCCAAGTGCCACGAGGATCTCGGCATGGTGGCGCTGGAGACCCGCCAGCTCGCCGAGGCCCGGTCCCGCTACGAGCAGGCGCTGGAGGTCTACCGCGCGTTGCGACACGAGACCAACCAGGCCATCGTCCTGCACCAGCTCGGCCGGGTCTGCGAGGAACAGGAGGACCTCGCGGGCGCGGACGGGTTCTACCGCCGCTCGATCGCGATCAAGGAACGGCTGGGGAACCGGTCGGGCGTCTCCAACAGCACCTTCCACCTGGGCCGGGTCGCCGGCCTGCGCGGCGACCAGGCCCTGGCCGAGCGGTGCTACCGGACCTGCCTGCGGATCGACCGCGAGCAGGGCAACTGGGAGGAGGTGGCGCTGGACCAGGTGGCGATCGGGCAGCTTCGCGTCGAGCAGGGCCACCCGGCGGAGGGCATCCCGCTGATCGTCGAGGCACTGGTCATCGACCGCCAGATCGGGTCGACGAACGCGGCGCTCGATCTCAACGCGCTGCGCGAACTGCGGGCCGGACTTGGCGACGAGGCGTTCACGGCCATCCTCACCGACGCCTTCGGCCCGGCCCGCGCCGGTGAGGTGCTCGACCTCATCGCGGTGCTGCCGGCCGCGGCCAAGCCGACCTGACCCACCCGGCCGCCCGTACACTCGGCTGATGGCGCACCGCCCGTGGCACCGGGGTCGGTGAAACCCGTGAGGGCACCGGCCCCCGGCACCGTGATCGTCGATTTCGACGGTGTGCTGCTGCGCGGCGACGCCTTCGGGCTGTTCCTGCGACGCACTGCCTTCGCGGGTTCTCGGCTGCCGCTCGCCGTCGTCCTGCTCGTTCTCCTCGCGCCCATCGCCGTCGTTCCCGCCCTCCGTCCGTGGGCGGCGCGGTGGATCAGCCGGATCGGCTTGTTGGGCTGGAACGCGGACGAGCTGCGGGCAGAGCTCGAACGCTTCGGCGCGGACCTCGGTGCGGAGCCGGGGCGGATCATCTCGCCCGGTCTACGGATGATCCGTACCCACCTGGCCGCAGGCGACCGGGTCATCGTGGTGACCGCGTGCGAGCACACCCTGGCGCGCGCGGTGCTCGACGCGATCGACCTCGCCGGGGTCGAGCTCGTGGCCTCGCGCATTCGTGGGCCGCGACTGATCGTGCACAACCACGGGGCGACCAAGATGGCGCAGCTCGCCGTTCAGGGGGTGACGCCACCGTGGCAGGTGGCCTACAGCGACTCCCTGTCGGATCTGCCCATCCTCAGCGCCGCGCAGCAGCCCGTGCTGGTCAACGCGAACGCGCGTCAGGTCGCCAGGGCGCGGCGGTTACTCGGCGCCCGGCTGGCCACCGTCACCTGGATGAGTGGGCACGGCCCGGCCGAGGATCCTGACAACTGAGCCGGCTACCGGGTGACCGTCCGGCGCCACTGTCGCTGGGCCGCCGGCAGAAGAACTTGTCCTCTGCCGGAGCGGCCCAGCGACCCCCCACCAACAAGCGGCGACCGGGTAGGTGTGGTCTGCCGCCACCGAACCGACGCGCGAGCCACGCCGCGGGAGAGGCCCCCGTTGCTCCTTGCGGAGCTAACCCCTCCCACCGATGACTTCCCGGGTTCGGCCGGCCGGACCACACGCTCATCCGGCGCGCAACGGGTGTTGAGCCGATCGGGTTCACGCTCAACGCACGTTGCTCCAAACAGGAGCGAGCATACGCTCACGTTCCGTGCACGTGTCAACATCTGTTTTGCCTCGCGGCGTATCTGCGACACTGTCGTTTAGGCGGCTGGAGGGTGAAGAACCATGGTTGACGATTGGCCTGAAGAGCAGGAGCTGCCACCCCTCGACACGCTGGCCGCGAGGCTGGAGTACCTCTTCGACAAGATCCGCCCGACGCCCGACGAGCTCAGCGACTCCGACGAGTCCGGGCGCAGGTACACCAACCGGGAGATCGCCGACAAGATCAACGAGGTGGCGGCCGAGACGGGCGTGACGATCAGCGCCGCCTACATCGGAGAGTTGCGCCGAGGCGTGGCCAGCGATCCCCGTACCTCACACGTCCGTGCCCTGGCCGCCGCCTTCGGAGTCAACTCGGGCTACTTCGTCGACGACGCGGCAGCACGACGAACAGCGGACCAGATCACGCTGCTCAACGAGCTGCGCCGGATGGACGTCAAGCAGGTGGCGCTGCGCCAGGTGCTGGCCGACAACGGGCTCTCCGCGACGGACACCATGCTCATCGAGCAGATGGTGGCCCGCTTGCGAGCCGTGGCGGCAGGTGTCGGCGCCGGCACGACCAGTTCCGCGCCGGCCGATCGCGGCTAGCCGTGCAGATCCTTCGGTGGGAGTACACCGACGAGCGGGAGAACGCTGACGTGAAGTTGCACCGACTACGCAGGCGCTGCGAGCGGATCGTTGCCGAGCTTGAGGTGCCCGAGCCCTTCGACATCCGCAAGCTGTGCGACGTCCTCGCCGAACGGCGTGGCCGGCCGATCCACCTGGTGCCGATCAAGCTGCCGGCACAGACCGTGTGCGGGATGTGCGTACCAACCCGTGACTTCGACGCCATCTTCTTCGAGCAGGACACCTCGCCGCTGCACCAGTTGCTGATCATCGGTCACGAGTTGGGTCACCTGCTCGCCGGCCACCGGGCGACCGAGGTGCTGGACGCGGACGCCTCCCGCCTGTTACTACCGGACCTCGACCCGCAGCTGGTCCAGCGCAGTCTCGGTCGCAGCAACTACGCCGCGGCCGAGGAACGCGAGGCCGAGATGATCGGCTCACTGCTCCTGCGGCGGGTCCGCGGCAACCGCAGCGACGTGGACGACGCGCCGTTGACCGGCCGGGACGTCGAGCTGTACGGCCGGCTGCGGCACTCACTCGAACATCCCCACTGGTAGCGCCGGAATGGACACCGTCCTCTACGCGGTATGCGCCGCGGTCGGCTGGATCGCCCTCGGCTACATGGTGCGGCTCCAACGCCGGCACCCCAGCCAGGCCCGCCGCGCGATCTGCTTCGGTCTCGGCGCGTTCGCCGCCGGGATCACGGTCGCCATCCCGCCCGTCGCGACCGCGATCGACGAGGTGTCCGGGCTACCCAACCTGGCCAAGGTGATGGCCCACGCCGGCGCGCTGGCCATCTCGGCGAACGCCGAGATCATGCTCCTGCACTTCGCGCTTCCCCCGGCGACGGCCACCGCCCGGGCCCGCAGGTGGATCTGGGTCACCGCGTGCGCGTTCCTCGTCATGGTCGGCCTGTTCGCCTACACCCTCACCTACGACGAGCCGGTGCTCCTGACGGTCGAGTACGCCACCGACCCCGTCGTGACCGCCTACCTGCTGATCTTCCTGATGCTCGGCTTCTTCGCCTACTGCTTCGACATCACCCGGCTGTGCTGGAGCTTCGCGAAGATCTGCGGACGACCCTGGTTGCGACGTGGCCTCCGCATCACCGCAGTCGGGGCCGCCTTCGCGCTGCTCTACAGCACCAACAAGATCGGGTATCTCGTCGCCTACTGGGCCGGCTACCAACCGGTCGGCGAGCGACAGATCGCCGCGGTCCTGGTGACCATCGGCGCTCTGCTCATCACGATCGGCCTCACCATGCCGGCGTGGGGGCCCACCCTCAAGATCACGCGACGGTGGGAGGACTACCACTCCTACCGACGACTCGAACCGCTCTGGCGTGACCTCATCGCGGCCCTTCCCGAACTCGAACTTGACCCCACCCTGCGCCGACGCCGGGCAGCCGTCCGCGACACCGACTACGCGCTGACCCGCCGGGTGGCCGAGATCCGCGACGGCCGCCTGGCGCTGCGCCCGTACATGGATATCAGTGTGACGGCGCTGGCCGCACAGTTCGCCGAGCGAGCCGGGCTGACCGCCGAGGAGCGGCAGGCATCAGTCGAGGCCGCCCACCTGGCCTGCGCCCTGCGTCGCCACGGCGCCGGTCTGGTGGCCGCGGTCCCGCAACCCGCCGACGAGCTGCACCGCCCGGACGGCGGCTACGCCGGTGAGGTCGCCTGGTTGACGCTGGTCACCGAGGTCTACGCCCGCTCGCCGGTGGTGGCCCAGACGATCGCCGCGACCCGGGAACCGGCCACCCCGCATCCCACCGCTGGAGACGCCCGCCGATGAGAGGCCGCTACGCCAACCTGACCCGGACCCGCGCTCTCGACCCGGAGCGCGACTACCTGGCCATCTACCAGACGATGCTGCGCTACGAGTTTCCCTGGGACCTGAAGCTCGGGCTCAACCTCGCCTTCAACAGGTCCTTCTCCGTCCCCGCCATCGCCAGGGTGCACACCGCCACCGGCGAGTTGACCGAACGCACCCAGAAGCGGATCGACGACACCGGCCTCCTGATGTACGAGATGGTGCTCAACGGCTTCGACCAGCCGCGGGGCCGTGAGGCGTTGCGGCGCGTCAACCAAATCCACCGTCCATACGACATCAGCAACGATGACTTCCGCTACGTCCTCGGCTGCCTGGTCGTGGTCCCCACCCGGTGGTTGCAGGAGTACGGCTGGCGCCAACCCTGCTGCCACGAACGTCAGGCCACGTACCTCTTCTACCGGGAGCTCGGCCGGCGGATGGGCATCACCGACATCCCCGGGTCGTACGACGAGTTCGAGACCTGGTTCGACGCACACGACGCGGCTCACCTGCGGCCCAACGACGACGCGGCGGCCATCGAACGCGCCACTCGCATGCTGATGCTCACCCGGCTCCCCCGAGTGCTCGCGCCACTGGGAAACGCACTGGTCAGCGCCATGTACGACGCGCCGCTGCGACGGGCAACGCGGGTCGGCACGCCGGCCTGGCCGGTCCGGGCGGGGCTGCACCTGGCCTTGAAGACGCGCTCGCGGTTGCAGCGGTGGTTCGGGGCGCCACGGACGACGGCGTTGTTCGCCGACGGGATCAGGGCCAGGAGCTACCCCGACGGGTACGAGATCAGCCAGCTCGGGCCGCACCACGATCGGGCGGACGAATAGGTATCTCGGCGGCGACAGCGAACGCGCGACGCAGACCGCGACGCTCAATCTCAGTGACGCGGCCGCACCAGCCCCGCGTCGAAAGCCGCGATGACCAACTGTGCCCGATCTCGTACGGCCAGCTTCGCCAGCAGGTGCGTGATGTGCGTCTTCACCGTCTTCACGGAGATCACCAGGGCAGTTGCGATCTCGTCGTTCGACAGGCCGCCGCCGATCAGTGTCAGCACCTCGACCTCCCGGCCGGTCAGCCCGCGCAGCGCCGCTGTCGGCCGGTCCGGGTACGGCGCAGCGACGTAGTGCGCCACGAGCCGGGTGAGGATCGACGGCGCGAACAGCGATTCACCTCGGTGGGTCCGGCGGATCGCCTCGATCAGCTCCTCCGGGCGAGAGTCCTTCAGCAGGAAGCCGGACGCGCCGGCGTGCAGCGCCTCGTACACGTACTCGTCGAGTTCGAACATGCTCAGAACCAGCACGCGGGCGGCGGACAGCGCGGGGTCGGCACAGATGCGGCGGGTGGCCTTGAGGCCGTCGAGGTGCGGCATCCGCACGTCCATCAGGATGACGTCGGGGCGGGTGGTCCGGGCCTGCGCCACGGCGTGTGCTCCATCGCCGGCCTCACCGACGACGGCCAGGTCCGGCTCGTTGTTGATGATCATGGTGAGGCTGTGTCGGAGCAGCGCCTGGTCGTCTACCAGCAGCACCCGGATGCCGCTCACGCTGCCCCGTCCCGAATGCGCGCGGTGACGCGGAAGCCCTGGTCGACGTGCTCCGCGGACAGGGTGCCGCCGAGACTGCCGATCCGCTCCCGCAGCCCGGCCAACCCGTGCCCAGCACCGGGTGTTGCCAGCCATCCGTCACCTTGCGGGCCGGCGTCCGCAACCGTGGCCACCACGTACGTTCCGTCCCGAGACACCCGCACCCGAACGTCTGTCGGGCCCGCGTACCGTGCCGCGTTGCTGAGCGCCTCCCGCACGGTCTTGCAGACGGCGACCTGTACACCCTGCGATACCGAACCGAGCGGCTCGACCGTCAGCCGTGTTCGAAGCCCCGCGAGCGACGCCCCGTGCACGATGCCGGGTAAGTCGTCGAGGTTGTCCACCGGAGCACGGCGGCTGGCGGCCGACGGCTCACGGAGGACGGTGAGCATGCGGCGCAACTCGGCCGTCGCGTGCCGGCTCGCGTCCTCGATGTCGGTGAGCGCCGCCTCCACCTCGGCAGGTTTGGGTAGGTGCCGGGTGGCCGCCGCGCGGACCGTAATCAGACCCAATCCGTGCGAGACGATGTCGTGCAGGTCGCGGGCGATCCGCAGCCGTTCGGCGAGCACCGCCTCGGACGCCGCCCAGGCGGTCAACCGGGACTCGTAGGCGGTTCGGTCGGTGCGTGACCGTCGCACCGCCCACACCGCGGCGGCGACAGCGCCGCCGGCGATCAGCGGCGGCACGACGACCGCGAGCGGGCCGCGCGCGCCGACCGTACACATGGCCATCACCAGCACGCTGGTCACGACGACAACAACCGGCACGGCCCTGGACTGCCCGGAGGGGCGCGGATGGGCGTTCACCACCCCGACTGTAGATCTCAGACCAGGGTCTGACGGTCCGTGGCCCGACCCGGCCGTCGAAATCCGAGAACGGTCGGATGTACGAGGGCCGACGCGCCGGTTGACTCGACGCATGATCACGATCGAACGCGTCAGCAAGACCAGGAGCAGGACGCAGATCCTGTACGACGTCAGCTTCGAGGCCCAGCCCGGCCGGGTCACCGGCTTCCTCGGGCCGAACGGAGCCGGCAAGACGTCCACGCTCCGTATCCTGCTCGGCCTGGACCGCCCACAGAGCGGGACTGCACTGATCTGCGGGCGCCCGTACCGGAACTTGGACCGCCCGCTGACAACGGTCGGCGCGCTGCTCGACGGCAGCGGCGCGCACCGGGCCCGCCAGGCCCGCGCCCACCTGCGGTGGGTGGCCGCCAGCAACGGGCTGCCCGATTCCCGCGCCGACGAGGTCCTCGAGATCGTGGGCCTGACGGGCGCCGCGCGCAAGCGTGCCGGCCGTTTCTCGCTCGGGATGAGCCGCCGGCTCGGGCTCGCCACCGCCCTGCTCGGCGACCCCGAGGTGCTGGTGCTGGACGAACCGGTCAACGGCCTCGACCCGGCCGGGATCCGCTGGATCCGCGGGTTCCTCAAGGACAGCGCGGCGGAGGGCCGCACCGTCCTGCTCTCCAGCCACCTGATGGGGGAACTGGCCGAGATCGCCGACGACGTCATCGTGATCGACAAGGGGCGGGTCGTGATCCAGGGCAGCCTCGTCGACGTCACCGGCGGTCATCGCACGCTCGAAGACGCCTTCCTGGCGCTGACCGCCACCGAGGCTGGCGGATCATGGTGAGCCTTGTTCGCGCCGAGCTGCGTAAGCTGCTCGGCCTGCCCACGGCCTGGGTCGCCCTGGTGCTGGGCACCCTGGCGGCACCCCTGATCGTCGTGCTGAACGCGCCGTACACCCGCCGCGCGATCGCCGCCGGCACCGTCACCGACACGTCCGATCTGGGCCTACGCGACCTGGGCCTCGGTCTTATCGGTCCGATGATCCTCGGGGTGATCGTGGTGAGCAGCGAATACACGTCCACCGGACCGGACAGCCCCGGCGCCCGCCAGCTCACCACGACGCTCACCGCCGTCCCCGACCGCCTGCGTCTGCTCACCGCGAAGACCACCGCACTGGTGCTTGTCGTCGCGGCACAGGCGGCGGTCACCGCCGCCGCCGCACTCAGCCTCGCCCGAGTGCTGCACGGCGACCACGCGCGGACACCCACCGCGGCCCGAGTCGCCGGCGCGATCCTCTACTGGACGCTGACCGCCTTGCTGGCCTACGCGATCACGCTGATCACTCGCAACGGGATAGTGCCGCTGACACTGCTGATCGTCAACAACACGGTCGTCTCGGTGTCGTACCTGCTGACGAAGGTCACCGACCTCGCCGCCTACCTGCCGGACATCGTCGGGGCGCGGATGTTCATCCGCGCCGCGGACTTCCCCGTGGAGATCTCCCCGCTGACCGCCGGACTGGTGATGACCGCCTGGGTCGTGGCGTTACTCGCGGTCGGCGCGGTCCTGTTCCACCGGCGGGACGTGTGACCACCGCCCGTGCGGAACTACGCAAACTGCTGACCCTGCCGTCGCTGCGCCTGACCGTACTGCTGACCTGGACCGCCCACCTGGCACTGACCTGGGCGTACAGCGTGGCCGAGTCTCGCGGCGAGCCACTCGGCGACAACGCCGCCCTGGCGCCACTCAGCTACACCCAGGCCGGCTTCCTGGTGCTCGGCGTGCTGGCGGCCGCATCCGAGTACGAGGAGGGCGGCCAGATCCGCACCACACTGCTCGCGTCGCCCCGGCGGCTGCCTCTACAGGCGGTGAAGGCCCTCACGCTGGCCGTGGTGACGCTTCCGGTAGCCGCCACGACGGCGGCCACCAGTGCGTTGCCGGCCGGCGAGGCCACGTGGACACCGGCCGCAACCGCGTACCTGACGCTCACCACACTGCTCGGGGCGGCATTCGCCAGCGTCGTGCGCCGCGCAGTGCTCGCCGTGATCCTGTTGGTCGGTCTGTACTTCATCGCGGGACCGCTGATCCGCACCTGGTCCGCCACCAGCGCTGCTTACCTACCGGACACCGCGGCCCTCGACCCGTCCCGCGGCGCCGCCGCAACGGTCGGCTGGACCCTCGGTGCCCTGGCCCTCGCCGCCTACACCTTCCACCGACGCGACGCCTAGGTGTGCACATCTCCACCTGGGGGCACGCGAGTGGGGCCGGTCCGCCGACACGTCCACGAGGACTGACGGCGGACCGGCCCTTTCAGCGGATGTCGGTGGTGGTCCAGCGTGGCGAGGCGTTGGTGACCGGAACGGTGTCACCGACCAGCGTGGTCAACGCCTGGGCGTCCCGCCGCCCGCTGGTGCCGACCCAGAGTTCGACGTCGCCGGGCTCCACGACGCGGGTAAACGTCCGGTCGGAGAAGGCCAGGCGGGTGGTGGGGACTGTCAGCTCGACCGTGACGGACTGGCCCGGTTCCAGGTGGACTCGCCGGTAGCCGAGCAGCTGCGCCACCGGCCGGGTCACCGAGGCGACCAGGTCGCGACCGTAGAGCTGGACCACGTCGTCGCCGGCGACCGCGCCGGTGTTCGTCACCCGCACCGTCACCCCGAGCGCCCCGTCGGTGGGCACCGTGCCGGGCACGGTGAGGTCGCCGTACGCGAACGTCGTGTAGGACAGGCCGTGGCCGAACGGCGCCACGGGCGTCGCCGGCAGGTTGGTCACCTCGTTGCCCGCACCGAGGGTGGGGTGCAGGTAGGAGTACGGCTGCGCGCCGGCCGACCTGGGCAGGCTGACCGGCAGCCGGCCCGACGGGTTGACCCGCCCGGAGAGCACTCCCGCGATCGCCCCGGCGCCCTCCTCGCCCGGGAAGAACGCCTGCACCACCGCCGCGCATCGCGAGAGCGCCCAGCCGACCGCGTACGGCCGGCCGGTGAGCAGCACGAGGACGACAGGTGTGCCGGTCGCCAGCACCGCCTCGACCAGTTCGCGCTGGACGCCGGGCAGCTCCAGGTCGTCCCGGTCGCAGCCCTCGCCGACCGTGCCGCGTCCGAAGAGGCCGGCGTGGTCGCCGACGACCAGCACGGCGACGTCCGCTCCGGAGGCCGTGGCGACCGCCTCGTCGAAGCCGGATCGGTCGTCGGTGTCCACGTCGCAGCCGCGCGCCCAGGCGACGAGATCGCCGCCGAACTCGGCCCGCACGGCGTCGAGCACGGTCGGCACCTCGATGCCGGTCTCCACGCCGGGGTGCTGGACGAGGACGTGGTTGAGGAATGAGTAGCACCCGAAGAGCGCACCCTGCCGGTCGGCGTTCGGGCCGATGACGGCCACCCGTCGCCCCGCCGGCAGCGGCAGCGTGTCCCGGTTGGCGACCAGCACGATCGATTCCTCGGCGAGCCGGCGGGCGATCGACCGGTGCTCCGGCGAGTCGAGGTCGATCGCCGGGGGCGGCTCGTCGTTGAAGGTCGCGTCGAGCAGACCGAGGTCCTGCTTCTGCCGCAACACCCGCAGCACCGCGCGGTCGATGAGCGCCTCGTCGACCTTGCCCGCCCGCACCGACTCCCCCAGGGTCAGATAGGCGTCGCCGGTCGGCAGTTCGACGTCGACACCGGCGGTCAACGCCTGCCCGGCCGCGTCCGCGTGATCGCCCGCCACCTGGTGCAGCAGGTTGAGGAACGCGACCCCGTAGTAGTCGGCCACCACCGTGCCGTCGAAGCCCCACTCATCCCGCAGGATGCCGGTCAGCATCGTCGGGTCGGCGGCGACGGGCACCCCGTCGATCTCGGCGTACGAGTGCATGACACTGCGGGCGTCGCCGTCGAGGATCGCCATCTCGAACGGGAGGAGCAGCACGTCGGCCAGTTCCCGGCGGCCGACGTGCACCGGAGCGAAGTTGCGTCCGGCGCGCGAGGCGGAGTAGCCGGCGAAGTGCTTGAGGGTGGCGTGCACGCCCTGCGACTGCAGGCCGCGCACGTACGACGTGCCGATGGTGCCGACCAGGTACGGGTCTTCGGCGATGCACTCGTCCACCCGACCCCAGCGGGGGTCACGGATCACGTCGAGCACCGGAGAGAGCCCCTGGTGGACGCCCAGGGCCCGCATCGAGGCGCCGATCGCCGCGGCCATCTCGGCGACCAGTTCGGGGTCGAACGCCGCACCCCAGGCCAGTGGGGTGGGGAAGGTGGCCGCCTTCCACGCGGACAGCCCGGTGAGGCACTCCTCGTGGACGATCGCCGGGATGCCGAGGCGGGTCCCGGTGACCAGGTCCCGCTGGAACTTCCACAGCCAGGCCGCACGTTCCGCCGCGTCCAGGGGACGGGTGCCGTAGGCGCGGGTGAGGTGACCGAGCCCGTGCCGGGAGAAGTCCTCGAGCTTGAAGGCGTCGCCGAACTCTCCCTGCAACGGTGCGACCGCCTCGCCGTCCTCCTTTTCCCAGAAGCCGACGAGCTGGGCGATCTTCTCCTCGATCGTCATCCGGCCGAGGAGATCGCGTAGGCGCGCCCCGCCGTCGTGCCCGTCCGGACGGCCGTGCCCCGGACCTGCCTGAGCCGGCGCCGGCCCGTCCACCACCGCGTGGACCTCAGTCATGCTGTGCCTTCCTGTGGTTGTGCTCAGTACCGCTGCCGCTCAGCCCTTGACCGCACCCTGCAGGCCACCGACGATCTGCTTCTCCGCGAGCGTGAAGAAGAGCAGTGCCGGCAGCATCGCCAGCGAGGTGAAGGCGAGTACGCCTGCCGTGTCGGTGGTGTACTGGCTGGAGAAGTTCTGCACGCCCAGCGGCAGCGTGTGCAGGTTGACGTCGCTGAGCACGAGCAGCGGCAGCAGGAACGAGTTCCAGCTCGCCACGAACGCCAGGACGCCAACGGTGACGAGCGCGGGCCGCGACAGCGGCATCGCGACGCGCCAGAGGAAGCCGAGCCGACTCGCACCATCGATGGCGGCGGCGTCCTCCAACTCTCTCGGGATGGCCGAGAGGAAGGGACGCAGGATCACGATCGTCAGTGGCAGTGAGAAGGCGACCTGCGGCAGGATCACCGCGTAGTAGGAGTTGATCAGGTTCAGGTCACGCAACATGAGGTAGAGCGGCAGGATCGCCGCCCCGGCCGGAAACAGCAGGCCGAGGGTGAAGAAGGTGTAGAGCCCCTCCCGCCCGCGGAAGCGGTAGCGGGCGAGCACGAACGCGGCGGCCAGCCCGAGCACGACCACGGCCAGCGTCGTGCCGAGGGCGATGACCGCGCTGTTGAACGCCTGTTGCCAGAAGTTGCTCTGGGTCAGCACCCTGGCGTAGTTGTCCCAAACGAACGGGTCGGGCAGGCCGGCCGGGTCCGCGACGATCTGCGGGGTGGTGCGGAACCCACCGATGACGACGTAGATGACCGGGGCGATCGACACCGCCGCGATCGCGAGGGCGAGCGCGTAGGTGAGCGGCGTGCCCCAGGACACCTGACGGCGCCCGGTGGACGGGGGGAGAACCGTGTTCACGGCCATCGTCACTTCGCCCTTCCGGTGATGGCGCCCTCGATGTCGCGGCGGAGCAGGAACCGCTGGAACAGCAGCGCCGCCACGAAGGAGATGACGAACAGGATTACCGCCACGGCGTTGCCGTAACCCCAGAGCCGGGCGAAGAACCCGTTGTCCACCATGTAGGTCGCCATGGTGGCCGATGCGCCGAGGGACCGCACCGCGGGCACCGAGGTCACCCAGATCATGTCGAAGATCTGCAGCGAGCCGATCATGGACAGGAACATCCAGATCCGGATCGTCGGGCCGAGCAGCGGGATCGTGACGTGTCGTTGGATCTGCCACCAGCTCGCGCCGTCGATGGCCGCCGCCTCGGTCAGCTCGTCGGGCACATTGGACAGTCCGGCGAGGAGCAGGATGATGGCGAAGCCGACGTATTTCCAGGTGAGGATGGCCAGCAGGGTCCAGATGACCACATCCAGGTCCGCCAGCCAGGCCTGCACCAGGCCGCCCATTCCCAGCGACCGCATAAGAGCGTCGACAGTGCCGTGGTCGGTCAGCAGCAGCTTCCACATGATGCCGACGGTGACCTCGGCCAGCACGTACGGCACGAACACCAGCAGGCGGAACACCGCCCGCCCACGGAAGCGGCGGTTGAGCAGCAGGGCGACGCCCAGGGCGATCGGGCCCTGGATCAGCAGCGACCCGAACACGATGATGGCGTTGTTGCGCAACGCGTCGAGGAAGATCGGGTCCTGGAAGGCGAGGGTGTAGTTCCGCAGGCCGACGAACTCGGTGGGAGGCCCGACACCTCTCCACCGGAACAGGCTGTAGTAGACCGCGAAGCCCATCGGCACCAGCACGAACATCACGTAGATCAGGACGGCCGGCGTGGTGAGCCCGATGATCTCGTACCACTTGCGGCGGTTGTCGGCTCGGCGGGCGGAGTCGCGCCCGGCCCTGTGGGGGCCCGCCGGCGACGCGGAAGCGCCGCCGGCGGGCATACGGATCTGGTTGGCGGAGGTCACTTGCTTGCGGCCGCCTTCATTGCCGAGACGACCTTCTCAGGCGTCCCGTTGCCGGCGAAGATGGCGACGATCGCGTCGTTCATCGCGTTGCCGACGGTGCTGCCGTAAGCCGTGTCCAGCCAGAGCTGGACGTAGCTCGCGCTGGAGGTGGCCTCCAGGATGGACTTCAACGCGGGGTCCTTCACGGCGTCCGCCGCGCCCTTGGCGACAGGCAGGCCGGTGCCGGTCTCGGCGTAGCCCTTCTGCACCTCGGGGCTCACGATGTACTTGAGGAACTCGACGCACTCCGCCGGGGCGTTCTTGGCGCAGGAGAACCCGTCGCCACCGCCGAGAGCCGCCTTCGGGTCGCCCGGGGAACCGGAGATCGCCGGCACCGGGAACCACCCGAGGAACGACGCGAGCTTCGCCTTGTCCGTGGTGACGGTGTCCAGCGTGCCGCGGTTCCAGTCACCCATGAGCTCCATCGCGGCCTTGCCGTTGGCGAGCATGCCGTTGGCGCTGGTCGGGTCGTTCTGGCCCGGGGTGGCGATGAAGTTGGGCTGGAACGGCTTGGTGTCGATGAACGTCTTCAGGTCCTGGCCGGCCTTCACGAAGCACGGGTCGTCGAAGTTCTTCTCCGCGGAGGCCTTCTTGAGGGCGTCGACCGAGCAGGCGCGCAGCGCCATGTTGTACCACCAGTGCGCGGCCGGCCACTTGTCACCGGCGCCCACGGCGATCGGAATGACGTTGGTCGCCTTGAGCTTGGTGACCGCGGTGTTGAGTTCCTCGAAGGTGGTCGGCGGAGCCGAGATGCCCGCCTTGGCGAACATTTCCTTGTTGTACCAGATGCCCTCGATGCCCATCCGGAACGGCAGGCCGTACTGCTTGCCCTTGACCTGCCAGATCTCCGCGGCGCTGCCGATGTCGCCGACCTCGGTCTTGGTCTGGTCGGTGATCTCCTTGAGGTAGTCGGCCTCTACCTGCTCGGTCATCTCGCCACCGCCCCAGGCCTGGAAGATGTCCGGCGGGTCGCTGCTCAGCAGCGCGGCAGGGAGCCGGGTGCGCTGGAGCTGGTTGGTCTCGATCGCCTCGATCTCGATCTTGACGGTGGGGTGGAGCGCGGAGAAGTCCTTGGCGACCTTCTCCCAGTAGGTCTTGCCGGGCCCGTCCTGGGAGGCGTTGTGCCACCAGGTCAGGGTCACCGGGTCCTTGTACAGCTCGCTCTGAGGGGCCGCCTCTTCGCCGCCGCCGGAACACCCGGCGAGGACGACAACACTTGTCATTAACAGTGCCAGAACGGCACTCGCACGCCGCTTCGTTGCCATCGATGTCTCCTCGACTAGTCAGTCGCGGTACTCGGCCTGCGGCGAAGTTTTACAGTCATGTAACTTGATGTCAATCGGTATCGATAACGTTTTCGAGTCGCTGACGACGCACCCCCGGCGGGGCCCTATCATCATCGACGTGGTGTTTCAGCAGCGCGTCAAGATGTCGGATGTGGCACGTACTGCCGGCGTCTCGGTCGCGACCGTGTCGAAGGTCGTCAACGGCCGCTACGGCGTGGCCCAGGCGACCGTGGAGCGCGTCCAGCAGGTCATCCACGAGCTCGGCTACGAGGCGAGCCTGGGGGCGCAGAGCCTGCGCAGCCACCGCACCAACGTGCTCGGCATCCTGGTCGCCGAGTTCGAGCCGTTCTCCACCGAGCTGCTCAAGGGGGCGTCCCAGGAGGTCGCGGGGAGCGGATACCAGCTGCTGGCCTACTCCAGCGGGGACGGCGAGGGCGCCGCCGTGGGGTGGGAGCGGCGCTCGCTCGCCCGGCTCTCCGGCACTCTCATCGACGGCGCCGTGATCGTCACGCCGACCGTGGTCGAGACCGAACACAGCTTCCACGTCGTGGCCGTCGACCCGCACACGGGGCCGTCCGACCTGCCCACCGTCGATTCGGACAACTTCGCCGGCGCCGTGCTGGCGACCAACTACCTACTGTCCCTCGGCCACACGCGGATCGGGCACATCAGTGGCCGCACCGACCTGAAGTCGGCGCAGCTGCGCGAGGCCGGCTTCCGCAGTGCGATGGCCGAGGCCGGGGTGCCGGTGGACGAGCGGCTCGTCCGCGTCGGCGGGTTCCGGATCGAGAGCGCCGCCGGCACGGCCGCGGAGCTTCTCGCCCTGACCGACCGGCCGAGCGCGATCTTCGCGGGTAACGACCTCTCCGCGATCTCCACGATGACCGTGGCCCGCGACATGGGCCTGTCGGTGCCCGACGACCTGTCGGTGATCGGCTTCGACAACGTCCCGGAGTCGGCGCTGGTCAACCCGCCGCTGACGACCATCATGCAGCCGCTGCAGCGGATGGGGGCCGAGGCGTTGCGCCTGCTCATCGACCTGATCGCCGGTGTCGAGCGGGACACCCACATCCGGCTCCCCACCGAGCTGGTCATCCGGTCGTCCTGCCGCCCGCAGCGCTGACGCCCTCGGGCCGGGCGCGGCACCGGCCGGCGAGCGCTCCCGTCTCCGCGAGCGCCGGTCCGGGCCGGAGTCGTCGGGGTGGGGGCACGCGACAGGGTGGCGGAACATGAATCTCACCTAAGTCGACAATTCTCCCCCTAGGTTCGATGCGCAGGACGCAGCCGAACCGGGGAGAGACGTGGACAGCTATCCGGCGATCGAGGATCACGGGCTCATCGGCGACCTGCAGACCGCCGCGTTGGTGACGTGTGACGGGACGGTCGACTGGTTCTGCGCGCCGCGGTTCGACTCGCCGAGCATCTTCGCCGCGCTGCTGGACAAGGAGAAGGGCGGCTACTTCCAGATCGCGCCGCACGACGTGCGGTACGTGACCAAGCAGCTCTACCTCCCCGGCACACCCATCCTGATCACCCGGTTCATCAGCGCCGACGGCGTGGCCGAGGTGATGGACTTCATGCCGGTCACCGGCGAGCGGGCCACCGACGCGCACCGCCTGGTCCGCACCGTCACCATGGTCCGAGGCAGCATGCGCTTCCGGGTGGAGTGCCGGCCGCGGTTCGACTACGCCCGCGAAGAGCACCAGCTGGAACGCCACCACAACGGCTACGTCTTCCGCAGCCGGTCGGCGACGCTGACGTTCAACCCGGTCGACCCGGTGCGGCGGTTGATCTCCGAACAGGGTGACATCCACCTCGAGGGCGGTGACCTCGTCGCGTACGGCACCCTGAACGAGGGCGACACCGGCGGGGTGGTCCTGGAAACGGGCGGTACCGAGCCACGCGTCATCCCGCCGGAAGAGATCCAGGGCATGTTCGAGTGGACCCGGGACTACTGGCGACGCTGGCTCGAACGCTCCCGCTACACCGGCCGTTGGCGGGAGATGGTGGAGCGCTCCGCCATCACGCTGAAACTCATGACGTACGCGCCCACCGGCGCGATGATCGCCGCGCCCACCGCCGCGCTGCCGGAACTGGTCGGCGGAACCCGTAACTGGGACTACCGCTACACCTGGGTACGCGACACGTCGTTCTCGGTGCACGCGCTGCTCGGCCTCGGCTTCACCGAGGAGGTCAGCCGGTACATGAACTGGCTGGACGAGCGGATCCGCGAGGCCGGCGACCACCAGGACCCCCTGAAGATCATGTACCGAGTGGACGGCTCCTCCGACCTGCACGAGGAGGTGCTGGACCACCTGGAGGGCTACCGCGGCTCCCGGCCGGTGCGGATCGGCAACGGCGCCGCCGACCAGGTCCAGCTCGACATCCACGGCGAGGCGCTCTACGCCATGCACCTCGCCGACGAGCAGGGCATCCGCGTCTCGCACCAGGTGTGGAAGAGCACCGTCCGGCTCGTCGACTGGCTCTGCCACAACTGGGACCAGCCCGACGCCGGCATCTGGGAGAGCCGCCACCACCCCCGCAACTACACCTTCGGCCGGGTGATGTCCTGGGTCGCGCTGGACCGGGCCATCCGGCTGGCCACCCGCACCGGCCGCCCCGGGGACATGACCTGCTGGACCGAGCAACGCAACCGCATCTACGACCAGGTCATGGCCCGCGGATACGACCGGGCCCGCGGCACCTTCGTGCAGGCGTACGACGAGGCCGTGCTGGACGCGGCACTGCTCGCCATGCCGGCGGTCGGTTTCGTCACGCCGAGCGACCCCCTGTGGCAGTCCACCCTGCAGGCGATCGAGCGCGAACTGGTCTCCGACAGCCTGGTCCACCGGTACGACCCGGTCCACTCCCCCGACGGTCTCCCCGGCCACGAGGGCACCTTCAACATGTGCACCTTCTGGTACGTCGAGGCGCTGGCCCGTTCCGGCCGTCTCGACGACGCCCGACTCACATTCGAGAAGATGTTCACCTTCAGCAACCACCTCGGCCTCTACGCCGAGGAGATCGCCGCAACCGGAGAGCAGATCGGCAACTATCCCCAGGCGTTCAGCCACCTCTCACTGATCAACTCCGCGCTGACGCTCAACGACCTGCTCGACACCGAGGCCGACGCTCGCCGCCGCCGGTAGCGCGGGCACGCCCCGGTCAGCCGCCGTCGCGCGGCCGACCTCGGGAAGGGCTTGACGCGCCCACGTCCATCGCGCATGGTCGATACGCATTGACCATCTCGAATGTATTGACGCGGGGAGAACCAATGAGAGCATTCGTCACCACCGCCTCGGCTGCGGTCCTGCTGCTCCTGGCCACGGCCGGCGCATCCCACGGCCAGCTGGCGGCCGACCCGCCCTGCACCGGACAGGTCCACCCGAACCCCGGGTTCGAGCGCGGCACCACCGGCTGGACCGCCGGCCCCCGCATCGTCGTGTTCGGCGACGCGCCCCGACCCGCACACACCGGCCGCGCGTACGCCGCCTTCGCCGGACTGGACGTGACGCGTACCGACCTGCTGCGCACCACCGTCACCGTGCCGGCCAACTGCGACCTGACGGTCCGCTTCTGGGTCCGGACCACCACCACGGAGACCAGCCGAAGCGACTATCTGAACGTCGGACTGGCGGTCACCGGGATACCCCCGAAGACGAGGTTCTCGCTGGCCTTCGACGGCGGGGCGCAGTGGCGGGAGTACGCCATGTCGAGCGGAACCGCGACGACCGAGCGGACCGCGACGGTCAGCTTCGTCGGCAGCGAGACGGCCGGCAACGGCACCACGGCCTTCGACGTCGACGACGCGACCTTCACGTTGAGCTGACCTGAGCGAGGGCCCGCAGAACAGATAAAGACCGGACTGTCAATAAGCGAATCCGAATTGGTGAGGCCACAAGCAACCCCGGAACTGCAAGGCATTGAGATTCCGATCTCTGCCGACGGATTTCCTGGCCGATGGGGAAAAGCAACCCTATGCTTGCCGCCGAATGCACTGCGGCTCGTCCGGGCCGAGGGTTCCACCGATACGGGGATTTGCGAATGCACCGGGAGTCTGCTCTGAGCAGCGGCATTGTCGACGTCAGCGAAGCACCACCGGACGGCCAACTGCCAACCTCCACCGCGGAGGGTGCCGCGCGTCGATCCGCGGTCGCCGAGGAACAGGCGTTTCTGGACGTGGCCACGGCCCGGCGCGACAGGCTGGCCGACCACCTGCAGGCCGAACTTTCGGCAGAGACGCTGGACGCGTTGGAGCAGGCCCGGCAGCGCATGCTCCGCCGGCAGTACGACGAGCTTCGGCGAGCAGGGGAAGGGTTGGTCTTCGGCCGCCTCGACGGCCGTGACGGCACCGTGCGCCACGTGGGCCGTGTCGGTCTCCGCAACGACGGCGAGGACGATGAGCCGCTGCTGGTGGACTGGCGCGCTCCCGCAGCTCGGCCGTTCTACACCGCGACGGCCGTCGACCCTCAGGGTCAGGCACGGCGCCGGCACATCCGTACGACGGGATCGACAGTCGTCGGCGTGGACGACGAGCCGCTGGACGGGACCACAACGGCGGAACTCGTCGGCGAAGGCGCTCTACTGGCCGCCCTCGACCAGCGGCGCACCGGGCACATGTCGACAGCCATCTCCACCCTGCAACGCGAACAGGACGACATCATCCGGGCGGAGGCGACCGGCCCGCTGATCGTCCAGGGCGGCCCGGGCACCGGCAAGACCGTGGTTGCTCTGCACCGCGTCGCGTACCTCCTGTTCACCCATCGGCAGATGGCCGACCAGGCGGTCCTGGTCCTCGGCCCCTCGCCGCGGTTCCTCCAGTACATCGCCCAGGTGCTGCCCGCGCTCGGTGAGACCGCCGTCGTCTCGGCGACCTGCGACACGCTGCTCAGCGACATCCAGGTGGGTCGCGACGAGAGCCGACTCGTCGCCGAGATCAAAGGCCGTGCCCTCTGGCAGCCCGCGCTCGAGAGCTACGTCGCGTCGCTGCTCCCCCGGTCCCGCGAACTGAAGCTGCGCTGGGAGGGCGAGTTCTACGTCATTCCAGCCGCAACCGTGGCGCAGGCGCTGGCCTCGGCGGTGCAGGGACGCCCGTACCACCGTGCCCGCGCGGCGTTCGCCGAGCAGTTGCACCACCTCCTTGCCGATGTCGTGGCCGAGCAGCGCGAGGCGCTGATGGACGAGATGGAGGAGGGGTTCGAGGACATCCTGGCCCGCGTCGACAGGGGCATGGGGTACGAGCACCACTCCGCCCGGACGTCCACCGGCAGCGACATCGACGGGTTGCTCTCCGAGGAGGAGATCGAGCAACTGCGTGGTCGGATCGCCGAGGACCCCACGATCGCCCGGTTCATCGAGGCATGGTGGCCGACCCGCGACGCCGAAACCCTGCTGGGTGACCTCCTGACCGACCGCGCCCTGCTGGCCCGGTTCGCTCCGCGACTGTCCCCCGAGGAGATCACCGCCGTCGCGGCCGAGCCCGCCCCGTGGGCACCAAGCGACATCCCTCTGCTCGACGCCCTCGCCGACCTGCTCGGCGAGGTCGACGCCCCGCAACCACAGGGCGAGTTCGTCGCCGACCGGGCGCGCCGCCAGCGCGGCTGGGTGTACGGCCACGTCGTGATCGACGAGGCGCAAGAGCTGTCCGAGATGCAGTGGCAGATGGTCCTCCGGCGGTGTCCCAGTCGCTCCATCACCGCCGTGGGCGACATCGACCAGGCCGAGGCAGCGCACCGGCACACCAGTTGGGCACAAGCGGTGCAGGCCGTTTTCGCAGACCGCTGGACCGCCGCGGAACTCACCATCTGCTACCGGACCCCGCGCGAGGTCATGGACCTCACCGAACCGGTCCTGAAAAAGGCTGGCAGCCACAACACGCCGCCACGAGCGGTGCGCTCCTCCGGCATCGTTCCGTGGGAGCTCACCATCACGACCGCTGAGCTTGCCGGTGCCGCCCTCGAAGCGGTGCGGCAGTTGCAGCAACGGTGGCACGGCGGCACGGTCGGCGTCATCGCCCCCGCGGCCCGCATCTCCGCACTCCTGGCCGTGCTGGGTGATGTGCCGGTGCTCACCGCGACCCAGTCCAAGGGATTGGAATGGGACGCGACGCTCCTCATCGACCCTCAGGGAATCGCCGCCGAACCGCGCGGCTGGAACGGCCTCTACGTCGCGCTCACCCGATGCACCCAGGAACTCGGACAGCTGATGCTCACGCAGTAGTCGCCATCGACGCGACAGCGTTCCGGCGCGGGTTGTCGCGGTTGATCGCAGCGATGTGGGCTACCGGCGTGGGTCCTCCAGTGGGCGGGCGGGGCGAGGGGCTCAGGACAGGAAGTGGTGCAGCGCCGCGGTCAGGTCGTCGGGGTTCTCCTCGGCGACGTGGTGGCCGGACTCGATCGAGTGGCCGCGTAGATCGGGGGCCCACGGGCGCCAGATGGCCAGCGGATCGCCGTACAGGTCTTCCAGGTCGTCCCGGGTCGACCACAGCAGCAGAGTTGGGCAGCGGACAGTGCGGCCGTCACGCCGGTCGGCTTCCTCGTGCGCTCGGTCAACGCCGAGGCCGGCCCGGTAGTCCTCCAGCATCGCCCGTACGGTGACCGCGTCGTGGATGGCCTGCCGGAACTCCTGGTAGTTCTCGGCGCCCATGCTCTCGGGCCGAGCCTTGGTGGCGTACCAGGCGTCGGGGTCGGCGGCGATGGCGCGCTCTGGCTTGTCTGGCTGGGCGAAGAAGAACCAGTGGTACCAGTCATGGGCGAACTTCGCGTCGCACCGGGCCAGGGCCTCGCTGATGGGTACACCGTCGATGACCACCAAGTGACTGACCGCGTCGGGATGGTCCAGCGCCAGGCGTAACGCCACGTACGACCCACGGTCGTGCCCGACCGTCGCGAACGTCGGGTGGCCCAGTTCAGCCATCAGCTGGACCATGTCCGCGGCGACCACCCGCTTGGACTGCTGGGAGTGGTCCGCGCGGATCGTCGCCTTGCCCGATTGCCCGTAGCCACGCATGTCGGGACAGACGACGGTGAACCCGCGATCAACCAGCTGCGGCGCGACTCGATGCCACGTCGACCCCGTACGCGGATGTCCGTGAATGAGGAGGACCGGCGGCCCCTGTCCCGCATACCGGACCCGCAGTTCCACCTCCCCGACGTCGATCCGCTCGTCCTCGAAACCGTCGAACATGCGCGACAAGTATCCCGGCCCCGGTCAGGGAAAACATCCATCCACCCGGATGCGCGGACACCCGATCGGCACCTGGCTCTCGTCCCGGCGCGGACAGCGCCGGGACGAGTGCTCGGTTCGCCGTCAGCGGCCGTATGTCTCCAACAGCCGCAGCCACACCTCGCTGATGGTCGGGTATGCCGGCACCGCGTGCCACAACCGGTCCAGCGGGACCTCACCGACGATGGCGATGGTCGCGGCGTGGATCAGTTCCGCCACGTCCGGGCCGGCCAGAGTGAAGCCGACGATCACCTTCCGGTCCTCGTCGACGACCATCCGGGCGTGCCCCTGGTAGCCATCGGCGTGGAGCGTGGACCCGGCAACCGCACCCAGGTCGTAGTCCACGACCCGGATCCGCAGCCCAGCCGCCTCGGCCGCGGCCGCCGTCAAGCCCACCGACGCGATCTCCGGGTCGGTGAAGACCACCTGCGGCACCGCACGTTCGTCTGCCGTCGCCACGTGCCGGCCCCATCGGTCGTCCTCGACCGTGGCACCCTTCGCCCGGGCCACGATCACATCGCCCACCGCCCGGGCCTGGTACTTGCCCTGATGGGTCAGGAGCACCCGCCGGTTCACGTCGCCCGCGGCATACAGCCACTCCCCGCCGCCGACGACGCGCAGGGTGTCGTCGACCGCCAGCCACGCACCGGGCGCCAGCCCGATGCCGTCGAGGCCGATGTCCTGGGTGTTCGGCGTACGACCAACCGCCACCAGCACCTCGTCAGCCTCGACCCGCTCGCCGGAGGCGGTCTCGATGTGGACGGTTCCGCTGCCGTCGCGCTTGACGGAAACGGCCTCCGCGCCGAGGTGTACCGACACACCGGCCTCGCGCAACGAATCCGTGACCCGCTCACCGGCGAACGGCTCCGCCGACGGCAACACCCCATCGCGGGCCAGCACCGACACCGACGACCCCAGGGCGGCGAACGCGGTCGCCATCTCGGCCGCCACCACGCCACCACCGATGATGGCGAGCCGGCGGGGCACCGACTTGGCCGACGCGGCCTCGCGGCTGGACCACGGCGCCGCCTCGCGTAGACCCGGGATATCCGGCAACAGAGCGCTGCTGCCGGTCGCGACGACCACCGCGTGCCGCGCCGTCAGCCTCGTCGTGACACCGTCGACGCCGGTCACCTCGACAACCCGGGCGGAACTGATCCGCCCATGACCACGGTGCAGCGCGATGCCAGCCGACTCCAGCCACGAGACCTGCCCGTCGTCCTGCCACTGCGACGCGAAGGAGTCCCGCCGGGCCAGCACCGCAGCCGCGTCCAGGTCTCCCGTCACTGCCTCACGCGCACCCGGCAGGTGTCGAGCCGCCCGCAACGCGGACGCGCTGCGCAGCAACGCCTTGGTCGGCATACAGGCCCAGTACGAGCACTCGCCACCGACCAACTCCCGCTCGACGATGGCCGCGGTCAGCCCACCCCGCACGACCCGGTCGGCAACGTTCTCCCCGACCGGACCGGCACCGATCACGACGACGTCGTACTCGATGGTTGTCATGTCAGTTGCCCTTCGCGGCACGGCCGAGGCGGACAGCGGCGATGAGGAAGAAGATGGCGCCGGGAATGGCGTAGCCGGCCGCGTTGGTCAGCGAGGGGTGGTCTGCGGAGGCTCCGGCGATGAAGGACCCACCAGCGAGAACGGAGATGCCGCCGCTGATGATCATCGGCCACTGGCCGCCCATCTTCCGTCGGGTGACACCGACGATCAACTGGACCAGCCCGGCGACGATCGCCCAGGCGCCCCAGACCCGCAGGACGGCGGGAACACCGGACGCGCCCGCGACACCGACGCCGACCGCCGCGATCAGGCTCACCGCGACGTTCACGTACAGCAGGGCCGGCGAGCCGGTGGTCCGTGACGAACGGAGGTCGTAGATGGCGGCGCCCACGTCGAACAAGGGGTAGAGCACGAACAGCGCCACCGCGAGCGGACCGATCTCCTTGGCGGTGGCGATCGTCACGAGTGCCCACACGATGGCGAACGCGAAGCGGACGAAGTACAGCCGCCGCAGTGCGGACGCGGTCTGGGAGATGCCGGTCGGAGCAGCAATGGTGGTCACGGGTGACCCTTTCAGCGGAGAGGTAGGGAGACCGAACGTTCTACCCCCCGAGCATGACAGGCTCAGCCCGCACCGTCAAGACCGACCGTTCTATCCACCCGCGCTTGTCGCCATCGACGTGCCGCCGCCGAACTGCGGCGGTTCGGGTCCATCAGACCGAACGTTCTATCCGCTAAGCTGGTGGGATGACGCGCGGAAAACCCGACGCTCGGCCCTCTGAGGCGCGCCTCCGGCTCCTCGCCACGGCGACCAGGCTCTTCTACTCGGAGGGCATCCATTCCGTCGGCATCGACCGGATCATCGCCGAGGCGAAGGTGACCCGGGCGACGTTCTACCGGCACTTCCCCAGCAAGGACGATCTGATCCTCGCCTACCTGCGGGAAGTCCACGAGATGGAGCGCAGCACGGTCGACGCGGCCATCGCCACCGACTCGTCGCCGGTCGACCCACTCCTGGCCATTGCCGGCTCCATCGCACAGAACATCCAGTCCCCCGGGTTCCGTGGCTGCGCCTTCCTGAACGCCGCAGCGGAGTATCCCGCCGCGGAACACCCGGTACGCCAGGAGATCATCGCCCACCGGCAATGGTTCCTGGACACGCTCAGCACACTCATGGCACAGGTCCACCAGGAGACGGCGGATCCCGCCGCCCGCCACTTCGTCATGCTCCGCGACGGCGCCATGGCCGCCGGATGCCTCTTCGACCCCGCATTGGTGTCCGAGACCTTCCTGCGCGGCGTCGAAGGCCTTCTGTCGATCAATGCCGAGCGCCAGTCGAGCGAGTCCGCCGGCTAGTCACGACAGTCACGCAACGACACCGTCTTACGCGGCGGGGCAGGCAATGACGGCGGTGCCATCTCCAGGTGGTCGTCGGTCCGCCAACGGCCGCGCGGTCACGCCTCGGAGTCGCGAACCTCGGGTGCGCCCCGCCCGATCGGCGAGGCGGGAACCTCCACCGGCTGTCCCCGGCTCCGCAGCGCGTCGAGGAGCGCGACCAGCGCCAGCACTCCGGCCACCACGCTCAGCCCGACCATCGGCGTCCAACGAGCCAACGCCGGCGTGAACACCAGCAGGGCCACCAGTCCGATCACGCGGGGCTGGGTGACCCGGCCGAAGATCTCGTACTCCAGCCGCATACGGGCGACCAGGAAGAGCATGGGCCCGCCCACCACGAACAGCAGCCAACTGGGCCGCGGCTGTCCGAACGGCTGATCGATCACCAGCTCGTAGCCGACCGACGTGACGAGCACGCTGAGCACGACCAGCAGGTGCGTCCGTTCCGACGCCGCGCCCAGCCGGCCGGGCATGACCGCTCGGTCCAGCGCATCGGACAGCAGCAGACCGGCGCGGTGGAAGTAGATCCGCCAGAGCAGCGCGCTGGTGGCGAACGCGACCGCGAAGGCGGCTGCCCGCTCGGCGGAATAGTCGGTACCGCTGAAAACCACGCCGATGACCAGAATCGACTCACCGAGCGCGATGAGAAACACCTGCTGGTAACGGTCGGCGAGGTGAGTCCCCGCGATCCGCCAGCGGCTCACATTCGAGGCCCCGAGCCACGGCAGCGGCCAGCCCAGGGACCAGGCGAGGTAGTCGACGGCGAGGGCGGCAGCCCACAGCGGCAGGCGAAGTCGGTCCGGACCCAACGCGCCGGCCAGCCACAGAGGCGCGCTCGCCGAAGCCCACACCGCAAGCCGGAACGGCACCAACCGTCGCGGATGGCCACGCAGCGCGGCGGCGACCACCAGCGGCCGCACCACCATCACCGTCAGGTACGCGGCCACGAACGGCAGTGCCCGCTCCTCCATGGCGCGCGGCAGCGTCACCGCCATGATCAGGCCGGCGAACATGGTGCCGACCACGACGGCCTGAATGATCGGCTGCTCTGGTTCGTAGCGGCTGGTGATCCAGGCGGTGTGCGACCAGATCAGCCAGAGCGCCAGGAAGAGCAGCAGGGTACGTCCGAACCCTGTGACGAGCGCCCAGCCAGTGTCATCGCTCAAGCCGGCGAATCGTTGCGAGACCCGGGTGAGTGCCACGACGAAGGCCAGATCGAAGAACAGCTCCAGGAACGTCGCGCGGCCTGAACTGGTGGGAGGACGCAGCAGCTCGGCACCCCGACCCGCCGCCATCGTCCGCCTCCGTCCCCGCCCCTGGTGAGCAACGAGCCGGCAGCCAGCGGAGTTGCGTCAGCCCTCACCTGATGTGAGTTGGGAATGCCCGAGTCGGGCACGTGGCGGCGTCAGGTCACGAATGCGGAGGGCAGGCCGAGTTCGGCCCGGGCCACCTCGATGAATCGGCGCTCGGCCTCCCACAGGGCGTCGAACCGATCGGCGGGCAACGCCTGGGCGTCGCTGCCCGCCCGGGTGGCGGCCAGGAGCCGGGCCTGGCGCACCAGCTCCGACGAACCGCTCACCACCTCGACCTGGCCGGCCACCAGCCGAAGCGCGGTCTTGGTGCTCTCCAGCCGCTCCCGGTAGCGGCTGCCCTCGTCGTCGAAGAACGGCATGAGATCACTCGGATCACGCGGGCGCGGCACCGCGGTGATGCGGGCGGCCGGGTTGAGGACGAAGGCCACGTACTCCCGGACCGCGCCGATGAAGTCGGTGTACGCGTTCAACCGGATGTCACGCCACTGTCGATCCTGGTCGCGCCGCCACAGCCGGTCCTGGGCCCGGACGGTGAGCCACCCCCCGATCAGGACCGCCAGCAACGTCGTCGTCGCGGTGACACCCGCCTGGACCACACTCACCGGCACCACCGTTCGTATCGATCGGTAACTCACCCTACCGCCCGTTGTCACCCGCTCCGGAGGTCCCGCGACGGACCGGGTCCGGCCGGTGCCGCCAGGCGTAGCCGGTCGGAGTCGCCAGACGTCGGTTGGATATTGATCCCAGCCGATGTATCGTGGGAACGCTCCCAGACCGCCACCAATCCACCTGCCCGAGGAGCTGAACATGTCACGACGGCGTTATCGCCCGGCCACCATGCTGGCCGGGCTGATCGTTCTGGCCCTGGCCGCGTCCCTGGCGCCATCGGCGCCAATGGCTGGCACCGCCGCGGCCGACAGATCCCACCCCCGCGCTGCGCCACTGACCGAGCTGACCGTGGTATCCGAACAGGTGGCCTTCGGTCTGCAGCGTCCGATCGCAATCACCGGACTGCCGGACGGCCGCATGCTGATCGCGGAGAAGAACGGCACCGTCCGCGCCTACCACCCCGACACCGGTCTGGCGGCCGAGCCGGTGCTCGACCTGACGGCCCGGATCGACACGTCGGACAACGAGCGCGGCCTGCTCGGCATCACGCCTGCGCCGAACTTCGCGCGAACCGGGATGCTCTACGTGGCCTACACGAGCCTGCCGGCCGGCGCGCTGACCCTGGCGCGGGTGCCCATCGGCGCTCCCGACCGGGTGCAGGTGCTGCTCACTCAGGAGCACGCCGAGTACGGCAACCACAACGGCGGCCAGGTGGCGTTCGGTCGCGACGGCTACCTCTACTGGTCCCTTGGCGACGGTGGCTACGCGAATGACCCGTTCAAGTCCGGTCAGAACCTCGGCACCCTGCTCGGCAAGATTCTGCGGATCGACGTCAACCGCTCCTGCGGGGGCAAGCCCTACTGCGTGCCCTTCGACAACCCGTTCGTCCGCACGCAGGGCGCGCGTCCAGAGATCTGGGTCTACGGGCTGCGCAACCCGTGGAAGTTCTCCATCGACCCGGTCGACAACTCGCTGTGGATCGGTGATGTCGGCCAGGGCCTGATCGAGGAGATCAACCACATCCGCCCGTCGCAGCGTGGCGCGAACCTCGGCTGGTCCTGCCGAGAGGGCACGCCGGTCTTCGACGAGACGCAGTGCCGGCCGGGTGTGCGGCTTACCGACCCGGTCGTCGAATACGACCACTACATGACGGAGAACTGCTCCATCATCGGCGGTCTGGTGTACCGGGGGTCCGCCACCCCGGAGGCGCGGGGAACCTACATCGCGAGCGACTACTGCTCGACCCGCGCGTTCGCCGTGCGTCCCAAGTCCACGGGTGGCTACGAGTCCGCTGAGATCGGCACCTTCCCCACCCAGCCGACCGCGTTCGGCACCGACGTGAACGGCGAGGTGTACGTACTCAGTGACCTCCCGGGGTGGCTGAGCCGGGTGCGGTTCGAGCGAGTGCAGCCAGCCCCCACCGGCGGGGTCGCGAACCGCTGATCCTCGCTCCACATCGCACCACCCCTGGGGACGGCCGTGTTCGGCGGCCGTCCCCACGGTTATCTGGTCCTCCCTAGGAAACGCTGGACCGCCCACGGCGCCGAACTGGTCGCCGCCAACCCCGCTAACGGCCAGCGCCGAGTACTCACCTCCCTACCCGACTACGCGCGGCTGACCCTCCCCGGCAACTAGAAGCGTCCGAGCCAGCACCATGACGGGCGAGCGCTTGTAAAAGAACCCACGACAGACCGGCCGGACCCGCCTCAGCAACCCGATCACGTGCACGCTGATGTCGATGGGCGGGCGGGGTCTTGCGCTTGGATCCGGACGGGGCCGCGAGAAGGGCGCCTGAACCGGTCTGGGGAGGAAGGACCCAGTGCGGGTGTCAGGTTCGCGCGTGTCCTCGGCGAGCAAGCCTGAGTACGCCGACTCATGCCCGGCCGGGTTGAGCCATCCACGCTGAACCGCATGACGTCTGGAGCGGTCGACACAGGTCGGCGAAGTGGTCCGATCGTGGGGCTCCTGGTGCTGGTCTGGGTCTGCGGGCTGACCGCGGCGGCCGTGTGGTGGGTGGGCATCCTCCTGGAGCAGTGGAGCGTCAGCTACGGCGACCAGTCCGGCGAGTTCGAGGACCTCGAACGTCGGGCGAGCGTGGCCCTGCTGGTCGCCGCGTTGGTCGCGACCGCCGGGCCGGCAGTCATCGCGCTCGTCGCGTACCAACTGCGGCGGGTGCGCACCACAGTCGTCTTCCTGGTGCTCACCGTCGTGATCGCCGTGCCCGCCGTACCGATCGCCGTCCTCGCCGGCCGGGACCTCGATCCGCCGGCGGCAGCGACGACGCCCGGCCCACCGGGGCACTGCGTCGAACACAGCGGCGGTGACACCCGCTGCCCGGGCGGCTGACCAAACAGGGCCCTCGTGCCGTCGTGCCATGATGCCCCTGCAGCCGTTACCTAATCGTCCTGATCCTGGCGTGGCGGTGCCGGTGACCCAGCCATCGGCGCAGGGGTGACCAGATCCGCTCACCTCCATGGATCAAGTCATGTGCTACGGTAGCCCAGTTGCAGTTTTGATTTCCTTAGACGTTTTCCGGCGCCTGATGGGGCATCTGAAACCCATCCAGGCGCTTTTCGTTTTTCGTGTCGTTTCGACGCGGGTAATCAACGCAGCGGCGTAAGGGTCCGCACAGTGCGGTCTCTAACAGCCTGCGAAGGAGCAGACATGACTACAGGCACCGTGAAGTGGTTCAACGCCGACAAGGGTTTCGGCTTCATCAGCCCGGACGACGGCGGCGCCGATGTCTTCGCCCACTTCTCCGCGATCTCGGCGAGCGGCTTCCGCAGCCTCGACGAGAACCAGAAGGTGGAGTTCGACATCACCCAGGGCCAGAAGGGCCCGCAGGCGGAGAACATCCGCCCGGTCTGATCCACACTCTGCGAACGGCGGCCCGACTGATTCAGCGGGCCGCCGTTCGGCGTTTCGTGCGCCCACCACGGCATGTCGAAATCGTCTGATCGGCAGAAGCCCGGCCATCGCGCTCATCGAACTGCTCAAGAGGTAGCCGGGCCAGCTCCCGCGTCTTTCGCGAGCAACAGCGCGGCGGTGCCGTCCGCCACCGAGCGGGACAGGTTTGCCAGGCGGTGCCGGGCCGTTTCGGCGCTGTCCGCGAGCACCACGATGTCGGCACGCCCGGACGCCGCGAGATGACCGACGTTGTGCACGAGCAGATCACCGCGCCTGGTGGACGGATTCCAGAGCCTGCCTTCCAGACGATCGATCAGGACGTCGAACGGAATCGAACGCAGCTGCGGATGCCGCAGGGCGCCGAAGGCGTACGGCTGTGATCTGTTGGGAAAGAGGCGGTCCAACATGGCCCCCAGCACCGAGCCGCCGCTCCACCTGGCATTGCAGTCGACGACCCGAACGTCCGCGTCCGCGAGGGACCGGCCGGTGACGATGAAGTCGAACGACAGACGCCCGAGATATCCCAGTGCTTGCAGGAGCACCGCGATCGTCGAAGCGTGGGAGCGCAGGCGGCGCACGATCTCGGGCGGAAGCGCGCCGGCGACGCCGCCGCCGAACTGGGACCGATCGACGTCGGTGAAGATCTGATCGATGACCCGGCCGCAGGTCGGTGCCGCCGCCTCCCCCGGCGCTATCGTCACCTCGATGCTGGGTGCGGCGAGTGTCTCCTCCCAGCTGGTCACCAGCACGGCCGAGTCATCTCGGAGACCCAGGTCGCGGTAGACGTCGGCGGCCCAGGCGATGAGGGCCCGCCGGTCGAGTCGACGCAGGACGTCGGTGGCGAAGACGCGCATGCCCAGACCGCCGGCGGAATCCGGTATCCGTACGGCGAGTTTGGGCGAGTGTCGGGAGATCTCCTCGATTGCGGCCGGGACGTCGGCGAAGCGGCGCGTCACCCGCAGCCGGGGGATCGCCTCGGCGCCGAGCAGGTCCGCGACCGTACTGAGGAACCAGGACTTGTCGTTCGCCAACTGACACAACCGGGGAGGCGGCCCGAGCACTGGCACCGACAGGCGGGCGGCACGGGACAGGCGATCAGCGAGCTGCCACGCCGCCTCGGACGCGTGGTAGGGATGCAGATATGCGCCGCCGCGAGCGGCCTCGACCAGGGCCGCCGACGTACGGCTGTCGCTCCAAGCCGCCGAGCACAGGTCAGTCGCGGAGTCGGGGTGCAACCAGACCGGATCACCCAGCCCGAGGCGCCCCGAGTAGTACTCGTCGAATCCGGCTGGTGGCCGTGGCCGAGAAACGATGATGTCGTCGCCTCCGGCTCGCAGCCGGGCTCTGAGTTGAAACCCGTCCGGATACGGGATCTGATCCATGAGTCGGATCGCGCTGTAGTCATCGAACAGGACGGCCCGCCGAGCGACGGTCCACGCCCCGCGATCCGTCGTCGCTTCCCTCTGCGCGTGTAGTTCCGAGTCGCCGTGGAGAATGTCCGCCGCCAGCCGCCGCGGATCTGGCCTCTTCCGGGATTGCGATGATCGCATCTGTATTCCCATCTGCTCCCGTCGCACCGAGGATAGAGGGAGCATCGATGACAGCGAGTGGCCCGCCGCCGCGTGGTCACGGTCGTTTGTCGCGTGTCGCACTGGGGCGAGAGGCTGACCACGTGAGATCACCAACAGGCAGCACACCCGTCGTCGGCGTGCTTGCCTGTACCAGCCAGAGCGCCACCGGCACCACCTACTCACACGTCAACAGGACGGTCGTACGCCAACTCGCTCGGCACGCCGACGTTGCCGCCGTACTGATCCCGGCCACCGAGCCGGACAATGCCGGCGCCATCCTGTCGGTCCTCGACGGCCTCGTGCTGCCCGGCGGTCCGTCCTTCCTGCATCCGGCCAGTTTCGACACGGCCACACCGATCCACCCCGACCGCGCCTACGACCCTGCGCGCGATGCCGTGGCCAGCGCGCTGCTCGCCGCCGCGGCCCACCTGCCCGACCTGCCGGTGCTCGGCAGCTGCCGGGGGATGCAGGAGATCGCCGTGCACAGCGGCGGGCTGCTGTGCGAGACCGACCCCACCGGTAGCCACCGGCGGCTACCCGATGAGAACGACGACCGGTGGGGCCCGGCCCACCCGGTCACCCTCACCCCCGGCGGCCACCTCGCCACTCTGCTCGGCCAGCCGCCCAACGCGGAGTTCCTGGTCAACTCCCAACACTCGCAGATCGTCGACCGGCTGCCGACCGGCGTCCACATCGAAGCGGTCGCGCCCGACGGCGTGATCGAAGCCATCGCCGTCGACCGGCCACACCGATTCGTGCTCGGCGTTCAATGGCACTTCGAACAGCACACCGCCCGCAGCCCACTGGACCTGGCTCTCCTGGCCGATTTTGGCCGGCGCTGCCGGACCAGACACAACGGCGGGCCCGCTCGCTGAGCCGGTCCGCCGCCCACGTTGTGCCGGTGTCGGCCAGGGTGCCCGGGACGGCTTGGCGACACATGTCGCCTTGCGCCGCTGAGACATCGAAGCGATACCATGAGCGAGGCGTACGCATTCTCGGCTCCCCGTGCACTGACGACGGCGGCACGGGGTTCGCCTCTGGGGCACGTCCTGTCGGACTCGGAGTCGGCGTGAAGAGACAACGTGCACTCGCGCTGTATCTCAATGTCGCGCTGATTCTGGCCACGAGCCTGCTCGGTCTGATCGGCAACTACCTGACGAACCTGAGCGAACCACCCACCTACCTGCGGGTCCTGCAGTCTGTGGCGATCCCGGCGTTCGTCGTGATCGTGGTTCTCCTCGTCGTCGGGCAGGTCGTTCTGCACGTCGCGGCGAATCCCAAGGCGAAACGCTCCGACTGGGACCCGCGCCGGCCGCCGTACCCGGGGTTGGAGCCCTTCCGGGAGGAGGACTCGGCCGTCTTCTTCGGTCGGGACCAGCAGATCTCGGACATCGTCCGGCGGATGCTCGCCGCTTCGGCGGACCCTCGGGAGCGGCTGCTGGTGGTGGTTGGCGCGTCCGGCGGCGGGAAGTCCTCGCTGGTGCAGGCAGGTGTCGTTCCGACGCTCAAGACCCGGCGGTGGATCAACCTGCCCACGATCAACCCGGGCGGCGCACCGGTGACGAACCTGGCCAAGGCCATCACCGAGGCGCTCCCGGAACCGGTCGCCATACCGGTCATCGTCCGGGCGATACGCGAGAACCCGGCCAGCGCGGCGAACTACGTCGCCGAGATCCGCCGAGGAATGGGACGCCGGTTCGGCCACGTGCTCCTGGTGATCGACCAGTTGGAGGAGCTGTTCACGCTCTCCGGCGAGAGCGATCGGCACCTGTTCCTCGAGATCGTCGAGCGCCTGTTGGCCGCCGACAGCCGTTTGTCGGTGATCGCCAGCATGCGCATCGAATACCTCGCGCAGTTCCTCGACAGCGACATGGCGGCGCTGTTCCAGAACCCTGTCGCGATCGGTTCCATCAAGACGGAGTACCTCACCGCCATCATCGAGGAGCCGGCCCGGATCGCCGGCATGACGTTCGAGCCGTTGGTCGTCAACCGGATCATCGCCGACGTCGGCACGACCGACGCGCTGCCGCTGTTGGCGTACCTGTTGCAGGAGCTCTTCTTCGAGGTCCGGCCCGGAGCCGCGGTGAGCCTGAAGGCCTACCTCGCCACCGGCGGGGTCGGTGGCGCACTCACCCGGCAGGCCGACCAGGTCGTCACCGAGCTACGCGGGGAAGGCGGCATCGCCCCGATCCTGACGACCCTGCTGCGGTTCGTCTCGCTGGACTCGAGCGAGGCGACCAAACGGCCGGTAGCTCTGGCGGAGCTGAGCTCCGAGCAGCGCCGTACCGTCGCCGCTTTCGTCGACGCGAGGCTGCTGGTCAGCAAGGTGCAGGACGGCGAACCGGTCGTGGAGGTGGCGCACGAGTCGCTGTTCCGACTCTGGGCGCCGCTGCGGCAGGAGGTCGAGACGCGCGCCGAGCACCTCCGTCGGCGCTCCGAGTTGGAGCGGTGGGCCGCCGACTGGCAGCACTCCGGGCGCAGCGACGACTACCTCCTGACCGGGCAGCGGCTGGTGCTGGCCGAGCAGTGGCTCACCGGCCTGGAGGCGCTCGGCCAGGCGAGCGAGGTGGTCCGGGCCCTCATCGAGCAGTCGAAGCGCCGGGACCTGGCCTTCCTGCGTCGCGTGTCGGAGAACATCGGCCGGTACGTCCTCGCCAATGCCGAACGGTTCCCGGAGCTGTCGATCCTGCTCTCCATCGCGGCGATCGCCGAGGCGCCCATCACGCCGTTGATCGAACGCGCCCTCATGTCCGCGCTCGCCTTCAGCCACCTGCGACGGGTGCTCTCCGGGCACACCGACACCGTACGGTCGATCGCCTGGTCCCCGGACGGCCGCCTGATCGCGACCGGCTCCCGGGACAACTCCATCCGCGTGTGGGACCCCGACTCCGGCCAGGCAATCGCCGAGTTCACCGGTCACGACGCCATGGTGGAGGCCATCGCCTGGGCGCCCGACTCGCGCCGCGTCGCCAGCGGTTCCCGGGACCGTACGGTCAAGTTGTGGCGGGTGGGCGCGGACGATCCGCCGCCGACCCTCTACGGCGCCGACGACCTGATCCGTGGCATTGCCTGGTCGCCGGACGGCGAGCACGTCGCCGCAGGCGCACAGGACCACCACATCCACGTGTGGCGGACGGACACCGGCGACCACACGGCGACCCTGCGCGGGCACACCGGCGACGTCTACGGTCTCGCCTGGTCGCCGGACGGCACTCTGCTCGCCTCAACGTCGCACGACCGCACTGCCGTCGTGTGGGACTTCGCCACCGGTGAGCAGCAGACCGTGCTGCGGGGGCACACCGACTTCATCGAGGGCCTGTCGTGGTGCCCGGATGGGCGACGGCTCGCCACGGCCTCGGGCGACCAGACGATCCGGATCTGGGACGTCACCGACGGCCGTCAACTGCTGCTGATCCGTGGGCACACCGATTTCGTCTGGGACGTGTCCTGGTCACCCGACGGACGGTCGCTGGCCTCCGCCTCCAGCGACCGGACCGTACGGATCTGGGACGTCAGCGACGCCCGGGAGGTCGCCGCGCTGCGTGGTCACGAGGACGCCGTGTGGGGCGTGGCCTGGTCGCCCGACGGCACCGCGCTCGCCTCGGCCTCCAGCGACCACACCGCCCGGGTCTGGTCGATACTGCCCCGCGGTGCCGAACGACAGGCGTTCACCGGGCACACCGGCGGGCTTCGCGCGGCGGTGTGGGCCGCCGGCGGGTCCCGGATCGCGACCGCCTCGGACGACGGGACGGTCCGGGTCTGGAACGTGGCGTCCGGAGTCGTCAGCACCTTCACCGGGCACACCGGCACCGTCTGGGGGGTGGCGTGGGCACCCGACGGGCACCGCCTCGGCTCGTGCTCGAACGACGGCTCGGTGCAACTGTGGCGCCCGGACAGCGTCGAGCCATACCTCCGGCTGGACGAAGAGACGATCTGCGAGGGTCTCATGTGGGCCCCGGACAACACACGGATCGCCACGGCCTGCCGGGACGGCACGGCGTCGATCTGGAACGCCACGACCGGCCGCCGGCTGCTGCAACTGCGGGGCCACACCGACTGGGTGGTCCGCCTCGCCTGGTCGCCGAGTGGGCGCATGATCGCCACGACCTCGGACGACCGTACCGCCCGGGTCTGGGACAGCGCCACCGGCGAGGAACTCGCCGTCCTTCGCGGCCACCACAACTGGGTGGACGGCGTGGCCTGGTCACCGGACGAACAGTTCGTCGTCACCTGCTCCGCGGACTGGACCTCCCGGATCTGGGCCCCCCGCACCGGCCGGCACATCCGGACCCTCGAGGGCCACGAGGGGCGGGTACGGGCGGTCGCCTGGTCGCCGTCCGGCGACCAGATCGCCACCGGCTCCTACGACCGCACCGTACGGGTCTGGAGCGCGGTGGACGACGCGGAGCCTCGGGTGGTCGGTGTACACGTGGATCGGGTGACATCGGTCGCCTGGTCGGCCGACGGGCGGACGCTGCTCACCGCCTCGCTGGACAAGTCGGCCCGACTCTGGTCGGTCCAGCCCGACATCGACGACCTTCGGGGCCGAGCCCGGCACCGGGTGTTCCGAAATCTGTCCGCGGGAGAGCGACAGTCGCACATGCTCTCGCTGCCGGACGAATCGCCCGGGCAGCACTGAGCCTCACCGTCGGTCGCGCTCGGCGTGCCGAGTCAGCCGCAGGACGGAGTCCAGCAGGATGGCGGCGGCATCGGTGGCCCGGGTGTCGACCACCGGCACGGGATAGCGATCCCCCTCGCGGAACGGGCTGCCACCGAAGACGGAGAACCCGGCCAGCGTGGCGGCAACGCCGACTCGACGACAGAGGTCCGCGATCGTCTGGAGTTCGTCGGTCACCGGCGGGACCGGCAGGCCGGGGAACATCGCCCGGACCTGACGATCGGTGTCGTGGCACATGATGATCGCATCCGGCGCCGCCCCATAAAGAAGGTTGACCGAGTTGCCACCGTAGACGCGGTGCAACGTCGCCGCCTGCCCCTCGACGACGACGAGTTCGTGCCCCGCGCCGGCCAGGCGATGGACGGCACGCTGCACGGCCCCGGTGATGAAGTCCGCGAAGATGCGGTCGACCTGCACCACCGCGTCCGCGCCACACATGGCCGCGATCTGCCCGGTCGCCAAAAAGGCGCTACGCATGCCCCGGGAGAGCGCCTCGCGGTGTACCGCGAGGGCCGTCGTCATCTTTCCGACGGCGCAGTCGGTGCCGGTCGTCAGCAGCACCGTCGCGTCAACCGACAGGTCGGTCGACAGCGTCTCCCGAGGGCCGTCGCCCCGCACGTCGACCAGCTCGACACCGGCCGCAGTGGCCAAGCCGACCAGGTCGGTATCGTCGTTCAGCCGGGCGTGTGTGCTGCAGATGACGTTGAGCCCGTGCCGGACCACGTCGACGGCCACAGCCTTCAGCCGGGCGGGGACGACCGTGTGCGCGTCCATCGAGTTGACGCCGATCACCACGCTGCGGGCACCGGCTCGCGAGGCGGCGGCGAGATCCGGCACCACGGGCACGCCAAGCGGCCCGACCCCGAGGACCACGCCGGCATCGGCGCCGGCGTGGCGTGCGTCCACCACGCAGGCGACCGTCCACCGTGTGCCGGTCAGGATCAGGCCGGACGCCGTCTTGGTGCCAGGCAGACCCAGCCGACCATCGGTCCAGACGGCAACGGGATCCAGAGCGGAGGAAGCCGGTTCCATGTTCCCAGTGGGTACTTCCATCAGTCATCAATCTGCTGAGGGCGAAGTGGCTGGGGCCTGTCGTAGCATAGGCCAACGGCAATGCGGCCGAGCGAAGCATTCGGCGGCGGCGGCGCTCCGATCGAGGGCATGCCAGGGCCGTACGCACACTCATGGCAGTGTGGCGAAGGAGTGTTCGGCAATGGACCGGCTGGTGGCAGTTCACGGCATCGGCCTGGTCGACCCGGCCACGCCGATCGTCCATGCCGACGACCCGGGGCTGCTGCGTGGCGACGGGGCATTCGAGGCGTGGCTCCTGGCTGGTGGCGAGCCCGTACTGCTGCCCGCCCACCTGAACCGGATGTCCCGATCGGCGCTCAGCCTGGCGCTGCCGCTACCGGAGCTCGACGTGCTGCGCACCTTCGTCCTCGACGTCGCGGCGGCCTGGCCCCGCGATGTCGAGGCGGTCCAGCGCCTGGTGTGCACCCGGGGGCGAGCCGGCACCGGCCGGCCCACCATCTTCACCACAGTGGAGCCCGTACCGCCCTGGACATCGGTCAACCGGAAGCACGGCCTTCGTCTCGTCACGGGCACCGTCGGGTTCCCGGTCCGCGAACGCGCGAAAGCCTCGTGGCTGTTGGGCGGCGTGAAGTCCCTGTCGTACGCCGTGCACGCCGCCAGCCAGCGGTGGGCCGCCAGCCGGGGCGCTCAGGAAATGCTCTGGCTCAGTTCCGATGGCTACGCGCTGGAGTGCCCCAGTTTCAACCTGGTCTGGATCCGGTCCTCGACCATGTTCACCGTCCCGGGCTGGTCGGGCATCATCGCCGGCACCACGTCCGGCGCGCTCATCGGGCAGGCCGCCGCACTCGGCCTGGGCACCGACGAGGCCCTGGTGACCCCCGACGAGTTGGTGCACGCGGACGGCGTGTGGCTGACCGGGTCGCTGAGCGGGATCCTCGCCGCCACCGAAATCGACGGGCGTCCGCTGACGCGATCCCCGCTCCTGGGCGAGGCCAGGCGGTTGATCGGCTATCCCGAGACCTGACCGGCCGCCCGCCATCACAGCACCGGGTCGACCGTGCGGATCTCCTCGCTCAGCAGGTAATCGTGGGGGTCCAGGCCCATCGCGGTACGCTCCGGCGAGCGCCAGTAATCGACGTTGGCCTCCTCGAACGACTGCGGACCGGGGTGCGACACGAGCCAGATGTGCTGCTGACGCTCGACATCGACCCAGGACCCCGAGATCTCGAAGCCGAAGCGCTGGCGCAGTGGCACGACGAGCGTCCGCCAAGCCGTCACCCACGCGTCGAGCCGCCCCGGCCGGACGGTGTAGATCCGCAATTGCGTCGTCACGTCCCACCGCCATCCCGGCACACCTCGACACCCGCGAGCCTGACGATACGCCGTCCCAACGTCCCAGCTTCTCCGTCATGATCGGGCCCGGCGAGGATGATGTTGTGGAGGTTGGCGATGCCGGAAGCATCGTCGGCCAATGTCCGGGCGGCGCGACGGTAGTCGCGCAGGATCTTGAAGCTTTCATCCTGGACAGGGTGTTCGATCCCTGCACGGACCGTACCGCCGAAATGGGGGTACGAGTCGGTGAGCGACACGAACCACTGCCCCACCGCCGGCGACGCACTTCCAAACATCGCCAAGAGCTGGAACAGCGTAGGGTTGGCGTGCAGTGAAGACCTCGCGCACGCCGCGCGGGTCTTCCGTCACCTGCACGCCACGATCAGGCGAGTAACACGTTGCACGTTCACCGACCTGCTCCAGGAGGTTCGATCATGTCCAAGGACTCGACGAGCAAGGCGAACGTCAAGAAGAAGGGCAAGACGATCAAGGAGAAGCAGACTGCGAAGCGCCTGAAGCGCGACGAGCAGAACGGCCATTCCTCAAACATCGTGCCCACCGGGCGCTGACGCCGGCATGGACGACAAACGTGGTTGCCGACCCCGGTAAATGAGGTTTTCGGGGGGCGCCTCAAAACCCATAGACAAACTTAAAGCCCTGACCAGCATTTCCGCTGGTCAGGGCTTTAGTCTGTCGGGATGGCCGGATTCGAACCGACGACCCTTGACCCCCAGACCTCGGCGAGGTGGTCGGGTTAGGTTCGCCCCGCTGCACGGCAGCCGGATCGATGCCGTAGCGGCTTCATTGGGTCCCGTCGGTTGCTGTACTTCGTTGCTGCACTACCGGACTTCCGCCCGGGGCCGACCCCCTCCCCTGCCAACCCTGCCATCACGCCTGACGACGACCGGGTTGGAACCCCTTACACCTCCGGCTTCGATAGATCATCTCCTATCGGACGGATTGCCGGGGTGGCCTACGCAACCGTCGCCAAAGCCTCTCGACGTTTGACACGGCTTCTCGGTCCCGGTTGTGCCGGATCTGTGCCCGATGACCTTCGCGACGCGAGCATGCCAGGACGCCGTAGCCCCAATACCGCCAAAGGTCCGACTTGCGGCGAGAGGCATGAGCGCGAAGAGTATCGATGTTACCGCGAGACATGTAGATCCTTGACACGCCGACCCGATGATCATCCAGAGCGTACTGATCTAGGTGGCAGCCGACCCAAACCCGACGAGCAGAAGCTGTTGCTGGCATCGCCGGAAGCCAGGCCGACCGAAAGTCGCTAGGGCCAGCCGCAGCTGTGATCTACCGCCGCACGAGTTGGCTCAACGAGCATCTAACAGCACCTGCCCCCGACGCGCCTTCGGGTCAACTCTCATGAATGGCGCTCGCATCGCGGTTCGTCGTTGCCGCCGAAACGCCCAGCTATGTATTCTCTTCCAACATGACCCTCGACCAGGAGCCGGAACTTTCAGAAAAAGATGGGCCCGGCGGAGGTCAGAGCGACAAGCCGCCGCAGAGAACCGGAAGTCCACCGCAGACACACCTTAGGTCGACACCCTTCGGCCTTCCGATAGCGTCTGCCGAGCAGCGTGTCGGCTGGCATCGTTCGGAAGAACGCCGACGCGTAATTAAGGCGTTCACGTGGGTTGTCGCCGCCGACCTGCTCGCCGTCACACTGGTTGGGCTCGTTCGGTACATCTACGTGTTCAAGTTTTCCTCTAGCCTCTTCACTAGTCCGATAGAAGCAGGCTTGCAGGCGTCTACTCTTGCGCTAGGCATATCGCTATATCCGCTCGTTGGATTCATTTTTTATAGGCGGACGCAGTTTCGCCTATATCGAGACCGTGTCGAACTGGAGCGAGCCAAGGTAGAGGTGCAAGATGCTGAGTCGAAGTTGGCTGACCGCGACAGCTTACACTTCGACTTCCCCTCACTTTGGGGAGTAACCGCCAAGAGGCTGGATTACTACCATGAGATCGCAACGCAGCAGGCAAACGCCAGTTTCAGGCGAGCACAGTGGGCGATGGGCAGTGGATTTGCGATCCTGCTGTTGTCGTTAATCACTTCGCTTGTCGCGAAGACCCTCGTTTCCTCCGTCACGGTCGCATTCATTGGTGGCCTGTCGGCCGCCCTGGGTGGCTATATTGGTCGCACGTTCCTTCGATCACAGGAGGCCGCTTCCGAGAAGCTTCAAGGGTATTTCTATCAGCCACTAGAGCTTTCTCGGATTCTGATCGCTGAACGATTGCTGCAGGATCTACCAGAGGACCGGCGGGCGGAAGGAACGCTGCGGATAATCGAGGGAATCGTGCGGCCACCCGAAGCTCCGGCAAAAGGGAGCCCGGACTAAGTCGTTACTCGGGCGACCGGCCCAGCCTCATCCGTACACCTGCTAGCCATCCCGGAGCGCCAGAGTGCCCCGCCGGAGGCACTGTGCATCGACCAACGCGCAAGCCCCGGAACCGTCATCGATCATGGCGGCCCGGGGCTTCTTCGTATGTCGCGCCGTCGGCGGGCTGTCACCGTCGCGCTGGCGGCCCAAGGCCAGAGGCGCGGCGGCGGGCCCGGCTCAGGTTCGGCGGCGCGCGCGGCCTGCGAAGCGGGCCGCCTTGATCTCGTACAGAAAATTCTCACAAGGCTGGATCACCTTGAATTATCCCGTCACGGGACATGCTTGACACCCGCGTCCCACCACATGCTTGACACCGCTGGCTGAGAGCGTGTGAAGTCGGCCCGGCTCGTCGGTGCGACCCGGAGGTGATTGCGTGGATTCTGGCCAGCGGGAGACCTGGCGCGAGGATCTGCGGATGGCCATTGCCTCCGCGATGCTCGATTTCGAAGACCGCTACGGGTACCCGCCTGGCGAGAACGGCGTCAGCGAGCCCGACGCAGCCGCTGCTGCACGGCTCGCTGCTGTTCGTCCCGCTATCCCCGCCGACCTCGTAGACCTGTACGCCGCAATCGGTGCCGTAGATCTACCGGACGTCGGTAACGGGCTCTTCCTGCACACGGCCTCTGACGTGGCTGACGCCCACGAGTCACGGGACCTCTGGCACGTACGTGGCCGCCACGACGCCGATGTTGTCGTATTCGCCAGCGATGGCGGCGGCACCCAGTACGGGCTGGCCATGCCGGCAGGATCTTCCGTCTACCGCCTCCCACCGGACGCTGTCCTCGGCGGCATCTACACCTCGGAGGACCCACGCTTCGACGTAGCTGCCCCGGACCTGCCGATCTTCCTCGACCGCTTGCTCCAAGCCGTCAAGGCGTTCGCTGCCTCGAGCAAAACGCCGAGCTTGTAATCGATCGCCTAGGTCAAGCGTCAAGCATGTGGTGGGACTAGGCACGGATTACCTCGAATCTCGGGTTTCACTTGATCCGTTACACATCAGCTTCACTTGACGGGTGACAGCCGCCGCCGGTGTTCTATGGGATCAACTCAGCCACGGGAAGTGCCTCGTCCAGCCGACTAGCAGCCAGGTCATCGTGGCGGATCACGAAACTCCCGTCACTGCGGTAATAGAGCTCGTTGTCTACGGGAAAGCGGGCCAGCGACACCCACTCACTCGTCAGCCGGTGTGTCTCCTTCTCCACATGGGAATACCATTTCGCGACCGGGATGACGATCTCGCCGGTCTTCTCGCGCCACGCGAGGGTCTGCTCCGCAATACTCTTGATTACTTCCTCGTCGGCATACCCGCCGATATAGGCGCTGGCGTACCCGTTGTCAGGCGGCCAGAGTTCGTTGGCCAGAGCACAGAGTTCGTCAAGGTGCGGCAGGTCACGCTCGAGATCACGGGCCAACTGCTGCTGGAAGGGCGACAGGTCGTCCTCGTCCTCGTTCTCCTCGTCCTCGTCGTCCCCCCCGAACCAATCGGGGAACTCCGCGCGCAGCGTGGCGCCGACGTCGTACTGCTCGCCGACGAACGCGTCGTCGGTGGATCCTGTCGCCAGCTCGGTATCGGTCCCGGCCGGCACATACACGACTCGCCCGCATCTTCGCTCCCCGGTGGCAGCGGCCTGCTCGTGGTTTAGGAAGAACAGCAGCGAGCCGTCTGCCGGCAGGCCGAAGCCGTCGATTCCTGGCAGCGCCGCACAGTCGACCGAGAAGATGAACGGCAACGGACTGACCCCGTCGGACGGCCAGTCCATGCCCACCGGCAGCCGGGGCAACCCACCGAACTGCCCGACCGGAACACCGCCGGATCCCCCGCTCAACCGGATTGACAAACGGAGGTGCTGGATGAACTGGCCGACCTCGTCGTCCGGGATGCCCAACGCGAGCGCTGCACGATGAAACTGCCCCTGATGATCCATAGCGCAACATGGTGCCACGAAGACAACAACAGAGGGCGAGCCCGGCGACCGTGTGCCCACGGCCCGCAGCGACCAGTACGCGGCCTTCGACGACGCCATCGCCGCTCGTGGCGTAACCCTCCGCACCAGCGGCGATGATTACCGCCGCCCGCACGAACTTCCCGGCTGGTACCACCAACTCGCCCCGGTCACCCCAACCTCCGCCTGGACCACCAGCACGGAACGGGCCGCATTCGCCCAGGCCCGCATCCGGCTCGGTACCGGCGCCGCCGTGCTGCGCAACTACACGAAGTCGATGAAATACCACCGGCACGACGCCACGTTCATCCCCGACCTCACCGACCCGACCACCGCCTGCCTGGTTTAGTGCGGCCAGCAGGTGCACCTGGGCCCCGGTCGGCCCACTGCCGCGCAGTGTCCTGCCGTCGCCGCGATCACTCGTCAGCCGGCCCCGGTCAGACCCGCCCGGCTGAGCAGCCAGCGGCACAACGCAGCATCGAGGGCGTCCGCGTCGATACCGGTCAGTACCCGGGACAGGGTTCTGTCGTCAGGCACCCGCCGGACACCGGTGAACGCGTCGCGGGTTGCACCGAGACGCCCCACGCCGCTCCGGCAGGTCGGCGGCCCATTCGACGATCTCCACGACGCGGCTCGATTCCCGAAACCACCGCCGCGACGCGAGCAGTACCGGCAGCGGATGGATCCGGCCGCCAGCGTCCCGTGGGTCTGGAACCCGGGCGAGGGCCTGCAGCAACCCTGGCGTGTCCTGTTCCGACAGCGGCAAAATTCGCCGCTGAACCGATCGCGACTCCTGCGTGACAAGGCGCCTTTGATAAACAGCGTAAGTCCCGGCTACCTGGACGGCATTGATCGAGGTCTTGACTCTATGCGCCGCCCTGCTCATGATTTACTGCGGCGGTTCAACAGTGAGGGTCAATGTGATGACGCAGGTAGAGCCACCGGCAGGAGGCCCCACATCAGCCGTCACTCTCAGCGATCTTGGACAAACTGGCCGACTCGCGCGCGCCGGTCGAGGCACGAGGGACTGGCTGACACGTGGGGCCCATCGGCGGGAACTGAGTATCGCGAGCCTCGGTTCGGTGCTCCTCGCTGTCGCGATGATCTGGCTGATTCCGCCGTACGCGGTTCGCGTGGTGACCGCCGGCGCCAAGACTGTGCCGATCGCCGACCCGGCCCACACCATCGTCGGTGACGCGGGTGATCCGACGGCCCAAGCATGGCTGGTGGGATGGGGTGGCCACGCACTCACCCACGGTCTGCGTGGCCTGTGGGATACCAACGCTTTCTATCCCGACACGTACGGCCTGGCCCTGAACGACAGCCTGCTCGGCTATGCCCCGGCAGGGCTGATAGGCAACGGTGTAGTCGGCGCCGTGCTGCGCTACAACATCCTGTTCGTGCTGGCTTTCGCGCTCGCCTTCCTCGGCGGCTACGCGCTCCTGCGCCAACTTGGCGCGAATAAGGTCGCCGCCGCGGTAGCCGGGGCCGCCCTCGCCTACGCGCCCTGGCGCTACGGCCACGACGGCCATCTGAACATTCTCTCCACCGGTGGTATCACTCTGGCCCTGGCGATGCTGGCGCGCGGCCACGGACTCTCGTTCACCCGCGGCTACCTTGCCGAACGAGTCCGGCCGGGATGGGCGTTCGCTGGCTGGCTCGTCGCGGCCTGGCAGGTCAGCCTAGGCTTCGGCGTGGGGCTGGGATTCGTATACGTCCTCGCCGCCCTCTGCCTGATCACACTGATAGCCTGGCTGATCCACCGCCCACGCCTCAGCCTCCGGCTGATCGTCAGTGATCTGATCGGCGGGCTGGTCTTCACCGCGGTGACCGGATACTTCGCGTACGCGTACAAACACGTGCGCGAGCTCAACCCAGATGTCACCCGGGACTGGGACTACGTCGCGTACTTCTCCCCGACACTGCGCGGACTTCTCGTGGCGCCGCAGTCCTCGCTGCCCTGGGGCACCCTGCACAACGACGCCCGCACCGCTCTTGGTGGCGTACCGACTGAGAAAGTGCTGCTATGCGGGTACGCACTGTATCTACTGGCCTTCGCCGGCCTGTTCCTGTCCCGCTGGTCACCGGTGCAACGGCTTCTGCTGCTGTTTGGGGCGGTCGTCGGAGTGTTGTTCGCGCTGGGCACGAACGGGCCGATCTACCGCCTGCTCTATCTTTACGTGCCCGGGTTCGATGGATCCCGTACACCAGGCCGGTTGATCTTGTGGCCCACTCTCTGCCTGGCCATCCTCGCGGCCGGCCTGGTTACCCACCTGGCCGAGGTGGCTCGCAGGGGCGCCAAGCCGAAATGGTCGGTGGGAGCGGCACGGCTACTGACCGTTCCGTTGCTGGTCCTCGTGCTAGCTGAGGGCCTGCCTGACCTGGGCCACCCCCAAACCCCAGCCAAACCGGCCGCGATGGCGCTAGCCTCCGCGCACGCTCCGATCATGGTATTGCCGTCCAACGACGGTATCGACCTCCACGTCCTGCTTTGGTCGACCGACGGTTTTCCCACCATGGTCAACGGTGCGGCCAGCTACACCACACCCAACCGTCAGGCGATCCGCGACGTTATGGCGACCTTCCCCAGCGAGCCGGCCTTGGATCGGTTGCACCAGCTCGGCATCCGCAGCGTCGTCCTGCTGCGCGACCGGGTCCAAGGCACCCCATACGAACCACTGCTTAACATCCCCGACGTTCCCGGCATCACCCGCCATGACGTCGGGCCAGACGTGGTCTACACCATCGACACCAACACCAAGAACCCCTAACGAAACGATGTTGGGCGTGTCCTCGGGACACGAGGATCGTTCTGTCTGAACGTGAGGAGGGGTGAGCAGCCGCCGTGGATCGTCTCGGACGAACTCTGGGCCGAGATCGAACCACTGTTGCCACCCCGACCACCACGCCGGCACCGGTTCCCCGGGCGTAAGCGCCTCGGCGACCGCAGAGTGTCGTGCGGAATCCTGTTCATGCTTCACACCGCGATTCCGTGAAGGTTCCTGCCCCAGGAGTTGAGGTTCGGCTTCGGGAAGACCTGCTGGCGCAGGTTGCGGGACTGGAACGACGCCGGCGCATGCCAACGACTGCACGAGATCCTGCTCGGCAAGCTGCGGGCCACCCATCAGCTGGACATGTCGAGGGCGGTGATCGACGGCTCCCACATCCGGGCGCTCAATGGCGGCCCAAAACCGGTCCGAGCCCGGTCGACCGCCGCAAGCCAGGCTCGAAACACCACGTCATCACCGACGCGGGCGGCGTCCCCCTCGCCGCGTCCCTGACCGGCGGCAACCGTCACACGAGTCCGGACTCGGCACCCGACGCGAGTACGGCGACACGGGACCCGGTCGCTGCGGCCCTCGCCGGCACCACCGCGGTGCTGATGGTCTCTGCCGCAGAGCGACGTCCCGTCGACCGTCCCACCGTCGAGTGCGCTGGTGCTCGTGCTTGAGGCCACCGCATGGGCTGCGGCCTGCCCGGCAAGCTTCACAGGAGAAGAACTTGCTCCTGGCTGATCCGCCACGGCACCAGCAAGCAGCAGCCGACGACGAGTTCCTCCAGGTCCTCAACGCCCGCCGCGCCGCCGCCCAGTCGGCACCTGTACCCGGCGGGAGAAGCCGTAAGCAGTCTCAACGGTCGCGCCATCACCATCAAAGACAATCAGGAGCGCACCGAGCGATACCGCGCCGATGGTGTCGGCGCGTACTGCGACAGCCTGGTCGTGGACGCCCCATGAGTGGAACACGTGCTGGAGCTGACCGCCTTCGCCGGCTGGGCGATGCGAGGTCAGCGAGTCGTGCACAAACCCGCCCCCGATACCGGCGGGTCTGGTTCGGCGCCGCCGCCGGCGAGCCGTTGACCTCCGCGGGCTGCCTGGCCACGATCACTCTTACCACCACCGCGTACGCCGACAGACTGCACCGAATCGCCTACCCGTCAGCCCGGCATGCGACGCTCAAGCTCCGTGACTAACGGGCCACGCCGCGTGGCCCCGGACACTACCGCCGAAGCTCGCACAATTCCTGGCATGACAGCACACCCCCCAACCCCATCCCTTGTGCCCGGAGGAACGCAGACCATGGACCACGCATCTCAGCTCATCCAGGAGCGGAGTGCCCCGCCGGCCACGCTGGTGATCTTCGGCGCCTCCGGTGACCTGACTCGACGCAAGCTGCTGCCCGCGATCGAGAGCCTGGCTCGGCACGAGCGGCTCCCGGACCAGTTCGCGCTGGTCGGCGTCGCGCGCACGTCGATGACCGACGAGCAGTTCGCCGAGAGCGCCTTAGGCGAACGCACCCTCGCCAGCAAGCGCCAGCTCCAGGGCGGCGTGCGCTACGTGGCCGGCGGCTACGACGACCCGGAGACCTACAAGCGGCTCGTGGAAACCCTCGACGAGTTGGACGCACAGCGGGGCACGTCCGGCAACCGGCTCTTCTACCTGTCCACCCCGGCCGGAGCCTTCGAGCCGGTGATCAACGGACTGGCCGGTGTCGGGCTCAACCAGCCACGCGACGGCTCCTTCTCCCGCCTGGTCATCGAAAAGCCGTACGGGCGCGACCTGGCCACGGCCCGCGAGCTCGACGGCGTCGTGCACAGCGCGTTCGACGAGCACCAGGTCTTTCGTATCGATCACTATCTGGGCAAGGACACCGTCCAGAACGTGCTGGCGCTGCGTTTCGCGAACTCGATCTTCCAGCCCATCTGGGATCGCTCCTGGGTCGACCACGTGCAGATCACCGTCGCCGAGACCCTCGGCGTCGGCAGCCGCGGCGGCTTCTACGAGGACGCCGGCGCGATGCGGGACATCGTGCAGAACCACGTACTCCAGGTCCTCGCGCTGGCGCTGATGGAGCCACCGGCCTCATTCGAGGCTGAGGGCCTGCGCAACGAGAAGGTGAAGCTGCTGCAGGCGATCCGGCTCCCCACCGACCGGGACATCGCCGAGGCCGCGGTCCGGGGACAGTACACCCGGGGCGGCACCCGCGAGGAGCTGATGGCCGGCTACCGCGAGGAGGCCGGCGTCGACCCCCTGTCGCGGACCGAGACCTACGCCGCGATGCGGCTCAACGTGGACAACTGGCGTTGGGCCGGAGTGCCGTTCTACGTACGCACCGGCAAGCGCCTGCCGGCCCGGCTCACCGAGGTGGCACTGCAGTTCCAGCGACCGCCGCACCTGCCGATCCCGACCGACCAGCTCACCGGCCTCGATGCTGACGCGCTGATCCTGCGGATCCAGCCCAACGAGGGCATCTCGCTGCGCTTCGGTGCCAAAGTGCCGGGTCACTCCTTCCGGGTCCGCACCGCCACGATGGAGTTCTCCTATGACCAGACGTTCGTCGAGGAGTCCCCGGAGGCGTACGAGCGTCTGCTCCTGGACGCGCTGATCGGTGACGCGTCGCTGTTCATCCGCAGCGACGAGGTGCAGCAGTGCTGGCGGATCGTCGATCCGATCATCGACAACTGGGAGAAGGACAACTCGCCAATCCCGACCTACGAGGCCGCCTCCTGGGGCCCGACCGACGCCGACCGGCTCATCGGCCGGCACGGCCGCAAGTGGCGCAACTCCGCGTGACCCTGCCACAACGAGTGTGACCGCGCTGCTGAGCCCGATCGCTTGGTCGCACCATAGACGCGCAGCGCGTTCCTCTCAGTGAGCCGGTCATCGAAGTCGGTGGCCGGCCGTACGGGTGCGGGGCTCTGCAGCCCTGCGGCTGCGAGTTGCGTCCAACGGCACCACAAAGGGCCAGTCCGCGCATGAAGGATGTAGCGACGTCGACGGGCGGCAGGGCCGGGGTTTCGGACCGGGGGCGGGCGGCGTCGATGGGGCTGTTCGGCATCGGGGGCCGGGTGGCGCAGGTCTCAGATCGCCGGATCTGGTTGAGGTCATGGGTGTCGGCCGACCGGTGCAGGTCGTGCCGTTCGTGCTGGTCTGCCGGCTACGCCCGGAGATGGCCGCCGCGACCCGCCGCCGGAAGTTCGTGGTGAACGTCTCGGCGATGGAGGACCAGTTCGCCTGCGGCTATAAGGGGCCGGGACACCCGCACACCAACATGCCGGTTGGCGGCGGCGATGTTGGTGATGCCGGCGGTGCGCAGTTCGGGGGTCTTCTCGACGATGGTGACGCGGAAGCCGTACCGGTGCAGCCAGTAGGCCAGGGCGGGGCCGGCGATGCTGGTGCCCGAGATGAGGACGCTTGTGTTCTTCATGCCCGCGACGCTAAGGATCACCGCTGGCAGCGTCCTTCAGACCGCTGACAGACTCGAGCGTGGCCACAGTTGTCTGGACGTCGAGCTGCCAGCCCGTCCGGTACGCCGCGGCGAAGGCCTGCTCCCCCAGCGCGGCCTGCCCGCGCCGGGTGAGGTCGCCGATCCGCCAGTCGGTGCGATCGTGCACGCCGCGCAGCCGGGCTGCGGTGCCCAGCAGGACGGCCGACTCTCGATGACGCCCGTGCGCCGCAGCGAGCGCGGCCGCCGTCACCGCCACCAGCGACAGTATCGGCCGGTCGCCGGTCTCCAGTGCTGCGGCGTAGGCCTGCCTGAGATTCTCGCGCGCGCCGGCCGGGTCGCCCATGGCGAGCCGCAGCACGGCCCGCGTGTTGCCGACCAGAATCCGCAGGTGGTCCTCGGCGAAGTGGTGCCGGCGCCGGTCGGCATCGTCGTCCGAGGATGTTCTCGACGCGGTCGCCCGCGCCCTGCGCCTCGACGACGACGAACGCACCTACCTGTTCGACCTGGCCCGGTCCTCGCGGGCCGGCAGTCGCACGCCCTCGCGTCGCCGCGACGTCGAAGTCCCGCCCCGAGTCCAATGGATGCTCGACTCCATGGCGATGTCCTCGGCGTTCGTGCGCAACGGACGCACCGACGTCATCGCCGCCAACCCTCTGGCCCAGGCCCTGTACGCGCCGATGTTCGCCAGCGCCACCGCCGACAGGCGTGGGCGCCCCAACCTCGCCCGCTACATCTTCCTCGACCCCGGCTCCCATGACTTCTTCGTCGACTGGACCGCCGCCGGCCACGCCACCTCCGCCCTGCTGCGCGCCGAGGCCGCCCGCGAGCCCCGCGACCGCGCGCTGCGCGACCTCATCGGCGAGCTGTCCACACTCAGTCAGGAGTTCCGCGACCGGTGGGCCGCGCACGACGTCCTGATCCGCCACGACGGCGTCAAACGACTCCAGCACCCCGAGGTCGGCCACCTGGAGCTGACCTTCCAGGACCTCGACCTGCCCTTGCCCGGCCGCGCCGTGCACAACCTGATGATCTACACCGCCGAATCCGGCACCCCGTCCGAGGACCGCCTCAAACTCCTCGCCAGCTGGTCGGTCACCCCAGCTGAGAAAACCAGAACAACAACGGAAAACGCCGATGCCGTACGGCGATAACCACCCGACGATCACCGGCAGGTTTGCGCCGGTCACCTGAGGCTGAGCGGCGGTTCTCCGGTCGTACGGGAAACAAGATTTTGATCGTCATCTCGCCAGGCTGGTGCGGGAGGGGTGGCAGCGGGTCGCAGGCAGGGCCCCAGCAAAGTCTTGGGGACGTCCGACTTGGGCTTTCGGCCGTGAAGCGCCTGGGTTGCGCGAAGCAAGGCGGGGGCATGACCGCTTCAGATGATCATCAGGGTGTCGAAGCCTTGATCGTCAGCTCACCCAGGCAGTCGGTGCATCGCCTCGGTCACCCCAGATCGCACATCGACGGGCGCAATCTGCTTCCTCTCGCGGGGCGAACGGGCGTCGAACCGGCGTACCGGGGCGCTGATCGAGCACCACGGCCCCAACGAGGCAGCCGACGACCCCGACGCCCAGGACCGGCGCAACGGAAGCCCTGTCACCTACGAGGCCCTACGAACAGGGACCTACACCTACGTCGAGTACTCCAACGGGGATCGGGAGTACTACAAGCGGAACGTCGACCCGCACCAGCTCAACAATATCGCCGCCGGGCTCTCAGCAACGCGACTGGCGGCGCTACACGTCGCGCTTACAGCGTACGTCGGCTGCCACAGCCACTCGGCGTGCTGGACGGCAGGTCACGTGCCGGCCTGACAGCACATCAACCGCAGGGGCCCGCACCGCTTCTATCGTGAGAGGTCGTCAGGTACTAGACAGCGTTCACGGGTGTCCTTCTCTACCGTTGGCGTTTCGCGGCTCAGTCGGTCCAACGGGGAGGACATCATGAGCGGGCGGCGGCAGGCCCTTCTGTGCGGCATCTCAGTGGCCCTGTTAGCGGTCACCGGTTGTACCGGCGGAGACAAGAAGATCGAGGTGAGTACCAAAGACGCTTTCACCGCGGCCGTAGAAGCGATGCGGCAGGCACCCGGGCTGCAGTACATATCGGATCTGGGGGGCATGGCGGTCACCACGCGCGCGACCAGTGCCGGCCAGTCTCTGAGCACGATGGCGCTCGGCGGTATCAACGTGCAGAGTTTGAGCATCGGCGGCAAGGCCTATGTCCGCTTCCCCGACGGCTTCGCGGTCCCTGGCACCACCGGCGCGCAGTCGAGTTTGTTGACCGGTAAGTGGCTCACCGGAGGAGCCGCAGCCGGCCCCGCCGCTCAGCAGGCTCTCACGCCCCGCTCCCTCGCTGACGCCGTCGACGAACGCCTCCGCGCCGACGGCACCACGTTCCCGCGTTCAGGTGAGACAACACCGGTGGAGGGGGTGACGACTTGGAAGGCCACCACCTCTCAGGCCGAAATCTTCGTGAGCACACAGCGTCCGCATCGGCTGGTGCAGATCGTGTCTAAGGAAGGAGGTGCGTCACTTCCGTCCTTCCCGAGCCTGCCGGCCTTCCCGACCAGGACCGGTGCTCCCTCAGCCCCTGATCTACCGAGTCTGCCGCCGTTGCCGAGCCTGCCGTCACTGCCCGGCATGCCGACGCTGCAAGGAGCCGCACACGCCTCCACGGCTCGGGCCGGCAGCGGCGGTTCGCGACAGGTCAGCTGGCGGCGGATGGCACCTGCGGCGCCGACGTTGCCCGGACGGATCCGCGTGGCCGACATGGGGCAACCCGAGGTGGATGCCCTGTTCCGCGACCTGACCAGAAATGCCAAGGAGCTGGAGAGTTCGTTCGACCTGTCCTACCAATTCACGGCCAGAGGCAGCGCCCGCTTCACCGGATGCGGTCCCGGCGCCTGCCGGATAACCGTCACCATCAGCAGCCGCTTCGTGGGCAAGGACCTGCAGACGCCCAAGTCCGCCAGCGCCACCATGACCGTCACGATGACCGGTGATGGCAGACCAGTCGGCGGCTGCACCACCACAGGCACCCTGCCGGTCAACGCCACTGGCCAACTGAGCTGCACCAACGTGTCCCCCGCTTGGACCAGCTGGTACCTGCGGGCCCGCGCTCAGCGCGGCGCCCATGTCTACGCGGCGCAGGCTCAGGTGCTGGCGCGTGCGGTGACACGCGTGCAAGTCCAGCGGATCCTCGATGAGCTGCAAGAGTGGCTCGACGACGCCCGCACACGCCTGCAGCCGACGCCCACGGCCGCGCCGAGCGCCAGCGCATCGCCCGCACCGGCTACCGCCTCCCCGTCACCCAGCAGAAGCACATGCGTGAGTTCCCGTCCGCCGGGCGCGCAGGGCAGCGGCGGCGGGTGGATCGTGAACACCACACAACCGGTGGCCCACCGCAACAAGAGCACCACTCCCCCAGGCGGTCCCGGTGCTCGGGCCAGCCAGGCGACCGCCTGCATCACCAGGCCCGCCGCGAAGGGAACCGCCGCTCAGGGAGACATCACCGGCTGGCAGGACGCCCAATCGTTCGCTACCAGAAACGGCGGCGGCAGCCTCGCCCGGTGCCACCTCGTCGCCAATGTCCTCGGAGGCAAGGGCATCGCGGCTAACCTGGTCCCCTGCTGGCAGGTGGGCATGAACACCGGCACGCCCAGCATGCGCACGTATGAGCAGACCGCCCAGACAGCGGTGGGACGGTTGAACGCCGGCGAGGCGGTGTACTACGAGGTGACAGCGCAGTACCGCGACGCCACCAGCACCATCCCGACGTCGGTCACCATGAGCGCTACCGTCCAGAGGGCCGACGGCACGACGCAGCCCCTGTTCAGCGGCAGTATCGTGCCCAACAATCGGACGGTTAACGGAGCGGTGGTCAACCTTGGAAACTGACGGTCCCGGGCCATCAGCAGCCGGCGCCCCCCGCAGCACCCCGCCACGGCCGGCGGACATCGCGGTGGTGTTCCCGCAACTGGCGCCGTTGGCACGCACGACGACACGTCTGCACCCACGTCCCGGCTCACCGTCTGTCCGCGGCAGCTCGGTCGGCGGGCCGCTGCTGTGGCCGGTCACCGAGGCGTGGCCGTTCTGCGATGGTCCGCACCAGCCGGACGGCCGACCGGCGACAACGGTGCAGGATGTGAGACTGCTGCGGCAGCTCATGACGGCTGCGAATAACCGTCCTGCCGGTGACATGCTGTTCACGCCGCAGGAGCAGCAGGTCGTGGACCGTATTGATCGTGGCCGTCCCTGGCCCGAGGAGCCAGTGGCGTTGCTGCCCGTCGCCCAGCTCTATCTTCGCGACGTGCCCCATCTACGTGTGCCCGAGCAGGCGGACATGTTGCAAGTGTTGTGGTGCCCATTCGACCACCCCGAGCAGCAGATACCGAAGACGGCGCTGTTCTGGCGCTCCTCGACCCGGCTCACCGACGTGGTCGCCTCTCCCCCGCAACCCGTGGCGGTCCAACATGAGGGTTACGTCCCTCAACCGTGCCTCATCCATCCTGAGCAGGTGACGGAATATCCCGCCCCGCTCCAGCTGGAGCAGGGCCTGCGCGAGCAGGTGGAGCAGTGGAGCGCCCGGCAGAAAGCCGGCGCTGCCCCGGAAAGCGCGTACGACCAGGCAGAGTCCGCGTTCTACCAGTACGAATTGTCCGTTGCGCCGGGCTGGAAAGTCGGCGGCTGGGCGCCCTGGAGCTTCACTGACCCTCATCCGCTGCCCTGCCAGAGCTGCGGAACACCGCTCGAGCCGCTGCTGACGATCGCCTCGAGCGAGTGGGACGACAGCAACCACAGTTGGATCCCCTACGAGGACAGAGACGATGCCACGCGTGAGGTATACCCGGACCCTGCGCGGCCGAGCCTAATGTCTATCGCCGGGTTCAACCTGCAGCTCTACGTCTGTCCGGTATCGCCGGAGCATCCACACGCCGAGTTGCTGCAGTAGCGCGGCCGGACGGAGCGCTGCGTCATCATGGCGTGACGGCAGTTGTAGAGGCGTGGTTTTGGGGTGGGCCGGTCGACGGCAGGATCATGCCGGTGGAGATCTCGGATGCCAGCGGAGAGCCACCCGCGACCGTCGAGCTGCGCCAATCCGGCATCTATTTCGGAGCCCGGCGATGCCCAGGCGCCCGCGCTCGAGCACGTGTGTGTCCTGGCAGACCGAAACCTTTCGGCGGCGGCGTTCGGCGGGCGTCCTTCCACCACCAACTCGTCAACACTGCCGACCCACGCGACTACGACGTCCACTACTGCTCCACCGGCCAGGTGCGCTTCGCCCGATATGACGGCGCGACCTGACAACCCGCACCGGTCGCGGACGTACCGCCGCTGGTGTTCACCGAGGCGATGCGGGACGTGGACCTGTTCCTCGGCGTCACCTCGATCGCCACCGACCCGCAGTGGGCCGACCGCGGCGAGGACCGGTTCCGGGACTCCTGGCACCGCACCGCCGTCGGGGCGCTGACCCCGAAGCGGCATCGCCACCGCCGCCCGTCATGTGGCGATGGCCGGGACAGACCAGGGGCGCAGGGACCTTCGAAGGTCCCTGCGCCCCATCGTGCGCGGTCTACCCGATCAGCTGTAGACCTCGAACTCGAACAGCGAATATCCCCAGGCCGTGGCGCGGGCCGTACCGTTGATCCGCACGTAACGACCCGTGGCGGCCAGCGCGGTGTTGTCGTCCACCCCACCGTCGCCACCGGCGATCGTCCGGGCCGTGGTCCAGGTTGTCCCGTTGGCCGACGTCTGGATCTGGTACCCCGAGCCGTACGCCCCCTCCCAGGTCAACTTGACCCGATTGATGGGGTACGACTGACCGAGATCCACCTGGATCCACTGCGGGTCGGCGAAGGCACTCGCCCACCTGCTGGTCAGCGAACCGTCCACCGCGGCGGAGGCCGGGTAGGCGACCGCCTCGGTGCTCGACGCGGTCGCCGGCTTGTTCAACGCCAGGTTGCCGGCAGGCGGCTGTACGACGCCGCCGCCGTAGACCTCGAACTCGAACAGCGAATATCCGTAGGCGGTGGCGCGGGCCGTACCGTTGATCCGCACGTAACGACCCGTGGCGGCCAGCGCGGTGTTGTCGTCCACCCCACCGTCGCCACCGGTCACCGTCCGGACCGTGGTCCAGGTGGTCCCGTTGGCCGACGTCTGGATCTGGTACCCCGAGCCGTACGCCGCTTCCCAGGTCAGCTTGACCCGGTCGATGGAGGTCGACTGGCCGAGGTCCACCTGGATCCACTGCGGATCGCTGAAGGTGCTCGCCCACCTGGTGGTCAGCGAACCGTCCACCGCAGCCGAGGCCGGGAATGTGCCGGACTCGGTGCTCGACGCCGTCACCGGCTTGTTCAACGCCAGGTTCCCCGACGGCGGCTGCGTGGTGCCGGAGGTGAACGTGAAGTCGTCGATGTCGAACAGCGATCCCGCGCCACCGGTGAACACCAGGTACAGCTGGTGCGTTCCGGCCGGTGGGCTGATCGTCCCGGTGACGTCGGCCCACGTCTCCCAGCCACCGGTCGGAGTGACCTGCACCGTGCCGGCCACCGGGCCGGTCGGTGAGTCGACCCGCACGGTCAGCGTGCCACCGACGCCGGCCGAGGCGACCCGCGCCTTGATACCGGTGACGCCGGCGAGGTTGTACGGCGTGAAGGAAATCCAGTCGCCGTTCTCGATGTACCCGATGGCGTTGCCGCCGTGGGCGCTGGGCTTGGCGGCGAGTTGGACGCCGTTCATGGCGCCGAAGTGCTCGGCCTGCCGGGTCCGCGGTTGCAGCACGTGCTGGTCCTGGACCGCGACCCCGCCGACCGGGGTGTACACCGCGGCGAGCACTCCGAAGATGTTTGCGGACGCGTCGTGCTCACCGTCCACCGTGGTCTGGATCGACCCGGTGCAGCCGTTCTTGCTGGTGATCGGGTGACCATGACTGTCGTGGCCGAGGATGTAGTTGAGCTGGACCCGGCTGCAGTCGATGGTGCCGGCGTTCGGATCGGTGACCCTCACCTCGTAGGGCACCAGGTCGCCGAACTGGAACACCGATCCGTCGGCCGGTGTGATCAATTCGATGGATGGTCGGCCGACCCCGATGACGGTACTGGCCGTCGAGGTTCTGCCGCCGGGGTCCCGTACCGTCAGCGTCGCGGTGTACTCGCCGTTCGCCGGGTAGGTGAACGTCGGGTTGGCCGCCGTGGAGTCGGTGCTGCCGTTGCTGGTGAAGTCCCAGGCGTACGTGATCGGGTCGCCGTCCGGGTCGTTGCTGCCCGCCGAGCTGAACTGCACGGCCAGCGGCGCCGCGCCGGAGGACGGGGTGGCGCTGATCTGCGCGATCGGTGCCCGGTTGCCGCCGGTGTTGTACTCGATCCGGTAGAGGGCCGAGTTGGCGTCGCCGCCGAACCAGGTGGTGCCGTAGTCGAGCACGTACAGGGCGCCGTCAGGCCCGAACTCCATGTCCATGATCGCGGTTCCGGACCACGGGATCGGCTCGATAGCGCCGGCCGTGCCGTTGGCGTTCAAGGTGACCGCCTTGATCCAGCGACTGGTGAACTCCCCGAGGAAGACCTTCCCGTTGTACGACGCCGGGAACTTCACGTCGGAGGCCAGCGCCGGGTTGAAGTTGTAGACCGGACCGCCCATGGGCCCGCCCCCACCCAACTCGGGCCGCCAGGGCCCCTGCCCACCGTAGGGCAGCCAGGCCGCCTGCGACGGCGGCAGCGTGGTGATGCCGGTGTTGTTCCGGGAGTTGTTCGTCGGCCCACCGGCACAGTTGTACGGGCCGGACGACGGCCCGCTGGGGAACGTGAACTCCTGGTAGGGGGTGTTGTAGTTGGAGCAGTACGGCCAGCCGTAGAAGCCCGGCTGGGTGATCCGCTCGAACGAGACGGTGCCCGCCGGCCCGCGCTGCGGGTCGGCAGAGCCGGCGTCGGGGCCGTAGTCACCGAGGTAGACGACCCCGGTCGCCTTGTCCACGCTCATCCGGAACGGGTTACGGAAGCCCATGGCGTACACCTCGGGCCTGGTGTTCGCCGTGCCCGGGGCGAACATGTTGCCGGCCGGGATGGTGTAGCCGCCCGTCGCACCCGGCTTGATCCGCAGCACCTTGCCGCGCAGGTCGTTGCTGTTGGCCGAGGTGCGCTGCGCGTCGTAGGCGGGGTTACGGTCGGCCCGCTCGTCGAGCGGCGCGGAACCGGCCGAATCGAACGGGTTGGTGTCGTCACCGGTGGACAGGTACAGGTTGCCGGCGGCGTCGAAGTCGATGTCACCTCCGACGTGGCAGCACAGCCCACGGCTGGTCGGCACGTCGAGGATCGTCACCAGCGAGGCCGGGTCGATCGTGTTGTCGTCCCGCACGGTGAGCCGGGCCAGCTTGTTGGAGCCGTTGAACGGGGCGAACTGCGCCGCCGTGCCGGTGGACGGAGCGTCGCCGCCCGGCGTGCTGAGCGGCGGCGCGTAGTAGACGTACACCCAGCGGTTGCTGGCGAAGTTCGGGTCGGCCTTGATGCTCTGCAGACCCTCCTCGTCGTGGCTGTAGACCGGCAGCGTCAGGGCGATCTTGGTGTTGCCGTTGACGTCGGTGTACCGGATGACGCCGTTCCGCGAGGTGTGCAGCACACCCCGGTTGGGCAGCACGGTGAGGCCCATCGGTTCACCGGTCTCCTCCACGCCCTTGGCCAGGTTCACCTGGTTGAACGTGCCGACGGGGGCCTGCACGGAGCAGTTGCCGATGTTCTGCGCGGCGTACCTGATACCGCCGAGCAGGTGGGTGCGGAAGTTGGCCTCGGTGTAGCTCTCCTGGGTATGGCCGAGGCCGGTGTACCAGGAGCGGCCGCCGTCGTAGGGCCGGCACCACGAGATCGGGTGGTCGCCGTTCATGGTGCCGCCGGTGTATGTGGCCTCGTTGAGATTCGCGAGGACGTGCACCTGCGAGCGGGGGTTGGTGCGGTAGTTGTACAACTCGTCGGTGCGGTTCCAGTTCACCGGGATGCCCGCGTTCGAAGGGTGGGCGGTGTCCTCGATGCGGACGGTGGCCGGCTGGATCGCGGGGTGGCTGGAGAAGTAGGCGCCGACGAGGTTGCCGTACCAGGGCCAGTCGTATTCGGTGTCGGAGGCGGCGTGCACGCCGACATAGCCGCCGCCGGCGCGGAGGTAGCGCTCGAACGCGGCCTGCTGGGTCGAATCGAGCACGTCGCCGGTCGTGGACAGCCAGATGACCGCTCTGAACCTGGCCAGGTTCGTGTCGGTGAACTGGGCGGCGTCCTCGGTCGCCTCGACCGTGAAGTTGCCCTGCGTGCCCAGTTGCTGGATCGCACTGATCCCTGCGGGGATCGCGTCATGCCGGAACCCCGCGGTTTTGCTGAAGACCAGCACCGAGAAGTCGGCCGCGAATGCCGGGGCGACGTTGACGCCCATCCCGGCCAGTACAAGAGCGACGATTAGCAGCACTCTGCGAATCATGATCGGTTGGTTACCTCTCGTGAGGAAGCAGCCGAAACGTGCGCCGATCACGTCTCGAACGTGGCCGCGGTAGGCGGCCCCGCGGGTAGGTCCCGGGACGCGCATAGCGGTGCCGCGTCTGTCCCGGTGACAGAGGGTCGTCGGCACGTCGCGCCTCAGTGAAGGTCGCGCGGCGCCGTGATGGGGATGGGGACGGGGGTGGGGTGGGGTGGGGTGGGCGGCTGTTGACGGTGCCTGGTCGGGGGTGCAGCGCCGTCATCTTCTTTGACCTCTATCCTCGGGAGAGCGCTCTCTCATCAAGGTTTGAAAAAGCTAACAGATTCGTCATCGCCCAACAACGGTTTCATCGACCGCCGTGAAATCCGACTGCCGAAGTCCGCCCCGGTCGGGGAGTGCGCGGCGGTGATCGACGGGACGCTCCCACGACGTCCTGGCCGGCGCGGGCCTTCGGGTCGTTGTCGAGGAATGAGGGCACGTAGGCGCTGGTCGCCGGCGAGCACCGCCGCGGTGAGTACGAGGGTGGCGACGCCGAGGGCCGCCAGCTAAGTGAATTCGGTGGTGAACCGCAGCCACGGGACCACACCGTCGACGGTGCCGAGACGTACGAAGCGTCGCGGCCCCCACGTCGGCCCGTTCGACCGACCCGAACTGGTGGAGATCCTCGCCGAACTCGCCAGCCGCTGGCCAGACATACAACGACAGACCTGCACCACCGAGCCAGTCCCCCCGCTTGATGGCTTGGTGGTGAAGTCGGGCCAGCGGTCGGTGGTCACCACGCGCTCGGGCGCGACGAGATCGAGACCGACTGTTTCTCGACAGACTGGATCCGGTCGTCGCCGCTGCCCTGCGGGGCGAGGGGCGTGGCCGAGATGCCCGGCAGCAGGTTGCTGGCGCTCGAGCGACTGGGCACCGACCACGGGAAGCGGCAACCTCCCGCACCCGCCCTATCCAGCGATGCGCATGACCGCGTCGGCGTCCCACTTGGCACGGCCCAGCAGGTGCTGCATTCCGTGCGGTGTGGCATCTCCGGCGTGCTCGGCGATGGTCCAGCAGTTCTTGCGAGGCAGGTCCGAGAGCAGCCCCAGCAGCAGCGAGCGTGCCGTGCGGCGGGGCTCGACCCGGTGAACCGACCCGCGAGACTGCTCATCAGGCCCTCGAACATCGCCTGCCATCGCTCCGCGTCTACGCTATGACCTGCGGCCACCGTTTGATCATTCGTTGTCTTCACAAACCACGATGATCTTCGGTGGCCACGCTCGTGCCTAAATCGGCAAGATCACGATCACAGCCGGGGCGTGTGGGCTCCGCCCGAAGGGGAGAGTTCCGATGAGCCGCTATTCGATGGACGAGCGCGAGGCCTTCGTGGCCATGTCCCGGTTCGTGTGGCAGTTCGCGAACCGCGCCGGGGACGACCTGCTCACGCTCCTGGGAGACATCGGCATCGAGGCAGACGGCGGGCCAACGGATCCCGCCGCGTGGAACGACTGGCTGGCCTGCGTTCGCTCCGTAGTAGACGGCGCAGAGAACCCGGCCAGCGGCTCGGCCGGATAGAGACCAGCGCAGCGAGCATCAACTCCACCAGGAGAAGATTTCTCGACTGGCCCCGACAGCAACGATCACGATCTACGGCTGGAGTACTAGAGACCCTCGCCCGTCAAGTCTGGGTCGGTGGTGCGCGAGAGGCGGCCCGCGTTGACGATCGAGTGGCTCACGACCGCATCGATTGTCGGTACCCTAACGGGACGCTGGATCAGATGCCGAGCGCTGCCCGCAGCCGGTGAACGCGGTAGACGGCGATGGGGTTGGCGCTGACGTCGTTCCAGGGCCATCGGGTCACCCGGCCCCGCATCAAGGCAAGGTGTGGCCTGGCCGATTTTCGGTCGCCGATGACGCTGAACCAGGCGGCGGCGTAGTTGTGAGCGAGTATCTCGCCTGGCCGCTCGCAGCTTGCCAGGTTCATCCGAGTCGACGCCTGCCGGGCGCGTTCGAGAGCGTCGACGTCCTTCCGCAGGGGCGTGCCGGCGTTGTCGCGACGCCAGCGTTCGAAGTTCGCGATGTGGATCAGGGCGTGAGTCGGGGAACCGATGGGATGGCCGTCGGTCCACTCCCGCGCGCACTGCGCTGTGAAGGCGGCGGAATATCCCCAGTGCGGAGTGACGGACATGACTGCTTGATAGTGCCCGCGAAAGTGGTAGGGACTGCGCTTGGCCAGCTCCTCGCGGCGTTCACCGGTACGCTCCGGGCCGATCTCCAGCCCTCGCGCCAGCTGCAGTAGCCACACCCAGGGCGATGCGTCCGCAGGCGCCAGCGCGGCCGACGCCTGCAGCAGCTCCTGGGCACAGTGCAGACCGTGGTGGAAGCTCGACATCTGCTCGGCGCCGGTGTAGCGGGCAAGAGCCCCGCCGCGTAACAGCCAAGCCCGTGCGACTTCCAGCGCGCCCCGCAGCAGGTACGCGGTAGCGTCTGCTCCGAGCGAGGCGATGTACTGCTCGAACTGGGCCGGGACAACGGCCTTCCATCGCCCGATCAAGGTCTGCACGGCAACTTCGACGCGGTCTGACCGATCTTCGTCATCGGATACGCCAGCCTTGATCGCAACCATCAGGCCGGGCCAGTCACCCTTCCGGGCCGCATTACGCACCGCCAGCAAATCAGGTCGGCCGTAAGTGATGTCGAGTGCCATGTCACCTTGCCCCAGATAGATCCACGCCCGGGATCGTGCCACACCGAATGTGGGCCGCCGAGGCCCTACCGGGCTGATTGGGGTTCGACGGGCAGACGCCGCTCGCGAACTCGGGCTTGCCGATTTCCAGTCCACTCCGCCGCCAAACTATGATCAACAATGCGTTCTCCTTTGACGCGAGACACGCACAGACCCAAGCACCCATCGACAGCGCCCGTGATCATCGACTCGACCGGGTGACCGTAGAGAGCCCGCGAATCCGGTGTGAAGCACCGTTACAAGTTGATTCCACAGAGCGGTCATCGGAGTAGCAAAAGGGCCGGTCGTTCACGGTCAGCTACGGCGGCGGCCAGCGTGCGTGAGCGAGTAGGGGTCAACCCGCCCGTCCTGGCGGGTCTCGTTGCCGAACTGTCCATCGGCCCCGACGCTGCGTCAACTGTTCCACCGGAACGGCGGCCAACACCGTCCAGCAACCGTCGAACATTCGCGTTAGCGGACCGCTCGTTGACGCAGATGCGCGGCCGTCCCGCGGCGCAGGAAAAAATGCCCTATCTGTCCAAAATCGCCTGCCGTTAAGAAGTCCAGCAGCGACGAAAACCAAGCAGATGCAGTACGCCTACCAGGCGAATGACCGCAGAGGCAACCAAGATCGGGTCGCAAAACCGCCCGGGTTAAGGGCTCCAGCAGCGCCTCACACGCCACTTCACCGAGCTAGAACAATAGACTGAGGATTTCCGCAAGTCACTGACCTGCGGAAACCCTCTCGCTGTCGGGACGGCCGGATTCGAACCGACGACCCCTTGACCCCCAGGACGCTTCGCCACACGTCCAGGCACGTCACACACGCCATCCCCAAGATCAGGCCGTGCGGCTGACGTCGGGCCGCGCACCATCGCGCAGGCCGTGTGGTCGCTACTTGGCCCCCGGGACGCTGACACGCTCGATGACCGCAGCGCGCGGTTTAGGAAGTGTGGACACGGGCGGAAGCCGCTCGGCAGCGGCCTGGCTTGACCTGCGTCGCCACGCTGGCTGTCACGTCCAAGAGCTGACCGCCGTTGACACTCGGCTCCCGTCCCATCGGGCACGGAGCGGGCACGCCCTGCCCCCTGCGGTCGCCGGCATTGCCGGCTCTCCTGCTGTACGCGCCTCTCGGATCACTGATCTCCTGCCAGCCCTCGCTCCGGCTGGTCGGGGAGTGGAGTACAGGTGCTTTCGCCGGTTCTCAGGTACCAGAGCACCTGATCGGACGCTGGCATGGGCAACGGGTCACCGAACGAGTGGACCTCCAGCTCCGCGAGCTGCCCGCTGGCAAGGAAGAGCAAGATGCCTCCGAACCACCGCCCCTCTTGATCGGGAAACTGTCCTTCTACGCGAACCGGAGTCTGTGCCGGTGAGGCGGGAAGGTTCTTGCCTTGTGGGAAGAGGTGGATCGTCCCGCATCCACATCCGCATCCGGGGCGGGCCATGACGTCTCGCGCTTGTACGCGGAGCTCCTCAACACCTGCGAAGTTGTGGCGGAGAAGTGCTTCCAGGACGCCGGCCTCGTTCGCGCTCAGGTGCCGTAGTGGCGGATCTGGCTCTGTCACGGCAGAAGCTTAGGCGCGGGCGACCGAAGCGCCTAAAGCCCATCTCTGTCGAAGATCCCCGCCAGAGGCATGTTCTGGCACTTGGCGCGACTGTGAGTACCGGCCGGCGCGCCGCCCGATGCCGGCGCCTGCGCCGCCAGCAGGCCGAGCGCGGCCGGCGCGGCCCGCTTGCGGTCCGCCTTGATCCAGAGAACGAGCAATTCGGCAAATGACCCGGGTAGCCACCTGAAACTTGACCAACGGTCAAGCAGCGCTAGACACGCTCCAACTTGACTGATCTTGGTCCCCGGAACGGCGAAAGGACCGACCCGATTTCCGGATCAGCCCTCTGACCTGCGTCGGGACGGCCGGATTCGAACCGACGACCCCTTGACCCCCAGAACGATTTGCTAAGCGTTTCCGCACGTCACACACGCTATGCGCATAGTCAAGCCGCTCTCTCGAAGGTGTACCGCTTAGCATCGCGCACCACGTGCGGTCCCCGCGTGGTCCCCCGGTCCGTAGATGGTCCGGCCGGCCCTCCGATCCGTAGCCTCGGCCGAGCTGTCCAAAACGGTCCGCCCCCCTGCGTTTGTGGCTGGCCCTGCTCCTGCAGGTGTTTTCGTCCGTACCTCATGGTCCGAGGCTGTTGCTGTCAACGGTTGCTGTCAGCCCTGGCACCCGATCCCGGAGACATCAGCGGTTCACGAAGCCGGGGTAGGCGTCCACGCGTCCATCGAGCCGCTGCACCATGAGCTGGTCGCCTTTGCGCCAGATCGTCTCGCCGGGATACACGAGGACCGGTTGATCTAGGACGAAGTGGCCCCAGCAATCAATCAGCGTGAGGCGGTCGGCCTGCTCGCGGAACGATGGACTTCTCCTTCTGGCCGTGCTCATGCGCGACAGCATCGGCCAGGCGGCAGACGGGCTCAACAGCTGGCGACGAGTCCTGACCGGGATCACAGTGACCTACGCATTACGAGATCAAGTGGGGGGAGCATGCGACCTGCCCGAGTCGGCTCCTAGCAGCGGAAACGCCTCTCGACATCTCCCACCACTCCCCGTCGTCCGTCGACCTCTTGCGGACTGGATGCGGACTGCACAGCCAGTGGGCGGCCGGGAGATTAGAAGAAGATCACGGATGGCTGGTCAGGTGATCGCGCCCCTGGTCAGCCCGTCCGTCATTGTCCGGCAGGGTCGGCGTTGGTCGGCGGTCTTGGCTGTACGGATGGCTGTACAGCCATACGGATTAGGAAGTGTCGACACGGCCGGGAGTCGCACGGCGGCGACCCTGGCTTGACCTGCCTCGCCACGCCGGCAGCCACGTCCAGGAGCTGACGCCGTTGACCCTCGGCTCCCGCCCCATCGGGCACGCAACGGGCACGACGGGATCCAGCTGGTCGCGCTCGCACCGTCAGATTGGAAGAGCGCGCGCTCAACGGGCTGTGATGCCCGAAACGCCTGCTTACTGCGGCTGTCGCCCCTGACCGTTCATGCCCGCTCGTGACCGCTGGCGGCATCGGCCACTGGCCCCCGGGCGGCACGTCCACTCGGGCCGGATGACGTCCCTCAACCCTGTCTGACTTGGAAGGGGCATCATCGCTCGACGGCCAGTCGCACGCCCAGCCCTATGAATACGCCTCCCGTCGCTGTGTCGATTCGGCGGCGAGCGGCCTGCCGGCGACGGAGCCATCCCCCGATCCGCCCTGCGAGCACGCCCACTGTGCCGTCGACGATAAACTCCAGGACGATCAAAATGGTGCCAAGGATCGCGAACTGCGCCCAGACCTGACCCAGTTGTGGGCTGATGAACTGTGGGAGGAACGCGATCGTGAAGGTGACCATCTTCGGGTTAAGTAGGTTGGTTAACAATCCACTGAGATAAGCCCGGCGGTCCGAAATGCCTCCACCAACGACTGGCAACTCGCTCTGCTCGCTCTTGCGGTGCCGAATCATCTGCACACCAAGGTAGACCAAATAGGCGCCTCCGACGATCCGCACCACCGTGAAGGCGGTCGGCACTGCCGCGAAGAGAGCGGCCAGCCCAGCGGCTGCCACGGCGACGTGAACGGCCTCGCTCGTTGCCACCCCTGCCGTGGCGAGCAGGCCGGCGCGCGGACCGCCGCGCATCCCACACCCTAAGACGAACAACATGTCCGGCCCGGGACTGACCATCGCGATGATCGTGGTCAGGGTGAAGGCCACGAGCAGGTGCTGATCTATCGGCATGACAAGACCATTCCACATGTCGCCACAGCCCGGCAGGTCTCGCCCGTCACCGAAACCTGGGACACAAGCAGGCCGAAGGGGCAATGTGCGAAGAGCGGCGAGACTGATGAGGATCTCCTCGTCGGGCAGTCGCCAGACCGTCCAGCCTCCCCGGACGTACGACCTGGTCCCCGTCCGGGGAGGCTGGTAGCCCTTGTGGTGCCCGACGAGGAGATCCGCGGAGGCATCTCTGAGGAGGGTCGGGGTTCGGGGTGGAACCCGAGGTCTTCAAGGTCTTGTGTCCCGTGAGCGTCACCGGCCGGCCCGGCCGATGCCGGCCGGAGGTCGCCAGCAGGCCGGGGCCGGGCCGGCGCGGCCCGCTTTGCGGGCCGCCTTGATCCAGAGAACGAGCGATTCGGCAATTGACCCGGGTAGCCACCTTAGACTTGACCAACGGTCAAGCAGCGCTAATCAGCTTCAGCTTGTCTGATCTTGGTCCCCACAACGGCGAGAGGGCCGACCCGATTTCCGGATCAGCCCTCTGACCTGCGTCGGGACGGCCGGATTCGAACCGACGACCCCTTGACCCCCAGTCAAGTGCGCTACCAAGCTGCGCCACGTCCCGCCCCCGCGTGGTTTCCCCCGCGGCAGCCGGTACAGCTTAGCGCAGCAGCTCCGGGTCGTCCGCACAGGCCCCACCGGCGTCGCGACACAGCCGAACCACCCACAACGAGCCACCGCACAACCCCTAAAGCGTCCTAGGAGGGTGGGGGTGGACAGGGAAATGCCGGATGGGCAGGATCACCCATCCGGCATGCGCATAACCGAAGCGGTCAGCCGTGCGCCTTGCCTCGGCCGCCGGGGCCGAGCTTCTTGCGCGGGCGGACCGAGATTTCGATCGGGCTGCCCTCGTACCCGAATTCCTCGCGGAGCTTGCGCTCGACGAAGCGCTGGTACCCGGCGTCCAGCGGGCCCGTCGTGAAGAGCACGAACCGTGGCGGCGCCACACCGGCCTGCGTCGCGAACAGGATGCGCGGCGCCCGTCCACCACGTACCGGGTGGGGGGTGGCCTGCACCAGCGCGGTCAGCCACTGGTTGAGGTGCGCGGTCGGCACGCGGGTTTCCCAGCTGGCCAACGCCTTGTTCAGGGCCGGGGCTAGCTTGTCCACAGCACGGCCGGTCATCGCCGACAGGTTCAGCCGGATCGCCCAGGGGATGCGGCGCAACTCCCGGTCGATCTCCTTGTCGAGGTAGTAGCGACGGTCGGCGTCGACCAGGTCCCACTTGTTGAACGCGATGACAAGCGCGCGGCCCGACTCGGTCACCATCGACAGGATCCGCTGGTCCTGCTCGCTGATCGGCTCGCTGGAGTCCAGCAACACCACGGCAACCTCGGCGGCCTCGATCGCGCCGGCGGTCCGCAGGCTGGCGTAGTACTCGGTGCCACTGGCCTTGCCGACCCGCTTGCGCAGACCGGCCGTGTCCACCAGCTGCCAGGTCTGGCCGCCGATCTCGACCAGGCTGTCCACCGGGTCCACAGTGGTGCCCGCCACCGAGTCGACGACCGCCCGCTCCTCGCCGGAGAACCGGTTGAGCAGGCTGGACTTGCCGACGTTCGGCCGCCCGACCAGCGCCACCCGGCGCGGTCCACGCGGACGGTTCTCCACGATCGCCGGTGCCTCCGGCAGCGCGGCGAGGATGGCGTCCAGCAGGTCGCCGGAGCCGCGTCCGTGCAGCGCGGACACCGGGAACGGCTCACCGAGACCGAGCGACCACAGCGACGTGGCCTCCATCTCGATGGAGTTGTTGTCGGCCTTGTTCGCCACCAGGATCACCGGCTTGGCGCTGCGCCGCAGCATCTTCACCGCGGCCTCGTCCACGTCGGTGGAGCCCACCATCGCGTCGACCACGAAGAGCACCACGTCGGCGGTGACGACGGCCGTCTCGGCCTGCGCCGCGATGGCCGCGGCCCGGTCCTTCGCGTCCGGTTCCCAACCGCCGGTGTCCACCACGGTGAACGCCCGGCCGTTCCACTGCGCGTCGTACGGGACCCGGTCACGGGTCACGCCAGGAACGTCCTCGACGACCGCCTGCCGGCGGCCGATGATCCGGTTGACCAGCGTCGACTTGCCCACGTTGGGACGGCCGACCACGGCCACCACCGGCTGCGGGCCGCTCGGTTCCTCGACCGCAACCTCGGGCTCACGCAGCTCGACCCACCCACCACCATCGCTACTCATGCCACTCCCCGCTCGGTGAGCAGGTCGCGCATCCGCGCCACGACCTCGTCGATGCCCAGCTCGGTGGTGTCCAGCACCACCGCGTCGGGCGCCTGGGCCAGCGGGTTGACCTTGCGGGTCGAGTCGAGCCGGTCCCGCCGCGCCAGGTCCGCGGCCGTGGCCGCCACGTCGGCGGCGTCCTCGGCGCTGCGCCGGGCGGCACGGGCCTCCTCGGAGGCGGTCAGGAAGACCTTTAGGTCGGCGTCCGGCGCGACGACCGAGCCGATGTCGCGACCCTCGACCACCATCCGACGAGCGTTGGCGATCATCTCGCGCTGCCGGGTGACGAGCAGCTCACGGACAGCCGGCACGGCGGCGACGGCGGAAACGGCGCCGGTCACCTCCGGGCCCCGGATATCCGCGTCCACGCCCACGCCGTCGACGGTCACGGCGTACCCCTGCGGGTGGGTGCCGATGTGCAGCTTGACCTCGCTGGCGACCTTGGCCACCGACGCGGCGTCGGCGAGGTCCACGCCGGAGCGCAACACGGCCCACGTGATCGCCCGGTACATCGCCCCGGTGTCCAGGTAGCGCGCACCGATCCCGACGGCGAGCCGCCGCGACACGGTGGACTTACCCGAACCGGACGGCCCGTCCACAGCGACCACACATCGCCCAGTCCGTACGTTTTCCTCCACCGTGTCCTCCTCAGCCCGTACCTCACGGATCGCCCGGTGCTGGCGCCGCAAGCGGTTGTCAATCGTCATCAATCATGCCCGGGTGCGCTAACGAACCCGCGCGCGACGCCGCCGGAGGCGACCCACGCCACCCGGGCGGCCGCGTCCGGCCATCGGTGGAGCCTACCGGCTGCCGTACCCCGAACTCGGGGGTCAGTCACCCACCGCGTTGAACAGGGCGGCGACCTCGGCGTTTGTCAACCGCCGGATCCGCCCGGTCCGCAGTTCACCCAGCCGGATCGGACCGATCGAGGTACGCACCAGCCGGGTGACCGGGTGGCCGACCTCCTCCATCAGCCGCCGGACGATGTGCTTGCGCCCCTCGTGCAGACTCAGCTCCACCTGGGCGGATTTACCCAGAGTGTCCACCACCTTGAACGAGTCGACCTTGACCGGCCCGTCCTCCAGCTCGACGCCGGCCAACAGCCGCTTGCTCAGGTTGCGCGGAATCGGCCCGACCACCTCGGCGAGGTAGGTCTTCAGCACCTCGTACGAGGGGTGCATGAGCTTGTGCGCGAGGGTGCCGTCGTTGGTGAGCAGCAGCAGGCCCTCACTGTCCGCGTCGAGCCGCCCCACGTGGTAGACCCGCTGCTCCACCCTGTTGCCGATGAACTCGGCCAGCTCGTTGCGTCCCTTGTCGTCCGCCATGGAGGTGACCACCCCGCGCGGCTTGTTCATCGCCACGTAGACCAGGCGGATGTCGACCTGGAGGCGCTCCCCGTCCACGTGGATCACGGAGGTGGCCGGGTCGACCTTGTCGCCGAGCTTGGCGACCCGCCCGTCCACGGTGACCCGGCGGCGGAAGATCAGGTCCTCACAGGCGCGCCGGGAACCCACGCCGGCGGCGGCGAGCACCTTCTGCAGGCGCTCAGCCCCCTCGTAGACGGGCGCGTCGGGTTTCGGGGAACGGTTATCGGGTCGCATCAGCAAGCTCTTCTACGTCGTCGGGCAGGAAGGGTGCGAGGGGCGGCAGCTCGTCGACGGTGTTCAACCCGAGCTTCTCCAGGAACAGCGTGGTGGTCCGGTAGAGGAACGCCCCGCTGTCCGTTTCGGTGCCGCACTCCTCGATGAGGCCGCGGGTGACCAGCGTACGGATGACCCCGTCGCAGTTCACACCCCGGATGGCTGAGATTCGTGAACGGGTCACCGGCTGCTTGTAGGCGACCACGGCGAGCGTCTCCAACGCCGCCTGGGTCAGCCGCACGGACTGCCCGTCCAATACGAACCGCTCAACGTACGTAGCGTATTCCGGCCGGGTGTACAGCCGCCACCCACCGGCCGCCCGGCGCAGCTCGAACCCGTGCCCGGCCGCGGTGTAACCGGCGGCGATCTCGTCGAGCATCGGCCCGACCCGCTCGGCGGGCTGCTCCAGCACCTGGGCCAGCACCAGCTCGCTGACCGGCTCGTCGACCACCAGCAGGATCGCCTCCAACGCGCCGCGCAGCTCGGCGTCGGACAGCTCGGGCGCGGGTTCCGGCGCGGCCGTCGCCCGCCGCCGCCCCGCCAACTGCCGCCGGGGTACGTCCCCAGCGCCACCCGACTCCCCCGCCGCGCCCTCCGTCCCTGCCCCGAGATCCGGCTCGGCCGTGTGCTCGGTCACCGCCCCGGAATCCGGCCCCGCCATGTGCTCGGTCACCGCCCCGAGCTCCGGCCCCGCCGAGGGCACCTCGCCCGAGGGCGCCCCGACAAGATCTGACTCACCCGACCCCACCTCAGCAGGGCCTGACCCACCCGGGTCCACGTCGCTCGGGCCCTGCCCATCCGGGTCGGCCTGCGCCGAGCCCGAAGCGACCGCGTCCGGGTCGGCGGAGATGGCGGCGGGTTCGGGCTCCGGTCGGGGCGGCGCCGCTTCAGGTTCTTCGGTGTCCGGTGGTGCGGCTGACTCGTCCAGCGAGGTGGGGGTGTTTTCGGCGGCGGGTCGGCGGGGGCGGTCCCACGGGGGGACCCAGGCGGCAGCCTGGTCGGCCAGTGAGTCCCGGCGTTCCTCGTCACTCATCCCGCGCACCCTCCGTCATTCCGGTCCCGTCCGGCCCGCCGGCCTCCCCCGCCAAGTCAGACCCAACCCCGGCCGGTTCAGGCCCAACCTCCGCCAGCTCAGACCCAGCCTCCGCCGGCTCAGGCCCAACCGCCGCCAGCTCGGCCCTCGCCGACTCAGGCCCAGCCCCCACGGGCTCCGGGTCGGCCGGGGCGCCGGCGTACTCGTCGACGTGCAGCTCGGTGTCGCCGTCGGCCGGGCCGGTCCAGCGCACGGTCAGCTCCTCCAGGGCCTGCTCCTGCACGAAGGACACCAGGCCCTCCCGGTACAGCTCCAGCAGCGCGAGGAAACGGGCCACCACCTCCAGGGTGGCCTCGCAGTCGGCGCAGAGCAGCGAGAACGTGGCCGTGCCGGCGCGGCGCAGCCGGGCGGCGAGGATGGCCGCGTGTTCCCGGACACTGACCCGGACCATGTGCACGTGGGCGATGGAGACCTCTGGCACCGGCTTCGGGGTCATCGCCTTCACGGCAAGCTTCAGCAGCCGCTGGGGGCCGATGCCGAGCACCAGGTCGGGCAGTGCCTCGGCGTAGCGGGGCTCCAGGCTGACCGCACGCGGATACCGTCGGCCGCCGACGGCCTCCAGCTCGGCGATGTGCGCCGCCGCCTCCTTGTACGCCTTGTACTGCAACAGCCGGGCGAAGAGCAGGTCCCGTGCCTCCAGCAGGGCGAGGTCGGCCTCGTCCTCGACCTCGGCGGCGGGCAGCAGCCGGGCCGCCTTCAGGTCGAGCAGGGTCGCGGCGATGAGCAGGAACTCGCTGGCCTCGTCCAGGTCCCAGTTGTCGCCCATGGCCCTGATGTAGGCGATGAACTCGTCGGTGACCGTGTGCAGGGCCACCTCGGTGACGTCGAGCTTGTGCTTGCCGATGAGCTGCAGCAGCAGGTCGAACGGGCCGGTGAAGTTGGCCAGCCGGACCGTGAACCCGGCGGGCTGCACACCGTCGACCACGGCCACAGCGGCGGTGTCGGGCGGGTCGAGGGGTGGCGCGGTCACCGGACGACCGTAGTCCACGAGGCGGGCACCGGGAGTTCCGGCTACCGCTCCGACTGGGCGGCGATCACCTCGCGGGCCAGCTGACGGTAGTTACGTGCCCCGGAGGAGGCCGGGTCCATCGTCGTGATGGGGGCACCGGCCACGGTGGACTCGGGGAACTTCACCGTCTTGGTGATGACCGTCTGGTAGACCTTGTCGCCGAACGCCTCCACCACCCGTTGGAGAACCTGGCGGCAGTGCGTGGTGCGGCTGTCGTACATGGTGGCGAGGATGCCTTCGAGCTCCAGGTCGAAGTTGAGCCGCTCGCGCACCTTGTCGATGGTGTCCAGCAGCAGTGCCACACCGCGCAGGCTGAAGAACTCGCACTCCAGCGGGATGAGCACACCGTGCGCGACGGTCAGCGCGTTGATCGCCAGCAGGCCGAGCGACGGCTGGCAGTCGATCAGGATGTAGTCGTACTCCTTGCGGACCGTGCGCAGGACCCGGGCCAGAGCCATCTCCCGGGCGACCTCGTTGACCAGCTGGATCTCGGCGGCGGAGAGGTCGATGTTGGCCGGCAGCAGGTGCAGGCCCGCCACGTCGGTCTTGATCAGGACGTCCTCGGCGATCACGTCGTCCTGCATGAGCAGGTTGTAGACGGACAGGTCGAGGTTGTGCGGGTTGACGCCCAGGCCCACCGAGAGAGCGCCCTGCGGGTCGAAGTCGACGAGCAGCACCTTGCGGCCGTACTCGGCGAGGGCCGCACCCAGGTTGATGGTGGTGGTGGTCTTACCCACGCCACCCTTCTGGTTGGCCATCGCGATGATGCGCGCAGGGCCGTGCCGGTCGGTGGGCATCGGCTCAGGGATGGGCTTGCGCATCGTGTAGGCAGCCGGGTCCGCAGGACCCAGGTCCGCGCCGAGCGTGGCCTGCTGCTCGCGGAGCTCGGACGTCCAGGTCTCGGCACGGTCACCGTTGCCAGCCATGTGCTCGTTGCCCCCTCCCGACGACCCACCCGGCGTCGGAGCCGTCCGACGTCCTTCGCGGCGCCGCTGCGCACCCCGGTCGTGTCGCTCCAGGAGGTCCGCGCCGATGCCGACTGTACGCCACCGACCAGCAGGGGGTTCGGCACCGGCCCGGCGTGTCGGCGCGGACCGTGACCGGTTCAGCCCTGGGCGCGTGGGTGGGCGGTGGCGTACACCTCGCGCAACCGCTCCACGGTGACCAACGTGTAGACCTGGGTGGTGGTCACCGACGCGTGCCCGAGGAGTTCCTGGACCACCCGGACGTCGGCGCCGCCGTCGAGCAGGTGGGTGGCGTACGAGTGGCGCAGGGTGTGCGGGGAGACCGCGGCGGGCCCGTCGACGGGCAGCCCGGCCCGCTCGGCGGCGCGGCGCAGGATGCCCCAGGCGCCCTGGCGGGACAGCGCGCCGCCGCGGGCGTTCAGGAACACCGCCGGGGTGCCCCGGCCGGCGGCGGCCAGCCCGGGGCGGGCCCGGACCAGGTAGGCGCGGACGGCGTCGACGGCGTACCCGCCGATCGGCACCAGCCGCACCCGGCCGCCCTTGCCGCGCAGCAGCACCGTGCCCTCGTCGGTGTCGAGGTCGTCCACGGCGGCGCCGACCGCCTCGGAGATCCGCGCGCCGGTGCCGTACAGAAACTCCAGCAGCGCCCGGTCGCGTAGCGCGAGGGGAGCGTCGTCGCCGGTCGCGGTGATCGGACCGGCGGTCTCCAGCAGCCGGATCACGTCGTCGACCGGGAGCGCCCGAGGCAGCCGCCGGGGCGGTGTGGGCGGGCGGACGTCGCGGCTCGGGTCGGCGCCGGCCAGGCCCTCGCGCAGGGCGAAGCGGTGCAGGCCGCGTACCGCGCTGGCCGCGCGGGCGGCGGAGGAGACCGCCAGCGGCGGGTGCGCGTCGTCGCCGGCGCGCAGCCGCGCCAGGTGCGACTCGACGAGGCCGGCGCCGACCGACGCGAGGTCGGTGACGCCGGCATCGACCAGGGTCGCGAGATAGCGGTCCAGATCCCGACGGTACGAGGCGAGCGTGTTCGCCGAGAGGCCACGTTCGACGGTCAGATGGTCGAGGTAGCCGCGAACGGCACGGCGCAGCGCCGGCGTGGGTGGTGTGCCCACGCCGGCGGAGTCCGTGCCGCCGGTCAGCCCGCCACCGTTCAGGCCAGCGCGTCGGCCAGCGGGAGCACGTCCATGCCGTGCGCCTCGGCGACCGGACCGTAGGTGACCTGACCGGCGTGGGTGTTGAGGCCCAGCGCCAGGGCCGGGTCGTTGCGCAGCGCCTCGCGCCAGCCCTGGTTGGCCAGCTCCAGGGCGTACGGCAGGGTGACGTTGGTCAGCGCGTAGGTGCTGGTGTTCGGCACCGCGCCGGGCATGTTCGCGACGCAGTAGAAGATCGACTCGTGCACCTTGTAGACCGGGTCGGCGTGCGTGGTGGGGCGCGAGTCCTCGAAGCAGCCGCCCTGGTCGATGGCGATGTCGACAAGCACGCTGCCCGGCTTCATCCGGGAGACCAGCTCGTTGGAGATCAACGTCGGGGCCTTCGCGCCGGGCACCAGCACCGCGCCGATGACCAGGTCGGCGTCGAGCACGGCCCGCTCGACCTCGTACGCGTTGGAGGCGACGGTCTGCAGGTGGCCCCGGTAGATCGCGTCGGCCTGCCGCAGCCGGGCGACGTTCTTGTCCAGCAGCAGCACCTCGGACTGCAGGCCCAGCGCGATCGCGGCGGCGTTCATGCCGGAGACGCCGGCGCCGATGACCACGGTCTTGGCCGCGTACACGCCGGAGACACCGCCGGGCAGCACACCGCGCCCACCGCCGGTACGCATCATGTAGAAGGCGCCCACCTGCGGGGCGAGCCGGCCGGCCACCTCGGACATCGGGGCGAGCAGCGGCAGCGACCGGTCGGGCAGCTCGACCGTCTCGTACGCGATGCCGGTGACCCGGCGGTCGATCAGCGCGTCGGTGCACTCCTTGGAGGCGGCCAGGTGCAGGTAGGTGAAGAGCACCTGCCCCTCGCGCATCCGGTGGTACTCCTCGGCGATCGGCTCCTTGACCTTGAGCACCAGCTCGGCGGTCTCCCACACCTCGTCGGCGGTGGCGAGGATCTTCGCGCCGGCGGCGGCGAACTCCTCGTCGGTGATGCTGGAGCCAATTCCGGCGCCGGACTCGACGAAGACCTGGTGGCCGCTGCGGGTGAACTCGTTGACGCCCGCTGGCGTGATCGCCACGCGGTACTCGTGGTTCTTGACCTCGCGTGGGATTCCGACCTTCACGATGCAGACACCTCTCTTCGGGGCTGCTCTCCCCCGACTGCTCGGTGCCGCGACGGCCCCTTTGCCACCGCGGTACACCGGTCCCGCGGCGGCAGTCTAGGCGCGCACGGCGCCGCCGCGAGCCAGCACAGTGGCATCCGGTGCCCGGGTGTCCTGACGAAGTGTCAGGGCGCCACCCGGATGCGGCGGTCGAGCGTCACCTCAGCCGACAGGACAGTGTTTCACCATTATCGTCCCATCTGCCGGGTGGCGGTGCGGACAGGCGACGAGTGGATCACTAATGTGTCCGCCCATGACCACTCCTCCTTACCAGCCCGGGTACCCCCAGCCGGGGTACCCCCAGGGCGTCTCCGACAAGAGCAAGATCGTCGCGGGCATCCTCGGCATCCTGCTCGGCACCTTCGGTGCCGGTCGGTTCTACACCGGACACACCAAGATCGCCGTTCTCCAGCTCGTCGTGAGCCTGGTGACCTGCGGTGTCGGCGCCCTCTGGGGCGTCGTTGACGGCATCCTCATCCTGGTCAACGGCGGCACGGACGCGCAGGGCCGTCCGCTGCGCGACTCCTAGACCAGACAGCGAAAGGGGCCCCGCGGCTGACCGCGGGGCCCCTTTCGCGCGTACTCCCCCACCGGGCTGGACCGGCGGCGACGCTCAGCGCGGCAGCGGTGCGTCCGCCCGGCGCAGCTGCGTGAAGCCGGTGTCCCGGGCGCGGGCCGCGGCCAGCAGCCCGGCCACCGCGGACGCGTTGGTGATCTCACCGGCCAGGACCATGGCGACCGCCTCGTCCAGGTCGATCCGGACGACCTGGAGGTCGGCCTCCTCGTCGTGGCGCTCGTGCCGCTCGTCGGCCGGCACGTCGCCGAGGTCCCGGGCCAGGAACACCCGGACGATCTCGTTGGTGAACCCCGGCGAGCTGTGCAGGTCGACAAGCACGTCGACCCGCCCGGCGGTGAGGTCGGCCTCCTCGGCCAGCTCCCGCAGCGCCGCCGCCGGCAACTCCTCGCCGGAGACGTCCATCAGGCCCGCCGGCAGTTCCCACAGGTGCCGCCCGACCGGGTGCCGGTACTGCCGGATCAGCACCACCTGGCCGGCGTCGTCGAGCGCCACCACGGCCACCGCCCCGACGTGCCGGACGAGGTCACGCAGGCCGGTGCCACCGCCCGGCATGGTCACCTCCTCGGTGACCACGTCGAAGATCCGCCCCCGGTACCGCTCCTCCCGGGAACGCACCTCGTACCGGTGCTCAAGGTTGCTCATGACGTGGACGACGCCTTCGTCGCGGCGCCGTTGCGGGCGGCCTTGCGCGTCGTCGGGGCCTCCGCCGCCGCGTCCAGGTCGACCGGCAGCTGGTCGGCCTGCGAGTACGCCACCGCGGCCTTGACGAACGAGGCGAACAACGGGTGCGGGCGGGTCGGGCGGCTCTTCAACTCCGGGTGCGCCTGGGTGGCCACGAAGAACGGGTGCAGGCTGCGGTCCAACTCGACGAACTCGACCAGCCGGCCGTCCGGCGAGGTGCCGGAGATGTGCAGGCCCGCCTTGGTCAGCGCGTCCCGGTAGGCGTTGTTCACCTCGTACCGGTGCCGGTGCCGCTCGCTGATCTCGGTGCTGCCGTACGCCTCGGCGACGATCGAGCCCTCGGTCAGGGTCGCCGGGTACGCGCCCAGCCGCATGGTGCCGCCCAGGTCGCCCCGGCCGGCCACGATGTCCTCCTGGTCGGCCATCGTGGCGATGACCGGGTGGGCCGCCTGCTCGTCGAACTCCAACGAGTTGGCGCCGTCGAGGTCGGCCAGGTGCCGGGCCACCTCGATGGTCATGCACTGCAGGCCGAGGCAGAGGCCGAGCAGCGGGATGCCGGCCTCGCGGGCGTACCGGGCGGTGCCGATCTTGCCCTCGATGCCGCGGACGCCGAAGCCGCCGGGGATGAGGATGCCGTCCACGCCGGCCAGCGCCGCGGCGGCGCCGGCGGGGGTGACGCACTCGTCGCTGGGCACCCAGCGCAGCTGCACCCGGGCCCGGTGGCCGAAGCCCGCCGCCCGGATCGCCTCACTCACCGACAGGTACGCGTCGGGCAGGTCGACGTACTTGCCGACCACCGCGACGGTGACCGTGTGCCGGGGGCGGTGCACCCGCTCCAGCAGGTCGTCCCAGCTGGCCCAGTCCACGTCCCGGAAGGAGAGGCCGAGCCGACGCACCACGTACGCGTCCAGACCCTCCCGGTGCAGCACCTTCGGGATGTCGTAGATGCTCGGCGCGTCCGGGGCGGCGACGACCGCCTCGGCGTCCACGTCGCAGTAGAGCGACAGCTTCTCCTTGAGCTTGACCGGGATCTCCCGGTCGCAGCGGAGCACGATGGCGTCCGGCTGGATACCGATGTTGCGCAGCTGCGCCACCGAGTGCTGGGTCGGCTTGGTCTTCAGCTCACCCGACGGCGCCAGGTACGGCACCAGCGAGACGTGCAGGTAGAAGCAGTTGTCGCGGCCCAGGTCGTGGCGGACCTGACGGATCGCCTCCAGGAACGGCAGCGACTCGATGTCGCCGACCGTGCCACCGACCTCGGTGATCACCACGTCGGGGAGCTGGCCGTCCTCGTCCGGGTCGGCCATCGCCAGGATCCGCGACTTGATCTCGTTGGTGATGTGCGGGATGACCTGGACGGTGTCGCCCAGGTATTCCCCCCGGCGCTCCTTGGCGATCACGTCGGAGTAGATCTGGCCGGTGGTGACGTTCGCCTTGCCGGACAGCGCCCGGTCGAGGAACCGCTCGTAGTGCCCGACGTCGAGGTCGGTCTCGGCGCCGTCCTCGGTGACGAAGACCTCACCGTGCTGGAACGGGTTCATCGTCCCCGGGTCGACGTTCAGGTAGGGGTCGAGCTTCTGCATCACCACACGCAGCCCGCGCGCGGTCAGCAGGTTGCCGAGGCTGGAGGCGGTGAGGCCCTTACCCAGCGAGGAGGCGACGCCCCCGGTGACGAAAATGTGCCTGGTCGTCCGTGCTGATGGGGCCAAGGCCTGCTCCCGTGTCGTCTGTCGCGGTCATGCAGACCGCCGTGCTTGATCAGCAAAGTGATCACGCGATCCACGGGATTCGACGGTAACACCTCCCGGGCGGGTACTCGCAGGCCGCACCCCGGCTGCGACACCTCCGGGCCATCCGGACGAGGCCCGGCGCTCAGGGCGCGGCAACCTCGGTCGATGACCGGGAGACCTGCCGGGGCGGTACGGGCACCGTCGGCGCGGGGTCCGGCGTCGACCCGCTCGCGGTCGGGCCGGCCGGTTCGTCGTCCTCCCCACGGCCCTCACTCGGGGTGTCCGACGCCGGTTGGGTGACCTTCGCCGGTGCGCTCCCGGGCGGGCCGCCGATCGGACGGGGGTGCACCGCGCCCAGTGGCCCACCGCCGCCGGTCGGGCCGTCACCCCCACCGACCGGGCCGACCCCGCCCGACCCCGAGTCGTCGTCGGCGCCGTTGGCGCGGGAGCGGCCCGGTGCCGGGCGGGTCCGGTCCGCGGCGTGCCCGAGCACCCGCAGCGACGCCAGGGCCGCCATCGGCACCACCAGGGCGGCGGCAGCACCCATCAGGTCCAGTGCCGCGCCGTCGAGCACACCACCGAGCACCGCGGCGACCACCGTGCCGGCCAGCGCGGCCCGGACCGCCGGGTAGATGCCGAACAGCCGCATCAACCCACCCCACGGCTGCAACAGGGCGAACCACACCAGCAACCCGCCGGCCAGCGCCAGCACGGTCAGCGGGCTGTTGACCAACGTCTCGAAGTTCTCCGTACTGGACCGGTGCACGGCGAACCCGCCGGTGCCGTCACCGAGCGCGGAGAGGAACCGGCCCAGGCTGCCCCGCTCCGCTGCGGGACGCCGCAGGTCCACCACGGCGAACCCGATGCCGACCGCCAGCGCGGCCATGGTGGCCCAGGCCAACCGGCTGATCGTCAACCAGCCGCCGGCGCTGATCACGGCGGCGACGCTCACCCCGGCGGTGAGCGCGATCGCGCCGACCGGGTCGGCGCCCAGGTACGGGCTGCCGACCACCACCACGGCGAGGCCACCCACCGCCACCATCACCGCCGGCCGCCAGCCCCGGTGCACCCGTTGGGCGAACCAGCCACCCGTGAGCAACGCGCCGGCGAGGAACACCCCCAGCCCCACCGTGCTCAGCCCGGCGTACCGGCCGCCCTGCAACGCGGAGTAGCCGACCACGCTGTTGAGCTGCAGGCGGGCCCCGGTGAGCACGTCCAGCCCGACCACGAGCGTGGTGAGGCCGGCCACCGCACCGACCGGCCCGAGGGTGTTCGCGTACCCGGGTGCGAACCGCACCGCCGCGGTGCCGGCGGCCACCAGCAGCGCGGTCACCCCGGCGAAGATCCACCCGGGGTGCTCGCCGCGCCACCAGGGCACCGCGTCGGCCAGCAGCGCCGCCGGTACCGTCAACGCCGCCGCGACCAGCAACAGCTCCACCACCGCCACGATCCGCCCGGAGACGGGCGTCGGGCCGGACGGGCCGGCGTGCGGGCGGGCCCGGCGCAGCAACGGCAGGATCGCGAGCGACAGCAGCACCTGCACCCCGGCGAGCAGCGCGAAGAAGACACCGGAGACAGCACGCTGGGCGGCCGCCTCCCGGTCGGCGTTCGCCGGCGCGTCGATGGCCTCGGCCAGGTCGGCCGGACGGCCACCGGTGCTGATCGCCGGACGGCCCAGGAAGAGCCGCTCCGGCATGGGCCGACCCAACGCGGCGAGGGCGGTCGGCGCGAGGTCGACGAGTTGCAGGTATCCGTCCCGGCCGGTGCTGGCCGAGGTGAGCCACCCCCGTTCCCAGCCCGGCCCGTCGGCGACCGCCACGTGCAGCCGCGACGGCTGGGCGGTGTCGGAGATCCCCGCCACCAGCACCAACGACCGCGGTGGTCGCGCCGCCAGCACCCGGGCCAGCTCGGCGTCCGCCGCGCGGGCCTCCTCGGCGCGGGTCGCCGGGTCGGCCCCCTCGACCGTGCCGAGGTCGACGATGCTCAGCACACACGACCCGAGCAGCGGCCGCGGGTCGGCCGGCAGCCCCGAGGCGTACCGGTCGACGCGGCCGAACGGTCGGGCGGCGGCCACGGCCGCGCCCGGGCCCACGGCGACGGAGCACCGCACCGACTCCGACAGCGAGCCGGGCATGGCACCCCAGGGCAGCCGCTGCTGGTTGTACTGGACCACGCTCTCCTGGTCGGGCAGGTTCGCGCCGATGCCGTCCGGTTGTTCCACGGTCACCGCCGCCGACGGGCAACCGTCGACCGACCGGCTGCCGTTCCACGCGGCGAAGCTGCCCGCACCCAGGGTCAACCAGCCGTCCACCGGGCAGGTGGGCCGGTGCGCGGAACGCACCGACAGTGAGCCGATCGAGCCGTCCTGGGCCATCCGCCACAGCGTCGGGGTGCTCTGCGGATCCACGTCCTCCCAGCGCAGCCCGGCGATCCCGGCGAGCACCACGAAGTCGGCGGTGCGTTGCGGGGTGCCCTGGGGTGGGCGGGCGGCGAGCGCGGTGACGCCCAGCGCCACCACGAGCACTGTCAGCAGGGCGGGGGCGATTCGGCGCAGCATCACCGGTGTCCCGTTCTCGGGGCGTCGGAGCCCGGGGCGGCCGCCGGACCGCCGGGATCCCCGACCAGCTCGGCGTAGAGGGCGACGAGGGTGGCGACGGTGTCCGCCTCGGTCGGCCACGTCGCCGCCCGTTCGGCTCCGCGCCGGCCCAACTCCGCCCGCGCCGCCGGGTCGTCCAGCAACGCGCGTACGGCCGCGTCGACCGCGTCCACGTCGCCGGCGGGGACCAGCGTGGCGGCGTCACCGACCAGGTCCGGGAGCCCACCCACCGCGGTGGCCACCAGCGGTACGCCGGCGCGCAGCGCCTCCTGGGCGAAGAGCTGCCGCGCCTCCCAGTCGCTGGTCACCACCGCCAGGTCGGCTCCGGCCAGCAGGTCGGCCACGTCGCTGCGGTGCCCCAGCAGGGTCACCGGCGCGCGGGCGGCCGAGGTCCGTGCGGCGAGCGGCAGATAGGCCGGCCCACTGCCGGCGATCACCACGACCGGCGGTGGGGTACGCGTACGCCAGCGGGCCGCCGCGTCGATCAGCACGTCGTAGCGCTTCTGCGAGTGCAGCCGACCGACCGAGAGGATCAGCGGCTGGTCCGGGCGGACGCCGAACTCGGCGCGTACCGCCGCCGGGCGTCGACGCGGCGCGGGCAGCGTCGGCGCGGCGACCGGGGCGAGCCGGGCGTCGGCGGCGCCCACCTCGGCGGCCCGTCGCACCAGGTCCGCGGAAGCGCCGAGCGCCACCCGGACGCCCCGGGCCACCACCCGTTCGACGAGCCGGGACACCGAACCCCGCAGTCCCCCCGCGAGCACCGCGTTGTGCCAGGTGACGATCAGCGGGGCGGCCGGACGCGCCAGTACGGCGACCAACCCGGCCCGCAGGCCGTGCGCGTGCACCACGTCCACCTCGGCGACGGTGAGCACCCGACGCAGGGCGAGCACCGCCCGGGCGTCGGCCGGAGTCGGGCTGGCCGGGATCTCCACCGGCTCGAACCGCGCACCGACACCGGTGAAGTCGAACTGTTCCTGGGTGGCGGCAGGTCCGCAGACCAGGACGGTGGCGCCGCCCGCGACGAGGCCACGGGCCACCGAGCGGACGTGCTGGCCGACCCCGCCGGTGCTGGACGCGAGCACCAACGCGACGGTGCCCGACCACCCGGCGGGCAGAGCTGGCTCATTTCCCGCGCTCACTGGCCCACCGTCTCCTTCCCGTCGCCCCGCTGCGGGGAGCCCGCGTCCGGGGGCGCACCGCCGGACGACCCCCGCCGGCCCAGACGCCGCAGCGCCCCGGCGAGCAGTGGCTGGACGTCCCGCCGGTCGACGAACCAGACCACGGCGAGGAACACCACCCCAACCAGAACCCCGGACAGCATGCCCTGACCGAACGCCGCCGCCGTCGTCGGGGTGCCGCCGTCCAACTGGTCGAGCCAACGGCTGAGGCCCAACCCGGCGAGCCCGGCGAGCACACCGGCGAGGCCGCCGGCCGCCCCCGCCCGTGCCGCGCCGGCGAGGGCGGAACGGCCGGCGCTGCGCAGCACCGCCACGAGCAGCAGCGCGCCGAGCACCAGCATCCCCACCGAGTTGGCGGACGTCACCGCGAGCACCCGGTCGCGCAGTGGCAGCACCGCGCCGAGCAGCAGGACGACGCCGGGCACCACCAGGAAGCCGACCGCCGTGGCGAGCGTCGCCGCCCGGGTCTCGCCCCTGGCGTAGAGCGCCCGGGTGAGCACCGCGAAGAGGCCGTAGCCGACCAGGCCGGGGGCGTACCCGATGATCGCGGCGGCGGCGGTCGACGCGGTGTCCGACGGGAAGAAGAAGTGCCCGACCGGCCCGGCGGTCCCGATCAACGCGGCCGTGCCGAGGCAACTGAACAGGAGCACGCCGCGGACAGCCGGTGCCAGGGTCGCGCGGTAGGTCTGCTCGTCCCCGGCGGCCCGTGCCGCCGCCAGGGTCGGGTAGGCCGCGATCGCCAGCGGCACCGCCAGCACCGCCCACGGCAACAGGTAGACGGTCTGGGCCAGGTTGTAGACGCCCGGGTTGCTCCGCGCCCCGGCGGTGACCTGGTTCAGGCTGACGATCAGGGCGATCTGCTGGGTGGTGACGGTGACAGCGCCGGCCACCGCCAAGCCGCCGACCCTGGCCCGCGCGTCGGCGGGGAACCCGAACCCGGGCCGCAGCCCCAGGTGCAAGCGGCGAACCGGGATCAGCAACGACAGGGACAGCACCACCACGCCGAGGGTGGTGCCGCCAGAGAGCAGCAACTCACCGCCCGGGCTCACCCCGCCGACGGTGGCGTACCGGCCCTGCGTGGCGGTGAACCCCAGGTACACCAGGATGACGGTGAGACTGGACAGCAGCGGGGCGAGCACCGGCCAGGCGAAACGGCGGTGTGCCTGGAGCACCCCGGTGAGCACGATGCCGACCCCGTACAGCGGCAGTTGCGGCGCGAAGACCCGCAGCATCCGCACGCCGCTCTGCTGCTGGGCGGTGGTCAGGTGGTGGCCCAGGGACTCGACCACCGGGCCGGCGAGCAGCACCACGAGCAGCGCGAGCGGGACCAGCAGGGCCAGCGTCCAGGTCAGCAGCGCCCCGGTGGTCCGGGCCACGGCCGTCCGGTCGCCCGCCGCGACCGCGCCGGCGAGCAGCGGTACGACGAGGCTGGCCAGCGCTCCCCCGGCGACGATCTCGAAGATGAAGTTCGGCACCGCGTTGGCCACCACGTAGGTGCCGCCGAGGTCGGTGGGCGCCAAGCTCCAGGTGAACACGGCGGTGCGGCCGAAGCCGGCGAGTCGGCTGGCCACGGTGAGGACGGCGATGAGCGCGGCTGCCCCGGCCAGCCGGCCGGCGCCGGCGAGGGGTGCCGGTATGGTCACGTCAGTCGGCGCGTCGGCCCAGTGCGTCGAGCTCGCGCAGCCCCGGGGTCCGCTGGATCACCGCGGTGAAGCTGACCTTCTCGCTGGCGGCGGTGAGCCCGGCGAGGACGGCGAGCAGACCGGCCCGGCCGAGCGGGCCGGTGCGGGCGGCGAGCGCGACGCCGAGCAGCGCCCCGAGCGCGTTCGCGCCACTGTCGCCGAGCATCACATCCTCGGCCAGGTCGTCGCGGAGCAGGCCGGCGGCGGCGCCGGCCGCGCCCGCGGCGATCCCACCCTGCGGGCCGCCGGTCAGCGGCGCGGCGAGCAGCAGCCCGGACTTGAGGGCGCGGCCCGGCCGCAGGTCGAGCAGGTTGAGCAGGTTGGCCGTGCCGGCGATCACGCCGGCGCCGAGCAGCACGTCGACACCCCGGCCGAACGCACCGTGCCGCTGCCGGCGCGGGTGCGCGGCGACCCGGGGGTCGGCGGCGAGCAGAGCGGCGGCGCCCAGCCCGGCGGCGCCCACCCCGACGACCTTGACCAGACCGGCGGTGACCCGTCCCTCACGCAGCGCGGCGAGGTGCCCGGCGAAGCCCTTGGCCGTCTTCTGCTCCGGGCGCGCGCCGACCACGTCGTCGTACAGGCCGACGCCACCCGCGCCGAGACCGGCGACCAGGGCGGCCCCACCGGCGGCCCCGCCGGTGGCACCGAACGCGCCAGCGGCGGCCGCACCGGCGGCGAGCGCCGGCCCGGCGGCCAGGCTCACCGTGCGGCCACGGAAGTTGGTGCGCTCCAACGCGGGTCCGGCCGGCGAGGTACGCGCCTCACGCAGCGCGTACCGGGCCGCCGCGGCACCCGCGCCGGCGATCAACAGCCGGCCCAGCGCGCTCACGCCGCCACCTCGCTGGCTCGGTCAAGCGCCGCCTGGTCGGATCCGGACACGGGGGTACGTCGTTCGCTCACTGGGGCAGTTTAGGCAGCAGCGACGGGGCGTTGTCGCCGACGCCGTACTGACCGGCCTTCTTCTCGGTGATTTGCTGCACCAGGGCGAGGGTGGTGACCACCTGGCCCTGCACGGTGTTGGCGTTGTCGACCGTGGAGATGGTCTGGGCGAGCACCGGGTCGCCGCGCACCACGCCGACCAGATTGCCGCCCACGGAACCGTTGCCGGCCACCACGATCGACCCGGTCCGGTCGAATTGCTCGGCGATGTTGACCACCGACTCGTCCCGCTTGTCGGAGTCCTTGTCGACGTACGGCTGGCCGCTGACCACGACGACCGCCTCCGCCGAGGCGGTGACCTTGTTGCTGTCGGTGGTCAGGTAGCCGGCGTTGTTGTAGGCGGCGAGCACCGCCCGCCGGTCGGCGTCACTGACCGGCGCGACGCCCTGGGCCCGGTCCAGCAGAACGCTGGCCAGCAGCGCGCTGGAGGTCTCCACACCGTGCCCGTTGCCCGGCAGGCCGGTGGTCTGCGCGGTCGGACGGGCCGCGGTGACGGCCAACTCCAGCAGGTTGGAGTTGTTGTCCGGGTTGATGAACTTGTCCTGCAGGTCGACCTGGCCGGTGATGGTGGCCCCGGCGAGCTGGAGCTTCTTGAGCACGCCCTCGGTGTGGTCGCGCCCGTTGGGCAGGCTGAGCACCACGACCCGACGCCCGGTGAGGGTGCCGGGCAGGACGACCTGGGAGATCTCCTCGGCGAACTCCTCTTCCAGCGCGAGTTGCTTCTCCATGTTGCTGACCGTCTGGCGCCAGTGCTGGTTGTCCTTGCGCAGCCCGGTGACCTGCCCCTCGAGCGAGTCGGCGACCGGGCCGTTGAGGGCGGCTGTGCCGACCACCAGACCGATCGCCAGAGCCAGGAAGACCGCGGTGAGGGACACCACGTGGTAGCGGAAGTTGATCACGCTTGCAGCCTCTTGATCGGTCGGGAACTAGAAGAGCCGGTACAGCTGGAACACGAAATTGTCCCACCACTCGGCGACCACGCCCAGGTACGCCTTCCCGACTGTCGACACGGCCACCGCGGACGCCATCGCCGCGATCGCCGACAGCACCAGCAGCAGCAGCGACGAGCCGGAGATGCTCTGCCGGTAGAGCCGGCTCACCCCCTTGGCGTCGACCAGCTTGCCGCCAACCTTCAGCCGGGTCAGGAACGTCGAGGCCATCCCGCCGCGGCCCTTGTCGAGGAACTCGACGAGGGTGGCATGGGTGCCGACCGCGACCAGCAGCGAGGCGCCCTTCTCGTCGGCGAGCAGCATGGCCAGGTCCTCGCTGGTCGCCGCGGCCGGGAAGGTGATCGCCGGCACACCGAGGCCGTTGACCCGGGGCAGGCCCGGCGCACGCCCGTCCGGGTAGGCGTGCACGATCACCTCGGCGCCGCAGCGCAGCACGTCGTCGGTGACCGAATCCATGTCCCCAATGATCATGTCGGGGGTGTAGCCGGCCTCGACCAGGGCGTCCGCGCCGCCGTCGACGCCGATGAGCACCGGCTTGAACTCCCGGATGTACGGGCGCAGCACGTCCAGGTCGGCCTTGTAGTCGTAGCCGCGCACCACGATCAGGCAGTGCCGCCCCTGCATCTGGGTCTCGATGTCCGGCACCCCGACGCCGTCGAGCAGCAGGTCGCGTTCCTGACGCAGGTAGTCCATCGTGTTGGCGGCGAACGCCTCCAACTGCACCGACAGACCCTCCCGGGCGTCCGCCATCGCCTTACCGACCGACTCGGCGTCCTGCAGGCTGCCGTGGGCCACCGGCTCGTCACCGGCGAAGACCGTGTTGCCCTCGATGCGCACCTGGTCGCCCTCGCGGATCCGCTCGAAGACGCCCTCCCCCAGGTCGTCGAGGAGCGGAATGCCGGCGGCGATCAACACCTCCGGGCCGAGATTCGGGTAACGGCCGGAGACCGAGGGTTTGGCGTTGAGCACCGCCGCGACCCCGACGGCGACGAGCGAGTCGGCCGCCACCCGGTCCAGGTCAACGTGGTCGATGACCGCGATGTCACCGGGGCGCAGCCGACCGACCAGGCGTTTCGTCCGGCGATCAAGGCGCGCGGTGCCGAGGACTCTGCCCGGTTCGGAGTTCCGGTTCCGGCGCAACGTGGGTAGACGCATCGTGACCATCCTGGCATGTGAGGCAGGCTTTTCTGTCGCGACATGCCTGAGCAGGGCCGCCTACCCAGGGAAGCACACACCGGCACAAGCCGGTGTGCTTGCGCTCACAATACGCGGCGTCACAACCGCCTTTCCTTGGCGGCCACTGCCAGAAGCTCCTCGGCGTGGGCGATACCCAGATCTGAATCGGGCAAACCCGCCAGCATGCGCGCCAACTCCCGGGCCCGCTCGGTGTCCTCCACCACCCGCACCCCGCTGGTCGTCACCGCGCCACCGGTGTCCTTCGCCACCACCAGGTGCCGGTCGGCGAACGCGGCCACCTGCGGCAGGTGCGTGACCACCAGCACCTGGTGGCTGCGGGCCAACCGGGCCAGCCGGCGGCCGATCTCCACCGCCGCCTGACCGCCGACCCCCGCGTCGACCTCGTCGAAGACCAACGTGGGCGGGCCACCGGAGCCGGCGAACACGACCTCGATGGCGAGCATCACCCGGGACAGCTCACCGCCGGAGGCGCCGCGCTGCAACGGCAGCGACGGCGCACCCGGGTGGGCCAGCAACCGCAGCTCCACCTCGTCACCGCCGTCCGGGGTGACCCCCACCTCGACACCGTTGACCGACAGCGTCGGCTCGGCACGCCCGGCCGGACGGGGCAGCACCGCCACCTCGATCCGCGCGTGCGGCATGGCCAGACCGGCCAGCTCGACGGTGACCTGGTCGGCGAAGCGGACCGCCGCCTCCTGCCGGGAGGTGGACACCCGCCCGGCGAGGTCTGCCACCTCGACGGCGAGGCGCTGGCCCTCCCGCTCCAACTCGTCGAGCACGTCGTCGGACATGTCCAGGTCGGACAGTCGGGTGCGCGCCCGATCGGCCCAGGCGATCACCCCGTCGACGTCGTCGGCGTACTTGCGGGTCAACGCGCGCAGCGCCGCCCGCCGCTCGTAGACGTGCTGCAACCGGGCCGGGTCCGCGTCCAGCGTCGCCAGGTACGCCGACAACTCAGCGGACACGTCGGTGACCAGCGTGGCCGCCTCCTCCAGGCGGGCCGCCAGCTCACCGAGCGCCGGATCGGTGCCGGACTGCGCCTCCAGGGTCCGCCGGGCGGTGCCGAGCAGCGCCGCCGCGTCCGGGGTCTCCTCGGCGGCCTCCGCGCCACCGGCCACGCACTGCTGGGCGATCTGCGCTGCCGTCCGCAGGCCCTCGGCGTGCTCCAGCCGCTGCGCCTCGGTCTTCAGCTCGTCGTCCTCACCGGGCTGCGGATCGACCCGGGTGATCTCGTCGAGGCCCAGCCGCAGCAGGTCGGCCTCCTGGTTGCGCTCGCGGGCGTTACGCCGCCGGTCGGCCAGGTCGTCGACCACCCGACGCCACCCCGTGTACGCCTCGCGCAGCGCGTCGAGCAGCTTCTCGTGCGCGGGGCCGGCGAACCGGTCCAGCGCGGCCCGCTGCTCGGCCGGGCGCAGCAACCGCAGCTGGTCGGACTGGCCGTGCACGGCGACCGCCTGCTCGCCGACCTCACCGAGCATCGACACCGGCATGCTCCGCCCGCCGACGTGGGCGCGCGAACGCCCCTCCACCGTCACCGTGCGGCTCAGCAGCACCGAGCCGTCCTCGTCGGGTTCGCCACCGGCCTCGGTGATCCGCGCGTGCACGGCGTCGGCGACCCGCCCCTGCAGCCGCAGCCGCCCCTCCACCACCGCCCGGCCGGGTTGGGCGCGGACTCGCCCGGCGTCGGCCCGGCCGCCGAAGAGCAGGCCGAGGCCGGTCACCACCATCGTCTTGCCCGCACCGGTCTCGCCGGTGATGACGTTCATGCCGCCGGTCAACGGCAGCGTGGTGTCCTCGATGACGCCCAGTCCGGTGATGCGCAGCTCTTCCAGCACAGCCACCGACAGTAGACGCGAGGCCCGACACTTGACCAGCCGACGGGCCCGGGTACGGCCCGTACCCGGCCGACGTACAGTTCTGCCCCGTGTTGGACGTGATCGGCCTGACCTCGGCTGAGGAGGAGCTCTACCGCTGCCTGCTCCAGCTCACCACCGCCCGCATCGACGAGTTGGCCCGTCGCCTGCACCGGCCCCGTGAGCAGGTCCTCGCCCAGGTGGAGGCGCTGCGCGGCAAGGGTCTCGTGCAGCGCAGCGACAACGACCCGGACGCCCCGCTGCGCCCGACCGCCCCGGACGTCGCCCTCGGCGGGACGCTGCTGCGCCGCCAGGAGGACCTGGAGGCCGCCCGCCGCCTGGTCACCCAACTGGCCGAGGAGTACCGCTCCGGACTGCGCCGACACCACGTCGACCACCTGGTGGAGGTGATCACCGGCACCCGGGTGCTGCGGGACCGGCTGCGCGATCTGCAGAACTCCGCGCGCACCGAGGTGCTCTGGTTCTGCCGGGCCAATCCCCTCGCCATGGCCGGCCCGGAGAACGTCGAGGAGTTCGACGCGCTGGCCCGTGGGGTGAGCTACCGGGCCATCTACGAGCGTGACCTGCTGCTCGAGCCGGGCGCGTTGGCCGACCTGGCCAAGGGGGTCGCCGCCGGGGAGCAGGCCCGTGTCCTGGACCGGCTGCCGGTCCGACTGGCCATCGTGGACGCCCGCACGGCCATCTGCCCGTTGGTGCCGGACCGCGACGGCGGCGAACCGAGCGCCGCCGTGATCGGTCGCAGTCAACTGCTCGACGCGCTGCTCGCCCTCTTCGAGAGCCACTGGCGGGTGGCCACCCGGCTGCGCCTCGACGACCCCCTCGCCGTCGCGACGCCCGAGGGCCGACGACCGGAGCCCGAGGCCCACCCGGGCGACGGTTACCAGCCCGACGCCGACGAGGCGCGGCTGCTGTCGCTGTTCGTGGCCGGCGTACCGGACAAGTCCATCGCCTCCCAGCTCGGGGTGAGCCGGCGGACCGTGCAACGGCGGATCGCCGACCTGATGGCCGCCGCCGGCGTGGACACCCGTCCCGGGCTGGCGTTCCAGGTGGCCCGACGCGGCTGGCTCTGACGCCGAAAGGGCCCGCCGTCGACCGACGGCGGACCCCTCAACCGGAAGGGCGGGGCGACCAGGCCGCCCCGCCCCGCCCGATCAGCGCAGCCCGTACGCCTGGAGCACCGTCTGGTCCACGGTGTTCCCGGCCCGGTCGGCGGCGTGCACCCGCAGCGACACCGTTCCGCGCCCCGCCGGCACGATCGCGGTGTACCGGGTGCCCGACCCCGCGGTCGGCGCATTGCGCCAGGTGACGCCCCCGTCGAAGGAGACCTGCACCCGGACGCTGGTGCCGGTCGGCCCCGGCACCCCGGCCGGCTGCCGCAGGGTCAGCCCCAACTGGTGCGGTCGGTTGCCGCGTACCGTGCCGAGCAGGTCGGCCGGCACCCGGTAGTCCACCTGGAGCAGCGACAGCGGCGTGGCGGCGTCGCCCGCCGGTCGGGCCGAGGTGAACTCCCAGGCCGTGTCGGTCCGCGTGCCGTAGCGCCACTCGACCGAAGAGCGCTTGGTGGTCACGTCCAGGCGGTAGCGGGCGGCCCCGGCGGTCGTGGGCACCGGCGCCCAGCCGGCGGAGAGGTCCGCGATCTGCTGCCCGTTGCGGCTGACCCGCGCCGCGACGGCGTCCGACTCCTCACTCTCGCCGGCCAGGCTGTAGTGCCCCTCGGCGTCGACGAACTCGGGCACCCGCAGATCCAGGTTGTCACCGGTGCGGGTGGGCACCGGCACCCCACTGGCCGGGACGGCCGGGCGGATCACCGGCGCGTGCCAGGTCTCGGTCACCCGGTCGTCGGCGGCATAGCGCCGGGGCTGCTGGGTCAGACCACCGGTCAGCTGCCCCCACTGCATGAACATGAGCTTGTGCAGCACCCGTTGCTGCCACCAGTTGTCACCGGCGCTGACGAACTCCCGCCGGGTGGTGCCGGCGCGGACCAGCCGCTGGTTGTCGTTCCAGGCGGTGTCCTGCCACGCACGCCACCCGAACCGCTGCTCGCTGGCCCATTCCCCGCCGACGTTCCCGTAGTGGGCGGTGACCTCGGCGGTGTTCCCCTCGGTGACCTTGTGGACGATCTGCTCCGGGACCCGCCCCTTCGAGACCTGCCACACGTCGTACAGGTACGGGCTCTCCACGGTCAGCGTCAGGTCCAGCGTCGTGTGGCGCTTCCGGACCGCCGCGATGACCTTCTGCCCGTCGTCGTACGCCACCGCCATCGCCGGGATCGGCAGCCGGTCGCCCAACGGGGTCCAGGACGTCCACGCGCTCTGGTCGGCGGGTCGGACGACCAGCGCCACCTTCGCGCCGGCGGCGGCCGCCGCCGCGATCTGCTCCTCCTCCGAGGCGTCCGGGCTGGTGGTGAGCAGCGCCGCGGCGCCGCGTACCCGGGTCAACTCGGCCGGGGTGCCGGTGCCGGCCCAGACCAGCGGCAGCCTGCGCCGGTCGGTCGTCGCCGGCGAGTAGCCCATCAGGTTGATGTCCAGCGGACCGGACACCCCGCTGATCGTCGCGTCCACCATCGGCGCGACCAACTGCCAGCGCGACGCGAACTCGAACTCGCCCTGGCGCACCGCGCGGGTCGGGGTGACGTTGACCTGCTGGATGGTGCTGTAGGTCATCACCCCGTGGTCGACCTGCCGGCCGTTGCCGAAGACCCGGTGCTCGTAGAAGCTGATCGTCGACCGCTGCTCGGTGGGCTTCGGCGTCTCGATCCGCACCGGGGTTCCCTTGCGCGGGTCGAGCACCACGGTGAGGTCCCGGTCGACAAGCAGCTCCGGGTCGGTGACCAGGGTGATCTGCTCGTCCAGCGGGGCACCGTGCTCGATCAGCGCCTCGACCAGGTAGGGGCCCTCCTCGACCTGGATTCGCACCTCGCCGCCCACCCAGCCGAGCCAGTCGGATTCGGGCTGCTCACCGAAGAGGGTGAGCACCGACGCGAGACCCGGCTGACCCTGCATGTCCAGCGCCCGCACGGTCACGATGTGCAGCGGGCCGCTGAGGGTGAGCGCGACGGCGGTGCGCACCGCGACGCCGTCCGCGCCGGTGGCCACCAGCCAGCCGCTGTGCAGACCCCGGTCCAGCTTCGCCGGGTCCGCCCGCAACGGCACGGCGACGCTGCCGCCGGCCGGCACGGTCACCTCGGCGCCGCCGACCGCGACCCCGTCGGTCTCGGCCGCACGGGTGTCAAGGTTGCGCAGCTCCAGGGCCAACCGCAGGGTCTGCGGAGCCGTGCCGCCGTTGGTGTACGTGACGGTCCGCTCGACCGTCGCGCCACCGGTGCTGAGCCGGCCGAAGTCGGCGGTGCCGGACCCGTACACCCGCTGGCCGAGCGCGCGGGCCACGTCGACCCGGCCCGCGCCCTGCTCGAAGACGGTCAACGCCGGGTTCGCCTTCGTGGTGCTGACCAGCGCGTCCTTGAGCTTCGCGGCGGGCCAGTCCGGGTGTTCCTGGGCCAGGATCGCCGCCGCTCCGGCCACGTGCGGAGTGGCCATCGAGGTGCCGGACGCGGTCGTGTAGGCGTCGTCCACAGGCGTACCCATGGTGGTGCCGGCGGCCCGGGCGGCGATGATGCCGACGCCCGGCGCGGTGATCTCGGGCTTGAGGCCGTTGTCGCCCAGGCGCGGGCCCCGGCTGGAGAACTCCGCCAGGTTGTCGGCGCGGTCCACCGCGCCGACGGTGAGCGCCGCCGCGGCCGCGCCGGGCGCGCCGACGGTACGCGCGGCGCCCGAGTTACCGGCGGCGACCACGAAGAGCGTGCCGGTCTCGGCGGTCAGGTCGTTCACCGCCTGGCTCATCGGGTCGGTGCCGTCGGTGGGGTCGCCACCGAGGCTCATGCTGACCACCTTCGCGCCGGAGTGGGCGGCCCACTCCATGCCCGCGATGATGGACGAGCTGTAGCCGGAGCCGCCGTCGTCGAGCACCTTGCCGACCAGCAGCCGCGCGCCCGGGGCGACGCCCTTGCGGAGCCCGTCGGACGCGGCCCCGCTGCCGGCGATGGTGGCGGCCACGTGGGTGCCGTGGCCGTGCCCGTCGCGGGCGCTGCCGCTGCCGGAAAAGTCCTGCGCCTCGGCGATCCGACCGGCCAGGTCGGGGTGGGTGGCGTCGACGCCGGTGTCGAGCACCGCCACCTTCACGCCGGCACCATCCCGACCGGCGGCCCAGGCGATCGGGGCACCGATCTGCGGCACGCTGTGCTCCAGCGTCGGGCGGACCTTCCCGTCCAGCCAGATCCGCTCGACACCGGCGCCGAGCCGGGCCGGCGAACCGGCGGTGACCCGCTGCCCGGGCGCGCCGCGCAGCGACGTCCACAGACCACCGAGGTCACCCTTGCCGACCCGCAGCGCGGCGCCGTTGATGCTCTCCAGGGGACGCGCGTCGGTGGCGCCGGCCAGCGGCCTGACCCGTCCGGCGGCCGGCTCCTGGTAGCGGACGATCAGCGGCAACGCGCCCTGCGCGGCGTCGCCGTACCCGTCGGCCGCCAACTCCTGCACGTCGAACAGGTCGGGGTCGAGCACCCCCGCGGAGAGGTACGGCATGACGTCGCTGGGCAGCACCCGCAACCCGCCGTCCGCCTCGACGGTCTGGAAGGTGACCCGGTTGCGCCCCGGGCCGGGGTGGACGGTGGCGGCGACCCGACCGGGCGCCGCCTGCACCAGGTCGACCTGGTCGCCGGTGATCAGGGTGATGCGGACGGGTGCGTGCTGGGCGGGCGTGCCCGACGTCGGGCCGGTGGGCCGGGCGGGCGGGTCGGCGGACGCCGGTGCGGCGACGCCGACCACCAACGCGCCGACCGCGCCGACGGCGAGCCAGCGTGGGGACCAGTGCATGCGATGGGCTCCTCTACTCCTCCAGGCCCGCCATCCGTGGATGAGGGCCGATCGGAGTCTGCGTCGGAGCGTGTCACCGGGTCACTAGTCGCCCGCCGCCGCAGCGGCGACATGTCGTCAGGTGGACACCTGACATCCACCGAGGGTGTGCGCCACGGTCACCGGCGGCTGCCGCGCCAACCGTGCACGGGGAGGCCGAACTTGGCCACCAGCCGGTCGGTGAACGGGCGGGGGCGCAGCCGCACGATGCGTACCGGCAGCGCGCCGCGACGCACCGTCACCCGCGCGCCGGGCGGCAGGTCGTAGACCCGCCGGCCGTCGCAGGAGAGCACGGCGAGGGTGGTGAACGGGTCGACGGTGATCACGAAGGTGGACGTCGGGGCGGTGACCAGCGGGCGGCTGAACAGCGCGTGCGCGCTGATCGGCACCAGCAGCAGCGCCTCCACCTCCGGCCAGACCACCGGGCCGCCACCGGAGAACGCGTACGCGGTGGAGCCGGTGGGGGTGGCGCAGACGACCCCGTCGCAGCCGTAGCGCGACAGTGGCCGGCCGTCCACGTCGACCAGCAGCTCGAGCATCTGGGCCCGCTCGCCCTTCTCGATGCTGATCTCGTTGAGCGCCCAGGACTCGATGGTCGGCCCACCGTCGAACTCGGCGGTGACGTCCAGGGTGAGCCGCTCGTCGACCGTGTAGTTGCGGCCGACGACGTCCCGGACCGCCGTGTCCAGGTCGTCGATCTCCGCCTCCGCCAGGAAGCCCACCTTGCCGAGGTTGATGCCGAGCAGCGGCGCCTTCGCGGGCCGGGCCAGCTCGGCGGCGCGCAGGAAGGTGCCGTCCCCGCCGAGCGCGAAGACGATCTCGGCGCCCTCGGCGGCCTGCGGGCCGGCGACCGGCACCACGCCGGGCAGGTCGAGGTCGTCGGCCTCGTCGGCGACCACCCGTACCTCGAAACCCGCGTCGATCAGGTCGGCGGCGACCGACCGGGCGTGCTCCGTGCTGCGCCGACGGCCGGTGTGGGTCACCAGCAGCGCGGTCCGGCTCATCGGGCCGCCCGCCCACGCCGGCGGAGTCGCTCCACCGACGCCGTCGCCTCGACACGACCGCGTGTCACCGCGCGGCCCGTTGCGACGCCCTCACTGCGCGCGTTCACCCTGCGACCTCCTCCGCCGCCACGTCCGGCACCTCACCGGCCGTCGTCGAGCCGTCCGGCCCGGCCGCCACCACGGCCCGCACCCGCTGTGGGTCGGCCGCTGGTGCGCCCCGGCGCAACCATACGAAGAACTCCACGTTGCCGCTCGGCCCGGGCAGCGGGCTGGCCGCCACGTCGGCCAGCCCGAGGCCGAGCCGCGCGGCCGTCGCGGCTACGTCCAGCACCGCTTCGGCGCGCAACTCCGGATCACGGACCACACCGCCGGCACCGACCCGGTCCTTGCCGACCTCGAACTGCGGCTTGACCATCAACGCCAGGTCACCATCGTCGCGGGTGCAGCCGGCCAACGCCGGCAGCACCAGCCGCAGCGAGATGAACGACAGGTCGGCCACCGTGAGGTCGACCGGGCCACCGATCGCGTCAGCATCGAGGGTACGGACATTCGTGCGCTCCAGGACGCGGACCCGCTCGTTCGTGCGCAGCGGCCAGGCGAGCTGCCCGTAGCCGACGTCCACTGCCACCACCTCGGCCGCGTCGGCGCGCAGCAGCACGTCGGTGAACCCACCTGTCGACGCCCCCGCGTCCAGGCAACGCCGCCCGGCCACGCGCAGCCCACCGGGGGCGAACGCGGCCAGCGCGCCGGCGAGCTTGTGCCCGCCCCGGGAGACGTACTCCTCGGCCGGATCCGCGCCGGTCACCAGCAGCGGGTCGGCGGGGTCGACCATCGCGGCCGCCTTACGGGCGACCACGCCCCGCAGTTGGACCCGGCCAGCCTCCACCAACGCGGCGGCCTGCTCACGGGAGCGGGCCAGACCGCGCCGGACGAGTTCGGCGTCCAGCCGGTTACGACGTGCCATGGGTGGTTCTCCGGTCTGCTCAGGCCTGGTCGTCCCGCTCAGGTCTGGTCGATGGTGGCGAGGGTTTCCCGCAGCGTCTCGTAGGCCGCCTCGTACTGGGCGATCTGGTCGGCGGGGGCGAGCGTCGCCGCGTTGGCGATGGCCCGCACGGCGGCGTCCACCGCCGGATGCCGCGGCTCATCGTCCCCGAGGTCCGGCGGCGGCCCGGGACGCGCACCCACCGGCGGCCCTGGCCGGGCCGGAAACGAGCCGCCGGCCGGCGGTGCAGGCTGAGGCGGGAAGGACCCGCCGGCCGATGGACCGGGCCGGGGCGGGAAGGACCCGCCGGGCGGTGGACCGGGCCGGGTCATTCGGCGTCGTCCGGCTGCTGCTTGCGGACCGCCTTCTTCGCGGGCATCACGGCCGGCGTCGGGACGTCCTCGTCGGCGGTCCGGCTGATCGTCGCCGGCGCCTTCTTGGCGATGGCCTTCTTGGCGACCGCCTTCTTCGCCACGGCCTTCTTCGCCACCGGCGCGGAGACCGGGGCACCGGCCGAGCCGACGGACGGCACGAGACCGGTGCCCGGCCGCGCGGCGACGCTCTTGTCGGGTGGTGCCGTGGGACCGGCGGTCGACGCGTCGGCCGGCTCGGCGGACCGCGCCTCCCGTAGCTGCCGTTCCAGGTCGTGCACCCGCCGGGTCAGCTCGGCCACCTCGTCGGCGGTGGCCAGACCGACCGCGCCGAGGGCCCGGTCGACCTCGAAACGCACCAGCTTGGTCAGTGCCTCCCGGTTGGCGGCGCCGGTGGTGACCAGCTCCTCGCCGAGGGCCTGGAGTTGGGCGGCGGTCGCACCGCCGGAGCCGACGAGGCGACGGGCCACGTCCTGGGCCTTCTTCCGGGGCGCCTCCGCAAGGCCCATGGCCAGCTCGAGGTAGGCGCGCCACGCGTCCTGCATGCCTGAGTCCTTCCACGGGGCGGGGTGTGCAGGTGTCACGCTACCGGGCACCCCGGACCGACCCGTGCGGTACGGTGCCGAGGACGGCGTGGCGATCAGCGAGGGGGAGATGTGGCCAGCGTGGACGAGTGCCGGCAGGCGTTGCAGGAGCTGGCCGCCCGGTTGGATCGCAACGCCGAGACGGTCCGCGAACGGATCGACCTGGACCGGACGCTGGCCTGCCGGATCACCGACCTGGACACCGCGTTCCACGGCCGGATCACCGGCGGTCGACTGGTCGAGCTGACCGACGGCGACGACCCCAAGGCCAAGATCGCGCTGAGCACGTCCAGCGACGACCTGCTCGCCCTGGTCCGGGGCGACCTGGACGTCACCAACGCGGTGACCTCCCGCCGGGTGTCGATCAAGGCCAACCCGTTCGACCTACTCAAGTTGCGCAAGCTGCTCTGACGACCGCCCGGGTCACGCCGCCGCGGTCAGACCGAAACTCTCCACCGCGTGGGCCGCGTCCGGGCCCACCGGGCGGATCTTCGGCAGCGCCGGCACCGGCGCCGACCAGGCCACCGCGCAGAGCGCGGCCAGGGCGTCCAGCGGCCGACCGGCCCCGGCCAGCTCCAGCGTGCCGTCCCGGTCGGTCACGGACCAGCCGCCAGCGTCCGCCAGGCCCGGGACCCGCACGGCGGCAGCCGGGTCGAACAGCCCCGCCAGGTCCCTCGCGACGTACGTGGGACGGCGCTGCGGCTCGGCGGCCAACAGCTCCGGTACGCCACTGACGCCGGTGAGCACGAGCAGGCTGTCCAGCCCTGCCCGGCGAGCGCCTTCGATGTCGGTGTCCAGCCGGTCACCCACCACCAGGCTCCGCCCACCGCCACTGCGCCGAGCGGCGGTCTCGAACAGCGCCGGCTCCGGCTTGCCGACCACCACGTCGGGGTCGCGCTCCAGCGCCGTCCGCAGCACGGCGACCAGCGAACCGTTGCCGGGCAGTGGCCCCCGCCCACTGGGCAGGGTCCGATCGGTGTTGGTGGCGATCCAGATCGCACCCGCCCGCACCGCGATCGACGCCTCGGCCAGCTCGGCCCAGCCGACCTGCGGGCCGTACCCCTGCACCACCGCCGCCGGCTTCTCGTCGGCCTGGGTGACCGGGGTCAGACCGACCGCGCGCAGCTCCGCGCGCAGCGCCTCCGCACCGACCACCAGCACCGACGCGCCGGCGGGCAGCCGGTCGCGCAGCAACTCGGCCGAGGCGGCGGCGGAGGTGAGGACCTCCTCCGGCCGGGCCGGCACACCCATCCCGGTCAGCAGGTCGGCGACCTCACTGGACCGGCGGGACGCGTTGTTGGTGGCGTACGCCACCGACCGTCCCTCGGCGTGCAGCCGGGCCACCGCCTCGACGGCGCCGGGGATCGGCCGGTCGATCAGGTAGATCACGCCGTCCAGATCGAAGACGACCAGGGTGTACCCGTCGACCAGCCGCTCCCCCACGCCCGTGCTCACCGCTGCGTCGAACCCGACTCGTCGTTCCGGGCCGGCACGTCGGCGTTTGCCGCGTCGCTGTCCGCCGCGTCGGCGGACGTCACGCCGCTGTCGCCAGCGGTGTCCGCGTCGGCGTTGCCGCCGCTGGGGTGACGGTCCTCGTCCTCGTCGTCGGAGCCTCCGTCGTCGGCGGGACGGCCGACAGCGGCGTCCTCCTCGTCGTCGTCGAAGTCTTCGTCTTCGTCTTCGTCTTCGTCGTCGTCGTCGAAGTCTTCGTCGTCTTCTTGGTCGTCGTCTTCGTCGTCGTCGTTCTCGTCGTCGTCGTTCTCGTCGCCGGTCAGGTCGGCGTCGGGTCGGGCCGGAACCGCGCCGGGAGCGCCCGGGCCTGCGGCGATCTCCTCGGCGGCCTCGTCCTCGTCGTCACCCTCGATGACCACACCGTCGAGTTCGAGCAGCCGCTCGGCGGCGTCGGTCTCGCCCTCGGTGTCGACGTCGGCGGCGCGGGAGAACCATTCGCGGGCCTCCTCGCGCCGGCCAACCGCGAGCAGCGCGTCGGCGTACGCGTACCGCAGCCGGGCCGTCCACGGCACGGTGGCCTCGCTGGTGAGGTCCGGGACCTGGAGCATCGCGACAGCGGCGTCCTTCTGCCCGAGGTCGCCCCGCGCCCCAGCGGCGACGATCAGCAGCTCGATCGCCACGGCCTGGTCCAGCTTCTCCCGGTCCGCGCCACGGAACAGGTCGATGGCCCGCTCCGGCCGGCCGAGAGCCCGCTCGCAGTCCGCGAGCACGGCCAGGTGGCTCTGCAACCCGCTCATCCGGTGGTACGTGCGCAGCTCGGCGATCGCCGACTGCCACTCCCCCGCGTGGTACGCGGCCAGGCCGACCGCCTCACGGACAGCGGAGATACGCGACGCGAGCCGGCGGGCGGCCAGCGCGTGTGCCAATGCCTCGGCCGGGTCCTCGTCGATCAGCTGTCCGGTCGCGACCAGGTGCCGGGCCACCGTCTCGGCGACCGGCTTGTTCAGCGAGAGCAGCTCAGCGCGAACGTCCTTGTCGAGGTCGGTCGCGACGATGTCGTCCGGCAGCGCCGGGGCCGAACTACGCCCGCCCTCGAACGACTCCGAGCCACCCGCGCGGTCGTCGCGACGGAACTCCCCCTCGCGACGCGGCCGCTCGTCGGCCCGGGAACGCTCTCCGCCCCGGTAGCCGCCCTCACGGTCACCGCCACGGAAGCCACCTTCACGGGGGGCGCTGGAACGCGAACCATCGCGGTCGCCGCCACGGAAGCCACCCTCACGGCGGTCGCCACCACGGAAGCCACCCTCACGGGGGGCGCTGGAACGCGAGCCGTCCCGGTCGCCACCACGGAAGCCGCCCTCGCGGGGGGCGCTGGAGCGCGAACCGTCCCGGTCGCCACCACGGAAGCCACCCTCATGAGGGGCGCTGGAACGCGAGCCATCGCGATCGCCACCACGGAAGCCACCCTCACGGGGGGCGCTGGAACGCGAACCGTCGCGGTCCCCACCACGGAAGCCACCTTCGCGCGGCGGGCCGGAGCGAGTGCGGTCGCCACCCTGGTAACCGCCCTCACGGCGGTCACCACCACGGAAACCACCGTCGCGGTCACCACCACGGAAACCACCCTCACGCGGGGCACCCGAGCGCGAACCGTCCCGGTCACCACCACGGAAACCGCCTTCGCGGCGGTCGCCGCCCCGGAAGCCTCCGTCGCGATCTCCACCGCGGAAGCCACCCTCACGGGGGGCGCTGGAACGCGAACCATCGCGGTCCCCACCACGGAAACCACCCTCACGGCGGTCGCCACCACGGAAACCACCATCGCGGTCGCCGCCACGGAAGCCACCCTCACGCGGCGGGCCGGAGCGAGTGCGGTCGCCACCCTGGTAACCGCCCTCACGACGGTCACCGCCACGGAAACCACCCTCGCGCGGAGCGCTGGAACGGGAGCTGTCCCGGTCACCGCCCCGGAAACCACCCTCGCGGGGAGCGCCCGAGCGCGAGCCGTCGCGGTCGCCACCGCGGAAACCACCCTCACGCCGGTCACCACCGCGGAAACCACTGTCACGGCCGCCGCCCCGGAAGCCGCCTTCGCGGGGAGCACCCGATCGGGAGCCATCGCGGTCGCCGCCTCGGAAGCCGCCCTCACGGGGAGCGCCCGAGCGGAAACCACCCTCGCGCGGAGCACCCGAGCGGTCGCCGCCTCGGTAGCCACCCTCACGCGGGGCGCTGGAACGGGACCCATCACGGTCGCCGCCACGGAAACCACCCTCACGGCGGTCGCCGCCGCGGTAGCCGCCCTCACGGGGGGCGCTGGAGCGCGAGCTGTCCCGGTCACCACCACGGGAGCCAGAGTCGCGGCCGCCGGCGTATCCGCCTCGGGCGCCGCCGCCGCTGTCGCGGTCTCCCCGGTACGGGGGCCGGCCTTGGTCATCGCGGCGCGGGCCGCGGTCGCGTCCGCCCGCACCGTCAGTACGGTCTTCGTAACGACGGGGACGGTCTCCGCCCTGCGGTCCTGAACTCACAGGTACATCCTTCCTGATTGCGCCACCAATGGCGCTACGCAGTCGAGGGGCGCCCCCGGTGGGGGGGGCCGCGCCGGGGAGTTTTTTAGGGGGCGGGCAACACTACCACCCCCCCCACAGTGCCGGACCCACCGCGGGGGGGGGGGTTGGTTACGGGGTGGGGATTTTAT
>NZ_JBITGG010000019.1:0-146805 GCF_044456765.1 Micromonospora sp. NPDC050784 | reverse complement strand
ACCTGGGGTGTGCGGGACTGCGACTCGTGGCGTGGGTCCGACAACGCCCTGCTGTTCGACTGCAACGGCAACAAGAAGGCCGCGTACACCGCCGTTCTGAACGCCCTCAACGCCGGCCCGGCCATTCCCACCACGCCGCCGCCCACGGACCCGCCGCCGACGACCCCTCCGCCCACGGACCCGCCGCCCACCACCCCGCCGCCGGGAACGCCGGATGGCTGCTCGGCGTCGGTGTCACTGAACTCGTGGAACGGTGGGTTCGTGGCCACCGTGAAGGTGACCGCCGGTTCCGCCGGAACGAACGGGTGGAACGTCGGCGTGACGCTCGCGAGTGGTGCCAGTGTCACCAACACCTGGAGCGCGACGGCCAGTGGCTCCACCGGCACGGTGCGGTTCGCCAACGTGGACTACAACGGCCGACTCGGCGCGGGCCAGGTCACCGAGTTCGGGTTCCAGGGCACGGGCAGTGGGGCCGGCATCACGCCCACCTGCACCGCTTCCTGACAACGACTGACTGACCGCACACGTCGGCCGGTGTGGGGGACCGATCCTGGTCCTCCACACCGGCCGACATCGTGTCGCGACGGACGATCGATCAGGAGTACGGCAGCCGCAGCACCGACTGGTTGCCGATGCCCACCGTGGTCGGGTTGTTGCCGATCGCCGACCAGACCTCCACCCGGACCGTGCCGTTGCTCAGCGCGCCCAACGTGCCGGTGGCCGAGGACAGGCCGGCGCTCTGGGTGTAGTGCTCGTAGCCGGTGACCGGGTCGGTGGCGAAGTAGCGCCCCGTCTCCACCCGGTCCCAACTGCCGTTGCCGGTCAGGTCGTAGGAGATCCGCACCTGCACGCCGTTGCCGACCGCCGTCCCGGCGTCCACGAACAGGTCGAACGCGGTCTGCCCGCCGGCGTAGGCGAGGTTGAGGCCGGTCGCCGTGAAGACCTGGGCGTTGGTGGGCGTACCGTCGTGGTTTCCGTTCGCCGCCGCGACCGTCGTCGTGGCCGCGCTACCGGCGGCGCCCAACCCGCCCCCGGGCAGCAGGTACCGCGTCGGGTTGCCCGGGTTCGTCGGCGGGTCGGTCGTCGGTGGGGGGTCCGTCGGCGTCGTCGGAGGGACACCGCCGGCCGCGTTGCCGCCACTCCAGGTGTACGCCCCGGTGGTGGCCGTCTTGCCGGCGCCCACGGCGAGCGTGGTGCCGTTGGAGAACGTCACAGTGATCGGCGTCGCCGTCGGGTTCGACGCCACGTAGGTGCGCGCCCCGTTGCGCGAGAACACCGCCGACAGTGGGTGGTTTCCGGTCACCGTCGTGTCGACATTGCCCAGGGCCGCGAGGTTGCGGATCCAGTGGAAGGTGTGTGCCCGGCTCTCGCCCTCCTCCGGGGTGTAGCCGGGGTTCGCGCGGAGGTTCGCCAGCGCCGCGTCGGGATCGCCGAGGGCCTGGAACTGCCAGAGGATGTCCTGCCACACGGTCGGTTGCCCGCCGTTGTTGCGGACGAGTTCGGCGTAGTTGGTCCGCACGTACGCCGGGTTGTTGCCCAGGTAGAGGTGCCCGCCGGTGACCGGCAGCAGGTTGATGCCCTGGATCATCTCCGGCTCGCCACTGAACCAGGTGGCGTACGCGCCGCCGTCGCCCCAGACCATGCCGACCGTCGAGTGCCCGAAGGCGGCGGGAAAGTTCTGGTCGCTGACGTCGAACCAGTACTCCTGGATCGCCGCGGCCTGCGTGGTGTAGAGGAAGACACCCGCGTCCCGGACAGCGGTGTCGCCGGTCGTCTGCCCCCACTGGATCAGGGCGCTCGCGAAGTTCATCCCCTCGGACGAGGACTCCTGGTTGTTGCCCGAGCCGAAGGAACCGTGCCCGGACGCCCAGTCGTGCCCGGCGTAGATGTCGAAGTCCCGCAGGTACGGGAAGCGGGTGTCGTCGCGACGGTAGTTGTTGGCGTCCCGGATCAGCAGGTCGACCATCCCGCCGTAGCGGCTGGTGGCCGCCCAGGCCGGGTCGAACTTCGCGAGGGTCGCGGCGGCGGCGATGTAGTAGCCGTAGTGGAAGTGGTGGTCGTTGAGCTCCTGGTCGGACCCGTACGACGCCGGGTAGCCGATCAGGGTGCCCCAGTTGTTGTCGTAGTAGAAGACCCGGCTGGTCTTGCCGCTGGACGCGGTGAACCAGTCGGTGAGCGTGCTGCGAATCGCGTTCAGCGCGCTGTCGCGCGTCGTGGTGTCGTTGACCTGGTCGGCGATCTCGGCGATCCGCGCGGCCCGGCCGAGCCCCTTGCCGGTCCAGTAGGTGTCGTTGCCGCGTTGGTCCATCGGGTTGGCGCGGGTGGCGGCCAGGTGCCCGGTGAGCGTCGCCAGGTCACCACCGCTGCCGTCGCCGACGGCCGGCAACTCCGGCAGGATGCCCTGGAACTTCATGGCGGTGCGGAACTGGTTGACGCCGGTGAGCACCTTCATCCGGCCGCGAGCCGACGGGTAGGTCGGCGTGATCGCGGTGGAGCCGCTCAGCGACTTCCACTGGTGCGGGTAGAGGCTGACCACGGTCTGCGTGGCGGTGCCCTCCCGGGCGGTGGTGGTGAACGCGTACGTGGTGGTGAGACCGCTGGTCGCGGGGTTGTAGGCGTACGAGACCTGGGTGCCTGTCACGTGGGCGTGCGCGTACTGGCCGTAGGTCGCGGCCAGTGCGGCGCGCTCCGTCGCGCTCGACGTCGGCGGAAGCAGGGCGACCGAGAAGTAACCCCGACCGGCCAGGGTGGACGAGATCCGCCCGGACGCCACGGTCCAGCTGGCACCGCTGGGCGCGAACCCGACGTAGTCGTGGCCGTTGACCCGGAAGCCGATGGTGGCACCACTGTTGGACCACACGTCGGGGGTGCCGGCGGTGCTGATCTGCGCGTTCCCACCGGTGGTCTGGAAGTACGCGAAGGGCAGCCCGTGGCCGATGGTCGCGCGCATGGTGCGCGTGCCGTCACTCCAGTGCGGGCTGACCGTCCAGTCCGTCCACCCGTCGACCCGCACCTGGGGTGCGGCGAGGCCCGCCACCCCGACCCGGATGTCCTGCACGTACGGGTAGTGGAACTCGCCGACCCCGGTGGCGGTGCCGCTGATGGCGGGGGTGGAGTTGGCGGAGAAGCCGAGCCCGTCACCGAAGGTGTCGTACGAGATCGGGTGGGCGTGCAGCGGCTCGCTGAAGGAGCAGTCGGTGCGCTTCCACAGCAGTGAGGACCACCAGTCGTTGGTGGGAATCGGCCCGGCGGGCGCGTTGGCGGTGGCGAACTGCCGGGGGTTGCTGGACATCGCGCCGCAGCCGCTGGGGAGCGGGCCGACCGGGGTGGTGGTGTAACTGCCCGCGCCGACGGGTGCGGCTTCGGCCGCACGGGTGACGGGGATCGCGAGGCCGCCGACGACCAGGGCCAGCGCGGTGGCGGCGGCCAGGGCCCATCGGCGGTGGGGGACGGGAGGTTTCATCGTGCCTCCATCGCGCGCGCCGGGTGCGGCCCTTGCCGGGTCCAGCGCTATGCGTCTGAATTGGGGGGAAGGTCAGGTGAGAGAGCGCTCTCTCGGCAACGGTAATGGAGTACCGAGATCCCCGTCAATGTGTCCAACCCGTTGCGTGCTGATGTCGCTATTTGCCGACGCCCGCACGGTCGCCCGGCAGTCCGCCCGCATGGTCGCTCAACAGCGCGTCCGGCACACGCATCCGCCACGCGTCGGTCACCAGCTCGGTCAGCCGGTCCAGGTCGACCGCCGCCAGGCGCACCAGCACCAGAGGCAGGCCGTGGTAGCCGGACGTGGTGAAGAAGACCTCGGGCTCCCCGAGCAGGAGAGCCTGCTTCTCGGCCTCGTCGCCGACGAACAGCACCGCGATGTCGAGCCGGATCACCCGGGGCTTGCCCGGTATCCGCTCCGGGTAGGACCAGACGAAGCCCTTGTCGGCCACCCGGAAGTCGAAGCCGTCACTGGGAATCTCCACGGTGTGCGGCAGGGCCAGCGCCACCCGGCGTACGTCGTCCGCGTCAGCCACCGAACCTCCTCGCACCGCGCGCCATCCGCATGCGCCGAGATTACGCGGTGGACAGCTCGACGGCCGTGGCGCTGACGATGGCCCGCTCGCCGCTCTCCTGAACGTAGCCCACCACGCTGGCGCTCCGCGGATCGAGGCCGGGCGGTGTCGCCAGCTCCACCTGCCCCCGCTCGGCGTCCAGGCCCACCGACCTGAAGGCGCGTACGACGTTGTCCTGCCGTAGCGTCCGTCCGGCGTTCTCCCCCCGGGCGATCTCGCTGGTCAGATCCCGTTCCACGACCGCCACGTGCAACACCGCGCGCTCCGGCGGCTGTTCGGTCCGGTAGTCCACCATCACGCGGTCGTTGCCGAGGTTGGCGATGGAGAGCGCCAGTGGTGTGGTGGCGGTCGCGGCCATGGCGGACATGATCGCGCCGGCCGCCCGGCGGCGATCGGAGCCGACGAACTCGACGGTGCCGTTGACGACCATCTGCGGGGTGTACAGACCTCGGGTACCGAGCGCGCGGGCGTACGCCTCCTGCCGCGCGGTGTACGTCGCGTCCGCGAACTGGTCGGGCCACCCCAGATCGTCCCAGTAGTCGACATGGAACCCGAGAGTGAAGACGTTCTGGCCCCGAGCCCGCGCGTCGCGTTCGATCTCGCTCAGCAACTCCTCCGCGGGAGGGCAACTGTTGCAGCCCTGGGACGTGAACATCTCGACGACGGCGAAGCCGCCGTCCGTCGATGAATTCGTCATGGTGGCGGGTCTCCTCCCACGGTATGCCCGGCGGCCCTGCTTCCCGGTGCCCGGCGGCGTTGCGTTTCCCGTTTCGGCCGAGACAATGCGCGCGCGATGGCGTCCCCTGCCGGCCTCGCGGGGAGCGCCGCCGGGCCGGGTGGTTGGATGGTCGAGTGCAGTTCACCGTGACAGACGCGCCGGCGCGGGAGCGTTTCGAGGCGCGCGACGAGGCGGGCACGGTCGTCGGGTTCGTCACCTACCAGCTGACCGGCTCCATCATCGCCTACACCCATACCGAGGTCGACCCGGCGTACGAGGGCAAAGGCGTCGGGTCGACGCTGGCGCGGGCCGTGCTGGACGACGCGCGGAGCAAGGGCCGGACGGTCGTGCCGATCTGCCCGTTCATCGCCGACTGGCTGGTCAAGCACCCGGAGTACGAGAACATTGTGGTCCGGTCCACCCGCAAGATCAAATAAGCCCGCGCCCCCGGTCGGGCGGTGTCAGGCGTCCGGTAGCAGCGTGGCGGCGAGACTGCGGGCCGTCGCGGTCAGGGTGTCGATGTCCAGCCCGGTCCGCCCCATGAACACCAGCCCCTGCTGCGCGGCGAGCAGACCGCGCGCCGTCTCGACCGGGTCGACGTCGCGCCGCAGGTCACCCTCGTCCTGGGCCCGCTCGACGCACTCGGCGACCAGGGCGGTCGTCGCCTCGTAGGTGCGCCGGGCCTCGGCGAGCACGTCGGGGTCGGTGGTAGCCAGCTCATATGTGCTGTTGGCCATCAGGCAACCGCGCCGGGCGGCAGCTCCACCCGGGTCGTCCACCGGCGCCATGACGAACGCGCGCAGCGCGTCCAGGGCGCGGGGAGTGGACGCGAGCATCTCGCGAAGGTGGCCGCCGCTGGTGTCGGTGTATTCCCGCAGTGCCCGCAGGAACAGCCGGTGTTTGTCGCCGAAGGCGCCGTAGAGGCTGCCCTTGCCCAGCCCGCTGACGCGCACCAGGTCCTCCAGCGAGGTCGCCGCGTAGCCGGCGTCCCAGAACTGGTCCCGGACGGCGCGGATCACCTGTTCCTCGTCGAACTGCCGTGGCCTGGCCATGTGACCAGCGTAGCAATTATTGACCGTGCGGTCCACCAAACGTATGGTGGACCGACCAGTCCATAACCTGTCACCTGGGGAGCAGCTCATGACTCAGCCTCTTGCCGGTCGGGAATCGGCACCCGCGTCGGGGTACCCGGTCTCGCCGACTACGCCGCGACCAAGGCCGGGCTGGTCGGCTACACCCGGGGCGCCGCCCGCGACCTGGCGCCGCGCGGCATCACCGTCAACATGGTGCAGGCCGGGCTGACGCCGACCGGGATGGAACCGCCGTCCCCGGAGATGCTCAAGGGCATGGTGTCCAGCCTGGCGATCCAACGGGTCAGCGACCCCGCCGAGACCGCCGCGGCCAGCGCGTTCCTGGCCAACCCCGCGGCCTCGTACATCACCGGCTCCGTGCTTGACTCCAACGGCGGATACACCGCCTGAGCCCCGCTCTTTCGCAGCCCCGTCGGGAGACCACAACGATGACAGCCGCCACCTTCCGTGCCCTGCACCACGACCGTGCCGCCGGTGACCCGCTCGTTCTGCCGGGACCCTGGGACGCGGCCAGCGCCCGGGTGCTGGCCGACGCCGGTTACCCCGCGCTCGCCACCCCGAGCGCGGGTGTCGCCGCCTCGCTCGGCTACGAGGACGGCGCGACCCCGCCGGACGAGATGTTCGCGGCGGTCGCGCGCATCGTCCGCGCGGTGTCCGTACCCGTGTCCGCTGACGTCGAGGGCGGCTACGGCCTCGCCCCCCGCGAGCTGGTCGGGCGGCTGTTGGAGGCCGGCGCCGTCGGCTGCAACCTGGAGGACTCGGAGGGGCACGCCACCCTCAAGGACCCGCGGCGGCACGCCGACTGGCTGGCCGAGGTACGCGCGGAGGCCGGCGACGCGCTCTTCATCAACGCCCGCGTCGACACGTTCCTGGTCGGGACGGGTGACCCGGCCGACGCGGTGGAACGCGCCCGCCTCTACGTGGCGGCCGGCGCCGACTGCGTCTATCCGATCCTGGCGCCGCCGCAGGTGCTCCCGCAGCTGCGCGAGGGCATCTCCGGGCCGATCAACATGGCCGCCGGACCGGACCGGGAGTCCGTGGCCGAGCTGGGCCGGAAGGGCGCGACACGCATCACCTTCGGCCCGGGCATGCAGCGGTACGCGATCGCGGCGATCGGCGACCTCGCGGCCGAGCTGCGCGCCTGAGGCTGGGCGTCACCCGCGCACTGCCGCTCCGACGGGTCGACTCGTGCACCTGAACCACGAACGCTGGCGGGCCGAACCCACTACGCCTCCATCACCCAGCCGGGGTCTGGACATGGACCGTTCATCCCTTGGGACGCTCCGCAGCAGAGCGTGACGGCGCTCAGAGCAGTCCCAGTTCACGAGCACGCAATGCAGCCTGGGTACGGTCGCGTGCACCGAGTTTGGCCAGGGCATTGGTCACGTGGTTCTTCACGGTCCCCTCGGCCAGGAACAGCGCCGAGGCGATCTCCCGGTTGCTGCGCCCACCTGCCAGCAACCGCACGACGTCAAGCTCGCGCCCGGAGAGCGGTGCGATGAGCGGATCGGGGGCCGGCTCCGGCAGCTGCGCCACCCGGAACACCAGTTTGGCGGCCACGCCTGGTTCAAGGACTGATTCGCCGCGCACGGCGGCGCGGACGGCCTCCATCAGCCGTTCCGAGGAGGCGTCCTTGAGCAGGTACCCGATCGCCCCGGCCCGGATCGCGGAGAACACGTCGGCGTCGTCGTCGAACGTGGTCAGGGCGATCACCTGGACCTCGGGGTGGTTCGTGCGAATATGCCGGGTGGCGGTCGGCCCGTCCATCACCGGCATCCGCAGGTCCATCAGCACCACGTCCGGTGACGCCCGTCCGGTCAGTTCGACGGCCTGCGCGCCGTCGGCCGCCTCGCCGACCACCTGGACGTCGTCCTGAACCGACAGCAGCAGTGCGAGGGCCTCGCGGAACAGCCGCTGGTCGTCGGCGAGCAGCACCCGGATCATGCGGGAGCCGTCACGGTGAGCGTTGAGCCCTGACCGGGCACCGAGTCAAGCACCACCGTGCCGCCCAGCCCGGTCACCCGTTCGCGCAGGCCGGTCAGCCCGAACCCGCCGGACGGACCGGGCGCGTCTCCGCATCCGTCGTCGCCGACGACGACCCGGACCTCGGCGGGGTCGTACTCCAGCAGCACATGCGCCTGCGAAGCCTGGGCGTGCCGGCGGACGTTCGTCAGTCCCTCCTGCGCAGCCCGGTACAGGGTCTCCTCCACCTCCGGCGGCAGCGCACGGGATGCGCCCCGGGCCTCGCTGGTGGTCGGCAACCCGGACTGCGACGTCTCCCGGGCCAGGCGCTCCACCCGGTCCTGCAGCGGCAGCCGCGGCGCCCGCAACGCTGACACCGACCGCCGCACCTCCGACAGGGCCTCCTTGGCCTGGTCCTCCGCCTGGGCGAGGACCGCGTCGGCGCGTTGCGGGTCGCGGCCGAGCAGTGCCCGGCCGGCCCGGATCTGCATCTGTACCGTCGTCAGGTAGTGCCCGAGTCCGTCGTGGATGTCGCGGGCGACACGGTTGCGTTCCTGGGTGGTGGCCAGCTCCGCCAGTTGTTCGTTGGCCAGGACCAGTTCGAGGCGGGTCTGCCGTTCGCGGCGAAGGAGCCGGGCCACGACCAGCGCCATGAGCGCGGCCACCAGCATGCCGGCACCTTCCCGCAGACCCTTGCCGAGGTCCATACCGGCGTGCCCGAACGGGACCACGAGCGCCACGACGACGGCAACGCGCAGCGGCAGGAGCTGCGCGGCCTGGACGACCAGCACGATGAGCAGCAGGGTGCCGCCCCACGAGGCGTGGGCTGCGCCGAACATGACGAGTCCGAGCCCAATCTCCACCAACACGTACCCGGCCCACCAGCCCCGAGGCCGCCCCGACAGCAGCCACGACCCGGCGATGACAAGAGCGGTGAACGCCGCGCCGGTCGCGATCGCCGGCCACGGGTTCGGAGCGGCGACGGCTTCCAGGACCAACACGGCGTACGCGCCGACCGCCAGCATCCACAGGAAGCGTTCCACGTCTGCAGCGTGCAGGTGCCCGTCCGCCGAAGTCAATCAGGTCATGACCTCGACCGTGACGTTCGGCACGGGCACCGTGACCCGGCAGGCGGACACCATCGGCGACATGCGAATCCGCCGTTCTCTCGCCGTCCTGTTCGCCGGGCTGGCCGCTGCCACCGCTGTGGGCGTGATCCACGCGGTCGACGCGGTCGACGCCGTCTACCCGGCGCCTCGCCCGTTCCCGCTGTCCTCGCCGGGCGCCGCGGTCACCGATCCGCGACCGACCGTCGCGGTGCTGCTCGGACCGGCCGGAGCCAACGCGGCCGACGTGCTCGCCCCGTTCGAGACCCTCGCGGTGTCCGGCCGCTACCGGGTCGTGACCGTCGCCGAGAGCCGTGCCCCGGTCCCGTTGACCGGCGGTCTCGACCTGGTGCCCGACCATACGTTCGCCGATGTCGGCGACGTCGACTGGATCGTGGTGCCGGAGGTCCAGGAGGCCGGTTCCCCGCAGGTGCAGCCGGCCGTGGACTGGCTGCGGCAACGCTACGCCAACGGGGCCCGGATCCTGGCTGTCTGCGCCGGCACCGGGCTGCTGGCCCGCACCGGCCTGCTCGCCGACCGGCCCGCGACGAGCAACTGGCTCGCCCTCTACGGTCTCGAGCGGCAGTACCCGGACGTGCGGTGGACGCGCGGCGTCCGGTACGTGGACGACGGCCGCATCATTACGACCGCCGCCGTGCTGTCCGGAGTGGATGGTGCGCTGCGCATCCTCGAGCGCGACCACGGCGTCGACGTCGCCCGGCAGGCCGCGGTCGCAGTGCGGTGGCCCGCCTACCATCCGGGAGGCCCCGCATCGATCGACGCCGCTCATCCCGCACCGGCAGACGCGGTCGCCCTGCTCAATGTGGGCTTCCGTAACCCGGTGCGGGCCGGGGTACTGCTGACGCCGGGCGTCGGCGAGATCGAACTGGCGTCGGTGTTCCGCACCTACACCCAGCTGTCGTACGTCGCGCGACTCACCTCCGTCACCGCCGACGGGCAACCGATCCGGTCCCGACACGGACTGACGTTCATCCCGCGGACCGCGGTCACCGACGGCTACGAGCGGCTGCTGGTCCCCGGCCTCGACGCCGCCCGTACCCATGCAGTGGACGCGGCGCGGAAGCCGGTGTACGTCCACAGCCGCGGCGGGTTCCCGTTCGACGGCACCCTGCGCGATCTGGCCGCCACGACCGATGCGCCGACGGCCCGGTGGGTGGCCAAGACCCTCGAGTACCGGCCCGACGACGTGACCGGTCCTGCGGTTCCGTGGTCCCCCGTCCTGCTGATGGCGCTGGCGATGGTGGCCGGCGGCATCCTGTACGCCTTGGCCCGTGCCGCTCTGGCCCGGTTGCCGCGGCTGCGGAACTGGCTGCGGCACCTGGTCGAGATGCTCGTCGCCATGCTCGCCGGGATGATGCTGCTGGGCCCGGTGTGGGATCCGGTCACCGACCAACGGCCGACGGCGGCGACCCTGGTCATGGCACTCGACATGGCCGTCGGCATGGCGGTGTGGATGGCGGTCCGCAGACACGGCCTGAGGATGATCGGCGAGATGACGGCGGCGATGGTGGCACCGTTCGTGCTGCTGTCGCCGTGGATCGGCGGCGCGGCCCTGTCGGCGATCGGTCACGTGCTGATGCTGGTCGCGATGGTTGCGCTCATGCTCGTGCGGTGGGAGCACTACACGGCGACTCCGACCTGGGCCTTCCGGTCACCGCGTGGCGATGCGGCCGAGTCCTCCGACGACGACGCGCCGCCGTCCGTGGAGCCGGATCGGGTTCAGAAGACGTACGGGGTGTCGTAGTCCGGCCTTATCCCCGGGGACCGCGGCGACGCCTTCCGGACGGCGGTGATCAACCCGTCCAGCCTGGTCGCGCCAGCGGGGCCACCTGCGGCGGGCGGTTGGCGTCGGAGGATCTCCGGCGGACACGGCCGAGCCCCCGGCTCGCCGTCGTGGTCAACGGCTGCCGAGGGCTCGAATGCCAGGCGGTCAGGCCTGGTTGCCGTTCGGCAGCACCGCGGCCATCTCGTCGCCGGCACCCGCGAGCACGCGTGCCTGCTGCGGCCAGCTGGCCAGCCCGGGTGCGGCGCGCAGGCCGGCGGCCCGGATCAGGTCACGCAGGGCCGGCTCGTCCAACTCGCCGAGTTGGCCGTACGTGCGCACGCCAGCGTCCTGCAACGCTGCGGCCATCTTCGGCCCGATCCCCTGAATCCGGCGGAAGTCGTCGGCCGGGCCCGTCGGGTCGGTGTCGACGCTGCTGATCGCGGTGTCGGCGGCCGAACGGACCGGAGGGGTCGCGGCGGCGCTCGGCCTGACCGGAGGCGTGGCCACCGCCGACCGTTCCGTCTCCTCGGCGGCAGCCGCCGGGTCGGCGGACACCGGCTCGGCGTTCACGGAGTCGGCGTGCACCGGCTCGGCAGCAGATGGCTCGGCGATCGCCTGCGGCTCTGCGGGCGTCGGGTCGACCGCCGTGGCCTTGGTCTGCGCATCGTCGGCCGCACCGACGGAGACCGACGCATCGTCGGCCGCCGTCGTGGTGTCGGCCGGGGCCGCGACCGCCGCGTCGTCGACCGGAGTGTTTTCCGTCGGCGTCGTGTCGAGCCGTGCCGTGTCGGCGGGCGGGAGGTCGTCCGCGGGCTTGCGGGGAGCGACCACGGCCGCCGGGGTGGGCTGCTCGTCGACCGTGACCGGCTCGGGGGCCGATTCCTGCCGCAGCTCATCAGCGTCGGACTGCTCGGTCGTCGGTACCGGCGGCGGATCCTCGGTCAGCGCCATGTCCGCCGGGTCGACGGTGCTCGGGGCGTCCGCCGGCACGGGCACCGGCGTGGGACCGTCTGGTCCGGTCACCGCGGCTGGCGCGCTGATCGTGTCGACCGGCACCGGCTCGTCGGCGACCGCGGTGGGCGCCGGGTCGACGGCGGCCACAGGACGGGCCTCGTCGGTGGTGGCAGCCGGCGTGGCCGTTTCGATGACGGCCAGGCCGGCGACGGGGTCACCATCCACTATCGAATTGCCCTGTACGCCCCGCCGGCCGCGCAGCAGCCACCCGGCGGCCAGGCCCAGCAACAGTGCCAGTACCACTATCAGCGAGTGTCCGAAAGACCACGCCACGGCGAACCTCCCTCTCAGCTCGTTGGAAAAGTCACGAGAAAAACTCGCCGCAGCTTCGCACACGCGTATTGCCGACGAGAGAGAGGATCGGCCGACAGCGTTGCGGGTGGGTCGACCACCTCAGCCGGTGCCTGCCGGGTGACACAGCGTTGCCCAACCCCATCAGAACCCGACCCGTTGAGACGAGGACCGGAAAGACCGGGACCCGGCAAGGCCGGGCATGGAACGGGCCGCGGCGGGACCGGCCGGGCATGAGCGCGCGCACATGATGCGACCCGGGCCCGGCGCGGGACGCCGAGCCCGGGTCGGGCGATGCGGGGTTCAGTCCCGGTCGCCTTCGTAGGTGTGGAAGTCGTCGACGAAACGGCGGCGGAGCCGTGGTACCCGGCTGGTCACTCCGAAGTAGCCGCGCGCGCCGAGCAGCGCGAGCCGACCCACCACCGGGCGGTACATCCGGTCGTCGCCGTTGGTGCCGCTGCGATTCAACGATTCGGCGACGCGCGCGAAGCCGTACGGTGCCATCACGGCCTCGTAGTCGGCGACCGCCTGGAGCAGGGTCTTGTCACCGGTGGTGGCGCGGCTGAGCTGTGCGCAGAGCAGGCGGGCGTCGCGTAGGGCGGTGTTCGCGCCCACGCCGCGGCCCGGGGTCATGGTGTGGATGGCGTCACCGAGCATGGTGACGGTGCTGCTCTTCCAGGGCGGCACCGGCTCGGAGGTGGACACTTTGATCGGTAGGGCGCTGGCCGGGTCCGCGTGGGCGAGCAGTTCCCGTAGGTGCGGGTGCCAGTTCGAGGTGAGGTCCAGGGCGACCTGCACCAGGTCCCCGCCGCGGCGTTGCATGACGTCGGCCGGGAACCGGTTGGCCGCACTCCAGATGATCAGGTTGATGTTGTCGGTGGTGGTGTCGTGGGCCAGGCCGGGCCAGTCTCGGAGCCGGGCGGCGTCGGCCTCGCTGACGCCAGGTTTGATCGCCCGGTCGGCGTCCCACTTGAACTCCATGACGTGCAGCACGCCCATCATCCCGCCGACGCCGAAGATCAGCGAGATGCCCTGCTGGACCCGCTCCGGAATGAGACCGCGGGTGTGCGGGGTCAGCGGGATCCGGGTGGCGATGTTGATCGTCCCGGCGTCGCGGATGACGGCGTGCGGCAGGTACTGGCGGCGTACGGCGGAGTGGGTGCCGTCGGCCGCCACCAGCAGGTCGCCGGTGGCGCTGGTGCCGTCGGCGAAGTGCGCGGTGACCGTGCCGTCGTCGCGCTGCTCGTACCGGGTGAAGGTCTTGTCGAAGTGCACCACGTCCTCCAGGCCGGTCAACAGCACCTGGCGCAGCACCATCCGGGCCACCGAGTGTTCGGTACGCACCGGGTCGGCGCTCGGCCGCAGCGCGAACGACGCGGTCTGCCGGAGCCCCTGGGTGACGACGTTGAAGTAGTGCGGCGGCCGGGCGCAGGTGGCCAGGAAGGTGGCGAACAGCTCCGGGGGCAGACACTCCCGCAGCGCCCGGCTACCGGTGGGGCCGATGCCGACCCGGTAGCCGAGCAGCCCCTCGGCGCGGTCGCGGTGTCGTTCGTAGACGGCGACGCTGATCCCGGCGCGGCGCAGACCGTGCGCCAGGCACAGCCCGCCCGTGCCCGCGCCGATGATCAGGACGTGCGGCGGCGCGGCGGACATGTCAGCCGGCCGGGTGTGCGGCGGGTGTCTCGGTGCTGGCCGGGCGCGCTCCGGGCACCTCGGTGCTGGCGGTGCGCCCGGCGGGCGCGTCGGTGCTGGCTGGGCGCGCGGCGGGCGCGTCGGTGCTGGCTGGGCGCGCGGCGGGCGTGTCGGTGTTGGCTGGGCGCGCTGCGGGCGCGTCGGTGGCGTCCCACCGGTAGAAGCAGCCGGCGATCGCGTCCCGGGGGGAGCGCCAGGTCGGCAGGTACGGCGACGTGTGCGCGGAGAGCCGCTCGTTGACCTGTTGGAAGAGCGGGTGGTTGCGGGCCGCCGCGAGCGCGTCCGGGTCGACGTCGTCCGAGGTCTCCAGCAGGTGTACGCACAGGTCGTGCAGGCAGTACAGGGATCGGTGCGTGACGCCGGTCAGGCCGGGGAGTTCGGTGGCGTCGGATTCGGCGAAGATCTGCGCGACCCGCCCTTCCGCTCCCGGGATGATCCGGCTGACGATCAGTAGACGACTCATGGGACCCCTTCCGCCGGTGGCCTTCCCGACCCTCGGGGGGATCGGTGCCACGTGCTCTGAGCGCCCACCGTGCCGCAGCGCCTGTCACGTCACCGTCACGTACGCCGAACGGCCGGTGACGGGCGGCGCCGTCACGCTCGCCGAGCGGCCGGTGACGGGCGGTCGGTGATGGCGTCGCGGCTGGCCTGGCGGATCGGGGCGAGGGTGTCGTCGAGCAGGGCGCTCATGGCGGGGCTCGGCTCCAGCCTCAGCTCCCGGCGGAGAAGGTCCCGGTAGACGTAGAAGGCGTGCACGGCCTCGAAGGCGTTGCCCTCGGCCAGGTGGATGCGGACCACCAGCCGGTGTGGCGTCTCCCGTAACGGCTCGGCGGCCATCGCCTCCAGCGCGGCTTCGAGGGCCTCACCGTGCCGCCCCGCCGCCAGGTGATGCCCCGCCACCTCTTCCAGCATGTGCAGGCGGAGCTGGCGCAGGCGCTCCCGGTCCAGCAGCACCCAGTCGTCGTACCAGCCAGGGAGGAGGTCGTGCCGCCCGGCGGCGAGCGCCCCGGCCGCGGTGCGGGGGTCGTCGCCGTCGCGGACCCGGGCGGCGGTGCCGACCAGGTCGTCCACGTCGAGCCGGACGGCCGGGTCGAGGCGTACGGTGTCGCTGGCCACGGTCATCGGGCAGCACGGGTCCTGTCGGAGCCGCCACAGGGCGGTACGCAGGGAGGACAGCGCCCGTTCCTCCGACACGTCGGGCCAGAGCAGCCCGGCGAGTTGGCTGCGGGTGGCGCCGGGGCGGAGCCCGATCAGAGCGATCACCCGTTGCAGCCCGCGCGGCACCACGACCGGCACCGCCTCGCGGAGGAGGCGGAAGCCGCCGAGCAGGTGGAGTGAGACGCCCTCCTCGGGCGGGTCTCCGGCGGTCGGCACGGACGGATCAGCGGCCACGGCGGCACCCCCTGCGGAACGCTCGTCCCGACTGTCTGCTGTGTCCCGGATCGATTGCCCGCGACGCCACTGTCGACCCCGCCGATCGTGGCGCGGTCAGGCGCGGCCCCGCCCGCCGAGGCCGCCGGGCTGACCAAGCTGAAGATTATCAATAATGGTCACTTTGAGTCAACGGCACGTGGACGTTCTATTAGCGACAGTCAACCCGAGATCGGTTCTGAACTGCGTAAACGATTGCGTGCGGCGCACACCGGACGCATAGCTGATACACAGGTTGCGTCAACGCAGCGTCACCGCCATCCGTCGTTGGCCGGCTCGGCGCGGTGACGCCGCCGTGACGAGGACCGGCGCATCGTGTCGGCAGTCGTCCAGCGCGTCCGGGGGCCACCCGTCGCCGGCCGGACGCTGTGGGGGGAGGCCCAGTATGGACCGATCGCTGATCGTCGCGAAGGTGGATCCGACCGCCGAGGAGCGGGTCGCCGAGATCTTCGCCGAGTCGGACGCGACGGAGCTGCCGCGCTTGGTCGGTGTCCGGCACCGCTCGCTGTACCGACTGCACGACCTCTATGTGCATCTGCTCGAGACCGCGGAGCCGGCGGAGGGCGCGGTGGAGGCCGCCCGTGGCCACCCCGAGTTCATCCGGGTCAGTGACCGCCTGCGTCCGTACGTGTCGCCGTACCTGTCGACCTGGCGCTCGCCGCGCGACGCCATGGCGCGGTGCTTCTACCGGTTCGACGCCCCGGGCGCCGGGCGGCGGTCGTGACGGCCACCGCGCCGCGCGAGGAGCAGCTCTGGTCCCGCTGCGCCGGCTGCGCCAGCCTGCTCTACCGCAAACGTCTGCGCCGCAACCTCGACGTCTGCCCCGAGTGCGGGGAGCACGCCCGACTCGGCGCGCCGGAACGCCTGCGCCAACTGGTCGACCCGGGCTCGCTGCGCCTACTGCCCGACCAGCTGCCGGAGGCGGACCCGCTCGACTTCGTCGACGTGCTGCCGTACCCGCACCGGCTCACCGGCGCGCGGGCCAGCACCGGCCTGGCCGAGGGCGTCGTCTGCGCCACGGCCACCATCGGCGGGCACCCGGTGGCCTTGGCGGTGATGGATTTCCGCTTCCTCGGCGGCAGCCTGGGCTGCGCGGTGGGTGAGCTGATCACCCGGACGGCCGAACGGGCCCTGGACGACAGAACCCCGCTCGTCCTGGTCACCGCCTCCGGCGGGGCGCGGATGCAGGAGGGCGCGTTGTCGTTGATGCAGATGGCCACCGTCAGCCAGGCCATCGCCGCGCTGCGCGAGGCGGGGTTGCTCACCGTGAGCGTCCTCACCGACCCGACCTACGGCGGGGTGGCCGCCTCGTTCGCCACCAACACCGACCTGGTGCTCGCCGAGAGCGGCGCGCGGATGGGCTTTGCCGGCCCCCGGGTGATCCGCCAGATCACCGGCCGGGCCCTGCCGGAGGGCTTCCAGACCGCCGACTTCCTGCTCCGACACGGGCAGGTCGACATGGTGGTGCAACGCCGGTCACTGCGCGCACGGCTGGTGGCGCTGCTCGCCGCGACCCGCGCCGGCCGTCCGGCGCGTCCGCCCGTACCCCGGCAGGAGCCGGCGCCGCGCCGCGAGCGCCTCGCCGACGACGGCGCGGCCCTGGCCCTTCCAACGGGCCCGGAAGCCGGCGCGGCGCCCGCCACCGCGGCTGACACCCCGGCGGTACGCGACGCGTGGGACACCGTCCGGATGGCCCGGCACCCCGGCCGACCAACCACACTGGACTACCTGGACTCGGTCTTCGACGGGTTCGTGGAGCTGCACGGCGATCGGCTCGGCGCGGACTGCCCGGCCATCGTGGGCGGGGTGGCGCGGCTGGCCGGCCGACACGTGATGGTCATCGGCCACCAGAAGGGGCACACCACCGCCGAGTTGGTCGCCCGCAACTTCGGCATGGCCAGCCCGGCCGGGCACCGCAAGGCGCTGCGGCTCATGCGACTCGCGGCCCGGCTCGGCCTGCCCGTGGTCACCCTCGTGGACACCCCCGGCGCCGACCCCGGAGTGAGCGCGGAGGAGCAGGGCCAGGCCGCGGCCATCGCCGAGAACATCCTCACCCTCACCGTGCTGCCCACCCCCGTGCTCGCGGTGATCACCGGGGAGGGCGGTAGCGGCGGCGCGTTGGCGCTGGCGGTGGCCGACCGGGTGCTGATGCTGGAGAACGCCGTCTACTCGGTGATCAGCCCCGAGGGGTGTGCGGCGATCCTCTGGCCGGACCGGTCCGCGGCGCCGCAGGCCGCCCGCGCGTTGCGACTGACCGCGCCCGATCTGTGCCGGCTGGGGGTGGTCGACGAGGTCGTGTCGGAGCCGTCGAGCGCCGCGCACGACGACCCGGCGGAGACCGCCCACCGGTTGCGCGCCGCCCTGCTGACCAACCTCCTGCCGCTGCTGGACGTGCCGCCCGCCATGCTGGTCCGCCTGCGCCGGCAACGCTTCCGACGGTTCGGCGCGAACCGCGCCAGCGCTCGGGCGGGCCTGCGATGACCGCCGGCGACGGGGCGCTGTCGACAGTCGACGCGTCCGACGAGGTGGGGGTGGACGGCGAGGAGGCACTGGCCGGGCTGCGCCGGCAGGCGCAGCACCTGATCGCCGAGCTGGCCGGGCCGGTGCGCCGGATCCGGCTGCGCAGCGGGCCCGCGGTGCTGGAGGTCGAGTGGCACCCCGAGGACGTCACCCGTCCGGAGCTACCCGCGGTACCGGCCCAGGCGGCGTCGGCGCCCGGCTCCCCGCCTGCGGTGCTCCGCCCACCGGTGCCCGGGCGGCCCGCGGTGCGGGCACCGATCGTCGGCACCTTCTACCGGGCGCCGGAGCCCGGCGCCCGGCCGTTCGTCGCGGTGGGCGACCTGGTCCGTCCGGGCCAGCCGGTCGCCATCGTCGAGGCGATGAAGCTGATGAACGAGGTGACCGCCGACCGGGCCGGCCGGGTGGCCGCGATCCTCGTCGAGGACGGACAGCCGGTCGAGTACGACCAGCCGCTCGTCGAACTGGACCCGGCGTGACGGCGCGGGGTGGTTGACCATGTTCGAGACCGTGCTGATCGCCAACCGGGGCGAGATCGCGCTGCGGGTGCTGCGCGCCTGCAAGGAGCTCGGCGTCCGAACGGCGGTGGTCTACTCCGCCGCCGACGCCGACTCGGCGGCGGTCCGCCTCGCCGACCAGGCCGTTCGGATCGGACCGGCATCCAGTCGGCGCAGCTACCTGAACGCCGCCGCCATCATGGAGGCGGCCCGGCAGGTGGGCGCGCAGGCCGTGCACCCCGGCTACGGCTTCCTCTCCGAGGACGCCGACTTCGCCGAGATCTGCGCCGACAACGGGCTGACGTTCATCGGCCCGCCACCGGCGGTGATGGCCGCGCTGGCCGACAAGTCCTCGGCGCGGGCACTGATGAGCCGTGCCGGCCTGCCACTGTCGCCGGGCAGTGTCGCGCCGGTGCCGACCGCAGCCGCGGCGGCCGAGGTGGCCGAGGCCGTCGGCTACCCGGTGATCGTGAAGGCCGCCGCCGGGGGCGGGGGCCGGGGGATGACCGTGGTGCACACCCCGGGCGAGCTGCGTCGGGCGTACGCGCGGACCCGGGCCGCCGCGCAGGCCGCCTTCGGCGACGACCGGGTGTACGTCGAGCGCTACCTCACCGAGGCGCGGCACGTCGAGGTGCAGGTGCTCTGCGACGCCCACGGGAACGGGGTGCACCTGGGCACCCGGGACTGCTCGGTGCAGCGCCGGCACCAGAAACTGGTGGAGGAGGCGCCCGCCCCGTCGCTGCCCGCCGCCGTACTCGACACGATCGCCGAGACCGCCCTGCGGGGCGCGCTCGAGGTCGGTTTCGTCGGTGCCGGCACGCTGGAGTTCCTGGTCGACGCGGAGGAGAAGTTCCACTTCCTGGAGATCAACTGCCGGATCCAGGTGGAGCATCCGGTAACCGAGATGGTCACCGGGATCGACCTGGTGCACGAGCAACTGCACATCGCCGCCGGGGTGCCGCTGCGCTGGCGGCAGGAGGAGATCCGTCTGCACGGCGTCGCGGTGGAGTGCCGGGTCAACACCGAGGACCCCGAGCGCGACTTCGCCCCCACCCCCGGCCGGTTGGAGCGGTTCACCCCACCCGGCGGCCCGTTCACCCGCGTGGACACCCATGCCAGCGCCGGTTACCTGGTCGGCCCCTGGTACGACTCCCTGCTGGCCAAGGTGATCGTCTGGGCGCCCGACCGCGAGTTGGCCCTCAACCGGCTGGAACGTGCCCTGGACGAGTTCGACATCGCCGGGCCGGGCGTGCACACCACCATCCCGTTCGTCCGGCGGGTGCTCGACGACGCCGGATTCCGCAAGGGCCGCTACACCACCAGCCTGGTCGACCGTCTGCTCGCCGCGCCCGCGCGGGAGCCGACGGCCACCCCCGCACCGCGCACCGCGCCCGCCGCAGATCCCGACGCAACCCACAGGAGGACCCGATGACCGTCACCCATGGTCGCCCGATGACCACCGAGATCACCGACATCCTGGTGGCGCACTGCGGGCTGGACGCCGACGCCGCGGCCCGGGCGCCCGCCGCGTCGCTGGAGGAGCTGGGCATGGACTCGCTCGCCCTGCTGGAACTGTCAGCGGTCGTCGCCGACCGCTGGCAGGTGGCCATCCCCGAGCAGGCCGGGCAGCTGAGCATCCCGGCGGTGGCCGACCTGGTCGCCCGCCGCGCCGACCCGCCCGGGCACACCGAGAACAGCGTGGTCATCGAGGCGCCGCTGGGGCTGGTCTGGGAGGTCACCAACGACGTGGCGAACTGGACCGAGCTGTTCACCGAGTACGCCGTGGTGGAGATCCTGCACCGCGAGGGGAACACCGTGCGGTTCCGGCTCACCATGTACCCCGACGAGAACGGGGTGTCCTGGAGCTGGGTCAGCGAGCGCACCGCCGACCCGGTGAGCGGGCAGGTCCGGGCGCACCGGGTGGAGACCGGGCCGTTCGAGTACATGCGCATCCACTGGCGCTACACGGAGGAGGCCGGTGGCACCCGGATGACGTGGACGCAGGACTTCGCGATGAAGCCGACCGCGCCGGTCGACAACGCCGCGATGACCGAGCGGATCAACACCAACAGCGTGATCCAACTAGCGGTGATCAAGGACCGGTTGGAACGAATCGCGTGGCAGCGCGCCGACCAGGGCGGCCCGACCGCTGGCGACGCGCCGACGGAGGCCGACGATGAGTGACCTGAGCACCCGCCCGATCGCCGCCCGGGACGTACCCGCCGACCGCCGCCGCGGCGGTGAACTGCGGGTGCTGCTCGGCCCGCGCACCGTCGGCAGCACCTCGGGCTTCCTCGGGGTGGCCACGCTCGCGCCGGGGGAGCGGATCGCCGAGCACTACCACCCGTACAGCGAGGAGTTCCTGTACCTGGTGCGGGGCGCGATCACCGTCGACCTGGACGACCAGCCGACGCTGCTGGCCGCCGGCGAGGGTCTGTTCGTACCGGTGAACGTGCGGCACCGACTGCGCAACACCGGCGTCGAACCGGCCGAGGTGGTGTTCCACCTGGGCCCGCTCGCCCCCCGGCCCGAGTTGGGGCACGTCGACACCGAGTTGGTCGAACAGCGAGGCGGGTCATGAGCGCGAGGAGTGAGCCGGGTTTCCGAGCCCCGCGGTCGCGAACAGAGGTGACGCGATGACCGGGCGCCGCACGGTGGTGACCGGGATCGGGGTGGTCGCCCCGGGCGGCGCCAGCCGGGACCGCTTCTGGAAGACCATCACCGAGGGGCGGACCGCCACCCGGCGGATCAGCTTCTTCGACCCGTCGGCGTTCCGGTCGCAGATCGCCGCCGAGTGCGACTTCGACCCGGTCGCGGCGGGGCTCAGCGAGGCCGAACGACGCCGGGCCGACCGGTACGTGCAGTTCGCGCTGGCCTGCTCCGCCGAGGCGGTGGCCGACGCCCAACTGGTGCTCACCGACGCGGAACGGGACCGGGCCGGGGTGGTGCTGGGCACGGCGGTGGGCGGCACGATGGCGTTGGAGCAGGAGTACGTCACCGTGAGCGAGCACGGCCGGCGTTGGCTGGTGGACGGGTCGCGCGGTGGCCCGTACCTCTATCAGGCGCTGGTGCCCAGCAGCCTCGCGGCGGACGTGGCCTGCCGGCACGGGTTGCACGGCCCGGCGCAGGTGGTGTCCACCGGTTGCACCTCCGGCATCGACGCCATCGGGTACGCCCACCAGATGATCGTGGACGGCGAGGCGGACGTGATGCTGGCTGGCGCGTCCGACTCGCCGATCTCGCCGGTCACAGTCGCCTCGTTCGACGCGATCAAGGCGACCAGCCCGGACAACGACGACCCGGCGCACGCCTCCCGCCCGTTCGACGCCGACCGGCACGGTTTCGTGCTGGCCGAGGGCGGGGCGGTGCTGGTGCTGGAGGAGGCCGGGCACGCCCGGCGGCGCGGGGCGCACATCTACTGCGAGGTGGCCGGCTACGCCAGCCGCAGCAACGGCTACCACATGACCGGGCTACGACCGGACGGCCTGGAGATGGGCCTCGCGGTCACCGACGCGCTGCGGCAGGGCCGGATCCTGCCCGAGCAGGTCTCCTACATCAGCGCGCACGGCTCGGGCACCCGGCAGAACGACCGGCACGAGACGGCCGCGTTCAAGCGGGCGCTGGGTCAGGCCGCGTACCGGATACCGATCAGCTCGATCAAGTCGATGGTCGGGCACTCGCTGGGCGCGATCGGGTCGATCGAGATGGCCGCGTGCGCCCTCGCCATCGAGTTCGGCGTGGTGCCGCCGACGGCGAACTGGAGCACCCGGGACCCGGAGTGCGACCTGGATTACGTACCCAACGAGGCGCGGGAGGTCCCGGTGGACGTGGCCCTATCGGTGGGCAGCGGGTTCGGCGGCTTCCAGTCGGCGATGGTCTTCCGTCGGATGCTGGGCGCGGTGGCGGCGTGAGCGAGCGTAGGGAGCGAACCATCAGGCACAGCAGCGCGGCGTCTCGCGTCGGCGCGGAGCGAAGCGGAGTGCTGGCGTGAGTGAGCGTAGGGAGCGAACCATCAGGCACAGCAGCGCGGCGTCTCGCGTCGGCGCGGAGCGAAGCGGAGTGCTGGCGTGAGCGCCGAGGTCGCTCGCGCCGTGGTGACCGGCATCGGGGTGGTCGCACCGAGCGGCATCGGCGCGGACGCGCACTGGCGTACGGTCCTCGCCGGCACCCGTCGGACCGGCCCGATCACGTTGTTCGACCCGTCCGGCTATCCGACCCGTTTCGGTGGGGAGGTGCCCGGCTTCACCGCCGACTCCTACGCTGACAGTCGGCAACTGGTGCAGACCGACCGCTGGACGCACCTCGGCTTCGCCGCCACCCGGCTGGCGTTGGCCGACGCCGGCCTGCCCGACCGGGCCCCCGACCCGTACGGCTACGCGGTGACCCTGGCCAGCTCGTCCGGGGGCAACCTGTTCGGTCAGCGGGAGCTGCAACGGCTGTGGGGCGGCACGTCGCGGACGGTCGGGGCGTACCAGTCGATCGCCTGGTTCTACGCGGCAAGCGTCGGGCAGCTCTCCATCCACCACCAGTTCAAGGGTCCGAGCGGGGTGCTGGTCGCGGAGTCGGCCGGCGGCCTGGACAGCCTGGCGCACGCCGCCCGCGCGGTGCGCCGAGGCACCCCGGTGGTGATCGCCGGGGCCACCGAGTGCCCGTTGAGCCCGTACGCGCTCGCCTGTCAGCTGCGCTCGGGGCTGCTCAGTGACGTCTCCGACCCGGAGCGGGCGTACCGGCCGTTCGACGCCACCGCCAGCGGCTACCTGCCGGCGGAGGGGGGAGCGGTGTTCGTGGTGGAGGAGCTGGGGCACGCCCTGGCCCGGGGCGCCCGGGTCTACGGCGAGTTGAGCGGGTGGGGCTCCACCCACGACGCCGCGCACACCACGGCGGAGAGCGCGGGTGACCCGGCCCAGTACGCGCGGGCGATGCGCCTGGCCCTTGACCGGGCGGGCGTCGCCGCGGCCGGAGTCGACGTGGTGCTGCCCGACGCGCTCGGGGTGCCCCGCTACGACCGCAGCGAGGCCGAGGCCCTGCGTGCCGTCTTCGCCGACCGGCCGCCCCCGGTGACCACGCAGAAACCTCTTACCGGTCGGGCGTACCAGGGCGGCTCGGCGTTGGACGTTGCCACCGCGCTGCTCGCCTTCGCCCACGACACGCTGCCCGCGTCGGCGGGGCCGGACGAGGTGGCCGAGGGCTGCGAGCTGGACTTCCTGCGGGAGCACCGCCGACCGCGCAACCGGCTCGCCCTGGTCTGCGCGCGGGGCTTCGACGGGTTCAACAGCGCGCTGGTCCTGCGCGGGGCCGCGCCGATGAGGGGAGAGGCGTCATGAGCGACAAACGGGCCCGGGTGGTCTTTCTGGTACGGGTGCCGGTGCCGCGCACCGAGCAGTTCCTCGCCGCGTACGAACAAGTGCGGCACCTGGTCGCCGGCGGCGTGCCGGGGCACCTCGTCGACCAGGTGTGCCGGTCGTCGACCGACCCGGAGCAGTGGTTGATCACCAGTGAGTGGGCGAGCCTGGCCGACTTCGAGGAGTGGGAGCGCAGCCCCGAGCACCGGGAGTTGGTGCGCCCGATGCGGGAGTGCTTCACCGACGCCCGTTCGTTGCGCTTCCACATCCACGCCCAAACCCCAGCCCTAACCTGACGCCCTCCGCGCGCCCCCGCCCCCGCCCCGCCCCGCCCCGCCCCGCCGATCATGGAGTTGTGGTGGGTGACAAAATATCCCTACCAGGACGAAGTAAGGCACCACAACTCCATGATCGACGGACCCTCCCCGCGATCTTGCACTTACTGTCGCGACATGGGGGGCATTTCGCGCATCTCGACGACCGAAAGTGCAAGATCGGCGTGGCGGGACAGGTTGATGCCTTGGCTGGGCCGAGCGGGGTCGACACAGGGGCGGGAGCGCGTAGGGTCCGGTAGCCATGAAGGTGCTGATCTCGGTGGACCTGGAGGGCGTCTCGGGGATCGTGCATCCCAGCGAGACGAATCCGGATCGGTACGACTACGAGCGCGGCCGGGCGTTGATGACGGCCGAGGCGAACGCGGTGATCGCCGGGGTCCTCGATGCCGAACCCGATGCGGTGGTGTGGGTGGCCGACGCACACGGAACGTTTCGGAACATCCTGCCGGAGGACCTCGACCGGCGTGCTCACCTCGTGCGGGGCAAACCCCGTCCGCTGGGCATGCTCGCGGGGCTGGACGAGCAGACGGATGCCGTTCTGCTCGTCGGCTATCACGCTCGGGCCGGTGCCGGGCCCGCCGTGCTGGCCCACACGATGAGTGACGCCATCCTCGACGTACGGGTGGCCGGACGATCGCTGGGCGAGATCGGCCTCAACGTCGCCATGGCGGGACACCTGAACGCGCCCGTCGTCCTGCTCAGCGGGGACGACACCGCCTGCACCGAGTTCGGTGAGCTGGTGCCCTCGGCAGTCACCGTCGCCGTCAAGCAGACCCTGGGCCAGGCCGCCGCGGTGGCCCTCCATCCGCAGGAGGCACGGGAGCGGCTGCGCCGCGCTGCCACCGACGCGATCGCTCGCCGTACCTCGATCTTGCCGGCGAAGATGGTCGGGCCGTTGGACGTCGAGGTCGACCTGTACGGCCCGTACATGGTCGACCTCGCAGTCCTGGTGCCGGGTGTGACCCGAGTCGGCGGCGGCCGGACGGTCGCCTTCCACGCCGTCGACTTCGCCGAGGCGTACCGGCTGGTTCAGTTGCTGGTCCAACTCGCCAGCATCAAGCCCGGCTAGCTGGTGTCCTCGAAGAGGTCTGGTGTCGCGTGGGTCGTCGTTACGAGTGTGCGGACCCGGCCTAGCAGAAGGCGTGATCGACCAGGTCGTTGAGCAGGTACTGGCGGGTCGCGGCCAGTTCGGGGTCCCCGGTGTTGGTGAAGATCGACACCGTCAACCGACGCCCGTCGTCGGTGAACGCCGGCTCCACCTGGTATCCGAAACCGGTGCCGCCGTGTCGCCAGTAGCCACCACCACAGGACAGCGGGATCCAGAAGATGCCCAACCCGTACCCGGAACCGGCAGGGGAATCCGCCGTCGCGACCAGCGTGCGCATCTGCGCCTGCTGCGCCGGCCGCAGTAGGCGGCCTCCGGCCAGGGCGGCCAGGAACCGGTTGAGGTCGGACGCCGTGCTGGTCATCGATCCGTCCGCGCCGCTGTCCAACCCGCGGATCGCGATCGTCGTGTCCACCAGCGGACCACCTCGGGTGAACTGCATGTAGTTCGTGGCGTGCGGCGCGGGAAGGTCGCGCAAGAATCCGGTGCGCGTGCGCCGCAGGCCCAGCGGCCCCGTGATGCGGGCTTCCACCTCGCGTTCCCAGCTCCGCCCGGTGACCGCCTCGATCAGCATGCCGGCGAGGACGTAGTTGGTATTCGAGTACGACCAGGTGCTGGGGCCTTGCGGGTGGCCCATGGCAATTGCCACTAGCTGCTCCGGCGCGTACGGCCTGTCCCGCTCCCGCCGATAGGACTCGGGCGTGGCGTAGTTCCAGATCAGGTCGGACGAGTAGTCGTACAGCCCACTGGTGTGCTGCAAGAGCTGCCGCACCAAGATCCGCCGACCGGCCACCGCACCCGGCAGCCACTTGTCGACCTGATCGTCCAGCGTGAGCCTCCCCTCGCCGACGAGTTGCAGCACCACGACCGCGGTGAACGTCTTGGTGGCACTTCCGATCCGGAAGAACGGGTCGTGCGCGACGTCCCGGCCCGAGCGGACAACCTGCGCGCCCGTCCTGGACTCCAGGCGGGCCAGGACACCGGTCACACCACTCGTCCGCAGCGCCTCGGCGTCACGCCGGAGCTCACTCGGTGTCGTGGTGGCACCCGTCGCCACCAGCAACGTCACTGCCGCTGCCACAGCAAGAGTTCGCATGGGCTCCACTATGGTCGCCGGCCCAGGGGACATCACTCCGGAAAGCCCCCCGGTGGTGCTCCGGCTAACCCCACCGCCGCGGGTCTGTACCGCTTCGACGGGCCGGTGCACCGGTGAGCGCGACGCCATCGGCCGTCCGGCTGGGGCCGCGCGACGCTCGTACGAGGCGTCATACCTCGGTGACGCTCTGCCGAATCGGCTGCCCGATCCTGTCCGCCGAACGGGCTGTCGGCAATCCGGCTGGGCGCTGCTTTTGATCCATCCATTCGCATCTAGCAATGGCACTGCGGGGGGTCGTATGGTTCCCCGCAGCACCCCGACAACCGTACGTGATGGGCGGATTCGCCCTCTTTGATGCTGGGCGGTGAACGGCAGTGGCGGCAGAAGATCCTACGGCGACAGACCCCGGATGGGTGGACGAAGTCCTGTTCGCCGGCCACCCGACCGACGTTTGTCTCCGTTTGCCCGAGCCCGTCGACCGGGCCACCCTGCACCGGCTGGTCACCGCCGCGCAGGACCGGCTGACCGCCGCCGGACTGCGCCCCGGTGGCGCCGCGGCGCTGCGGTTGCCGCCGTCGCTGGCGTACGTGGTGAACCTGTTGGCCACCTGGCGCGCCGGGGGGCAGGCGATCCTGCTCGACCACCGGCTCACCGACCACGAGGTGGACAGGGCGCTGCTCCGGTTGACCCCGCAGGTGGTGGTCGCGCCGGTGCGCGCCGGTGGCGGCGCGCTGAAGGTCTTCGTGGACGTCACCGAGGGCGTCACCCGGTACGCCGACCGTCTCGCGGTCAGCGGCCACGCCGTGATCCAGCTCAGCTCCGGCTCCACCGGCCCGTCCAAGGTGATCGGCCGCACCGCCGCCGACCTGGTCGCCGAGGTGCACCGCTACACCCGGATCGACGGGGTGGCGCTGCCCGGCGAGCGGATCATCCTGCTGCCCTCGATGGTGCACGTGCTCGGCTTGGTCGGCGGCCTGCTCTACGGGCTGCACGCCGGCGTCGAGCTGGTGCCACCGCAGCGGCTCAGCGGCGACGCCGTGCTGGCCGCGATCAGCGCCGACACCACGCCGGCCACCGTGCTGGGCGTCCCGTTCCACATCGGACTGCTCACCTCCACCCGCCCGGCCGGTCCACTGCCCCAGCTGCGGCGGATGACCACCGGCGGCGAGCTGGTACCGGCCGCCGTCGCGCGGGCGTTCACCGACCGGTACGGGGTGCCGCTGGGCAACATGTACGGGATGACCGAGGTCGGGGTGATCGGCACCGACCTGTATGGGGCGCACCGACCGTCGATCGCCCCGGCGCCCGGCATCGAGGTCCGCGAGTCCGGCGGTGAGCTGTGGGTGTCCTGCCCGGCGTCGCCGTACGTCGGACTGAGCGACCCGACCCGCTGGTCCGACGGCTGGCTGCACACCCGCGACGCCGGCACCGTCGACCCGGAAACCGGCCTGGTCACGGTGCGCGGTCGACTCGACTCGCAGGTCTCCGTTGGCGGGATGAAGGTCGACCTGACCGAGGTGGAGGCCACCGTCGCTGAGCTGACCGGGGTGGCCGCCGCCGTGGTGGTCTGGGACGACGAGATCACCGCGTACGTCCAACCCGACGGCCCGCTGTCGGAGGAGACGCTGGACAAGCTCCTCGCCGAGCGGTTGGCCGGCTACAAACGGCCTCGGGCGCTGCACCTGCTCGATCAGTTGCCCCGTACCACCACCGGCAAGCTGGTCCGCTCGACCGACGCGCTGCGCTCGGCGGTAACCCCGTGACCGGGCCGCTGCACCACCTCGACGTCGACACGCGCGCTCGCCTGCGCGGCGACCGCCAGGACGAAGCCTCCGCCCAACCGTGGGTGACCGACCCACAGGGGCTCGGTGCCGGGCACCTGCCGCAACGGCAGCCCTGGCGTCGGCATCAACCGGCGCAGCCCGCCGTCCCGCAACCCCCGCCCGAGCGTCTTACCGACCGCCTCCTTCGCGGTCCACAGCCGCAGGAAGTCCACCGTCCGGCCAGCCTCGGGCCGATCGCCCAACCAGGCCAGCTCGGCGGGCGGGAACCAGCGGCGGGCCAGCGCGAGCGCCGGCAGCGGGCGGATCCGCTCCACGTCCACCCCGAGGGCACCGGCCCGGCGGGCGGCGACCACCACCAGCCCGGCGGTGCGGCTGACGCTGACCGCCAGCTCGACCGACCCGGTCGTCTCGTCGACCCGGACGACCGGCCGTCCGTCGCGGTCGTGCGTCAGCACCAGCTCGGTGTCCGCGCGGCCGAGCAGCAGAGCGCCCGCCCGCCGCAACAGCACAGCGGCCGGATCCGGCTGACCGCCGGTGTCCCGGCCGACCCACACGTAGGCGGTGTCCCGACCGGACGCCGTCAGCTGAGCCACGCAGAGAGGATATCCATGAGAGCCGAGGTCCGTGCCTTCGTCGTCGAGCAGCTCGCCGACATGAACTACGACGTCGAGGGGCTCGACGACGACACCACGCTCGGCCCGTCCGGCGTCGACCTGGAGTCTCTCGCCCTGGCCGACCTGTCCGTCCGGGTGGAGGACCGGTACGGCCTGACGTTCGCCGACGACGAGTCGGAGCAGCTGGCCCTGATGACGGTCGGCGAGTTCACCACCATGGTCGCCAATCGCGTCACCGAGGCGACGAGCGACAAAGCCTGATGAGCGGTCAGCCCGATCTGGGGCGAGCTGACCTGATGAGCATGCTCGCCGAACTCAGCGCGAAACCGGCTGCCGAGGTGTCCGACCGGATCGGCTCGATGGAGCTCGCCTGGCTGGTGCACCTCGTGGAGCAGCGCTACGAACGCCGGCTCGACCTCACCGACGACGAGCTGGCCGGTGTCCGCACCGTCGACGACGCCCTGGCGGTGTTCCGGGCGTCGCTGACCGCCTCCGCAGATGGTTGAGGCGCGCGTCGCCCAGCTCACCGGCGTGTACGCCGTCAGCGCCCTGGGCAGGGGCGCCGACGCGCAGCTCGCTGGTGTGTTGGCCGGGGTGCCGGCGTTCGGCCCGGTGGGCCGATTCGACACGTCCGCCCGTCGGGTCACCGTGGCCGCCACCCTGCCCGACGTCGGTACGCTCGCCGAGGAGCTGGCCGCCGCGATCGACGCGGCCTGCCGGTCGGCCGGTCTGGACCGCGCGCAGCGTAAGGCGTGTGCCCTGCTGCTCGCCGTGCATGGCGGCCCGGCCCTCGGTACGGGTCCCGCCGCGCTCGCCGGTCAGCTCGCCGCCCGATGTGGACTCTCCGGTCACACCCGGGTCTACACCAGCGCCTGCGTATCCGCGAGCACCGCGGTGGCCGACGCCGCCGCCCAGGTCACCCGTGGTGCCGTCGAACGGGTGGTGGTGGCGGCCGGTTACCTGGTGGAGTCGGACCAGTTCGCGCTCTTCGACGCCGGTCGCGCCCTCGCGGTCGACGGGGCGGTCCGCCCGTTCAGCGCCGGCCGTCGGGGGTTGCTGCTGGGCGACGGCGTGGCCGCGGTGGTGCTGGAGTCGAGCACCGGCCGTCGACGCGGTGAAGATCCGGTGGCCACCGTGGCCGGTTGGGGACGGGCCGGTGACGCGTTCCATCCCTGCCAGCCGGAGCCCGGTGGCAGCGGGCTGGCCCGCGCGGTTGACGGCGCGTTGCGCCGGGCCGGGCTGCCACCGCAGGCCGTCGGCTACGTCAACGCCAACGCCACCGGTACCGCGCAGAGCGACGCCGCCGAGGCGGCCGCCCTGCACCGGGCCCTCGGCGGGCACGCCACCCGGGTCGCGGTCAGCTCCACGAAGTCGGTGCACGGGCACGCGCTGGAGGCGTCCGGGTTGCTCGAACTGGTGGTCACCGCCCTCGCGCTGCGCCGCGGCGAGCTGCCGGTCAACGCCGGCTGGCTGGCCCGCGACGAGTCCTGCCCCCTGAACGTGGTGACGGACCATCCGCAAAGGACGGAGGCGACCCACGCCCTGACCCTCAACGCCGCCTTCGGCGGCGCCAACACCGCCCTCCTGGTCGGCGCCGGATGACCGCCCCCAACTCCCCGCGATCGTGCACTCTCTGCCCCGACGAATCCGACCAAGCACCCGAAACGACGACCGAAACCGCAAGATCGCCGGGGGAGAGGGCGTGGGCTCTCTGGCCCGAGGGCGGGGACGAGGGCGGCGCACCGGGGGTGCCGGGGTTTGTGCACTCGGACTTCGCGCCGGTGGTGGTGGCCGTCGCGGAACGGTGTCTGCGGCGGGGGTACGGGTCGGCGGGAGTGCCCGCCGGGGTGCGGACCGGGATCGTGCTGGTCAGCGCCAGCGGCGATCTTGCCAGCGCCCAGCACGTACGGGAGACCCTCGAGGCCGGCGGGCGGATCGGCCCGCTGTTCTTCTTCCAGTCCGTGCCGAACAGCGTCGCCGGGCACCTCGCGGCCCGCTGGGGCCTGCGCGGCCCGGTGGTCTGCCTCAGCCCGACCGGCGACCCGTACACCGACGGCGTCGCCGAGGCCGACCTGCTGCGCGACGACGGTGACGCCGACGAGGTGTTGCTGATCCTGATCGAACAGGCACCCGACAAGCCGACCGAGGCGGTCGCGGTGCTGCTGGGGGGAGGAGCACGACCATGAGGACACGGGGACTGCGCGGCGCACTGGCCGCCGACACCGAGCTGGGTGCGGGCAACGTCCTGACCCGGGTGCTGGCGCACGGCGCCGACCCGGACGGGCCCGGCCTGACCTTCGACACCGCCGTCGACGGTCACCCCGCCGAGACGCCACTGACGCTGGGGCAGCTCGACGAGCGGGTCGCCGCCCGCGCCGCCTGGCTGCACGAGCAGGGGGTACGCCCCCGCGACCCGGTCGCCGTCTGGGCCACCGCCGCCGCCGACATGGTGCTCAGTTACCTGGCGCTGGCCCGGCTCGGGGCAATCCCGGCGCTGATGAACGGCAAACTCCGCCCGGAGATCGCCGCCGAGTACATCCGCCGGCTGCGGGGCGTCGGTGTGCTGGCCGACGACGCGCACACCGCGTTGCTGTCCGGGCACGACCTGGGCGTACCGCTGCTCGGCACCCCTGCGCAGGCCGGCACGGGCGACCCGGCCACGGCGCCGGCGCACTACCGGCACCACCCGGACGACCCGATCGTGATCACCCACACCTCCGGGACGACCGGGGTGCCCAAGGCGGTGCTGCACTCGCACGCCAGCCTCTTCGCGGCCACCCGGCACCTGCTCACCATGCCGCAGGCGCAGGGCACCACCCGGATCCTCAACGCGCTTCCCGCGCCGCACACCGCCACGGTGCTGATGGTCAACCAGGCGCTGGGCAACCGCGCGCAGATGTTCCTGCTCTCCGAGCAGGGCGGCGAGCAGGTGCTGAACGCGATCCAACGCTGGCGCCCCGACGGGGTGTTCGGCTTCTCGGTCACCTGGGCGGAGCTGGCCCGCTTCGACCTGTCCGGGTACGGCCTGGACTCGGTGCGGTTGTGGTTCAACACCGGCGACGCCTCGCACGAGCCGCACATCCGCCGCCTCGTCGCGGTCGGTTGGCACGACACCGTCACCCGCGACGGGGTGGCGACGGTGCCCGGGTCGGTCTTCATCGACGGGCTGGGCTCCAGCGAGATGGGGCACTCGATGTTCCACATCACCCACCGCGCCGACACCGACCGGTACGGCCGCTGCATCGGCCGCCCGTACCGGTTCGCGAAGGTCGCGGTGCTCGACGCCGACGGCGAGCCGGTGCCGGTCGGCGAGGTGGGTTTCCTGGGTATCGACTCGCCGTCGCTGTTCCGCGGCTACTGGAACGACTCGGTCACCACCTACCGCTTCCGCCAGCGCGGCTGGTACCTCACCGGTGACCTGGTCCGCGCCGACGCCGACGGCCGCTACTACCACCTGGACCGGGCGGTGGACTCGGTCGACGCCGGTGCCGGGCGGCGCTTCTACACGGCGCTGTCCGAGGAGCGCATCCTCGCCGCCTGCCCGGACGTCACCGACTGCACGGTGGTGATCGTCGCCGAGTCCGGCGCGGTCGCCACCGACGTGCTGCTGGAGTTGGCCGCCGGCGCCGACGAGGCCGAGGACCGCACCGAACGGGTCCGCGCCGCCCTCGGTCCGGACGTCGGCGCCACGCTGCGTCGGGTCGTGCCGGTGCACTCCGCCGACATCCCGGTCACCGTGACCGGCAAGGTCCGCAAGGTGGTCCTGCGGGAGCGCTACCTCACCGAGGCCAGCTCGTGACCGCCCTGATCACCGGGATGGGTCTGTTCACCCCGGTTGGGCGGGGCGTCGAGGAGACCTTCGACGCGCTGACCAACGGCCGGTCCGGGCTGACCCGCCCGCCGCAGGGGCACCCGGTGCGGGAGTCGCTGGACGTGGCCGGACTGCTGCCCGACATCGACCCGCGGACCGTCGCGTCCGGGCCGGAGACCCGGGTGCTGGACCGGATCGTCGTCCTCGCCCTGCTCGCCGCCGCCGACGCTCTCGCCGACGCCGGCATCGAGGTGGGCCGCGACGTCGACGCCGACCGAATCGGTGTGATCGTCGGTGGCGTCGGGGGGATGGCCACCCTGGAGTCGCAGGTGCTGGCACGGGCGGCCCGGGGTCGCGCGGCGGTCAGCCCGTACCTGCTCACCGGGATCCTGCCGAACATGCCGGCTGCGCGGATCGCCATCGCGCACGGCATCCGGGGCTATAGCTCGTCGGTCGGCACCGCCTGCGCCTCCGGTGCGCAGGCGGTCGCCGACGGGGTCCGGCTCATCGCGACCGGAGAGGTCGACGTGGTGCTCTGCGGGGCCAGCGAGGCACCGCTCTTCCCGACCTTCGCCGACACCTTCGGCAACGCGCGCGCGTTGGCGCGCGCCGGCACCGACCCGGGCCGGGCGAGCCGGCCGTTCGACACCTCCCGCAGCGGGTTCGTCCTGTCCGAGGGTGCCGCGCTGCTGGTGCTCGAACGCGCCGAACACGCCGAGGCGCGCGGCGTCGCCGGGTACGCGGAGGTGGCCGGCCACGGCGCGACGACGGACGCGTACCACCCGACCGCGCCCCGCCCGGACGGCGCGGGCGCGGCGGCGTGCATCCGCCTGGCGCTGCGCAGCGCCGGTGTACCGGCGGCGGCGGTCGGCTACGTCAACGCGCACGGCACCGGCACGAAGCTCGGTGACATCGCGGAGACCACCGCCCTGGCCGACGTCTTCGGTGTCGGCGGCGTGCCGGTCAGCTCCACCAAGGCGCTCACCGGTCACCTGCTGGGCGCCTCCGGGGTGCTGGAGGCGGCGGCCACCGCGCTGGCGCTCGGTCGGGGGCTCCTGCCGCCGACGTACCACCTCGACGATCCGGACCCGGCCTGCCCGGCGGACCACATCCGTGGCACGCCCCGAAAGGCCGACCTGGAGTACGCGGTCACCAACTCGTTCGGGTTCGGCGGCCAGAACGTGAGCCTGCTGCTGGCGCGCGTCGCCGAGCCGAGGGGGTGATCGAGGCGGCATCCCGGGCGGGGTCTGCCCGGACGGCAACACAGGGGGAATCGGGTGGGAAGGGTTTCAGGGGACATGGACATCCGTGGTATCGACCACATCGAACTCTATGTGGGGGACGCCCGACAGGCGGCCTTCTACTTCAGCACCGCCGTCGGCTTCGAGGTCTGCGGCCAGGGTGGCCCGGAGACCGGGCTGGCGGGGCAGCGCTCGCTGCTGCTCTGCCACGGCGACATCCGCCTGCTGCTCACCTCCGGGCTGAGCGCCGAGCATCCGGCCGCGCGGTACGTGCAGCGCCACGGTGACGGCATCGCGGTCGTCGCGGTCGAGGTCGACGACGTGTCGGCCGCGTACGCCGAGCTGGTGGGTCGGGGTGCGACAGGCGTGACGCCGCCGACCACCCGCACCGGCGCGGACGCCGAGGTGGTGATCGCCGAGGTGGACGGCTTCGCCGACGTGCGACACCGGCTGGTGCAGCGCCGGGGCGACCGGGGCCAGTTCCTGCCCGGCGCCATCACCGCCGCGGCGTCCACCATGGACGGCCACCCGCCGGTGCTCGCCGAGATCGACCACCTGGCGGTCTGCGTGCCGCCCGGCCAGCTCGACGAGACGGTCCGGCACTTCGAGGAGTTGTTCGACTTCGCGGAGATCTTCGAGGAGCACATCGAGGTCGACGGGCAGGCAATGAACTCCAAGGTGGTGCAGAGCCCTTCCGGGCGGGTCACCGTGGTCCTGCTCGAACCGGACCGCTCGCGGCGGCCGGGGCAGATCGACGCGTTCCTCGACCAGCACGCCGGTGGGGGAGTGCAGCACCTGGGGTTGCGCACCGACGACATCGTCGGCGCGGTGGAGGCGCTGGGCCGGCGCGGGGTGCGTTTCGCCGGCACCCCGGCCAGCTACTACGACGCCCTGGAGGCGCGGGTCGGTCGGGTGGACGCCCCGCTGCACCGGCTTCGCGAGCTGGGTGTGCTTGTCGACTCCGACCACGACGGTCAGCTGTTGCAGATCTTCGCCGAGTCGATGCACGTGCGTCGCACGCTCTTTTTGGAGTTGATCGAGCGGCGCGGTGCGCGGGGCTTCGGCAGCGGCAACATCAAGGCGCTCTACGAGGCCAAGGAGCGGGAACTGGCCGCCGTGGCGGCCACACCACAGGGGGTGGGGGCGTGAGCGCGAGGAGTGAGCCGGGTTTGCGAGCCCCGCAGTGGCGAACCAAGGAGGCACAGTGACCGCGACCGACTACGAACCGACGCTGACCGCCGAGGAGCGGGCGCTGCTGCCGTCCGACGACGACGTGCGGCACTACGCCGAGCACGGCTGGTACCTGTCGAAGAAGGTGTTCACCGACGACGAGGTGGACGCCCTCGCCACCGCCGCGCAGCGCTACTACGACGGGGAGCGGGACCGCCGGCTGCCGGTCCGCCCACCGAAGCTGGCCTACTGGGACCCGTCCAAGGGCCCGGTGCAACGGCACAACGACTACGTCCACCACGAGCACGACGGGCTCGGCGCGATCCTGCGCAAGCCGCTGCTCGGCGCGGTCGCCGCCCGGCTGGCCCAGGCCGACGAGATCCGGGTCTTCCAGGCCACGCTGATCTACAAGCCGCCGATCTCCGGTGAGCCGAGCAACATCGTGCCCTGGCACTTCGACAAGCACTACTGGGCGTCCTCGTCGTCGGAGAAGATGCTCACCGCGTTCATCCCCTTCCACGACTGCGGGGAGGAGATGGGCACCATCACCATGGTCGACGGCTCCCACCGGTGGAAGGAAATCGGCTCGGACGACACCGTGGTGCGGCACTTCGCCGACCGGGACCGTAGCCAGCTGGAGGAGATGCTGGCCGAGAACGCCGCGTACAACGGCGCGGAGATCCGCAAGGTCCCGATGGTGATCCCCAAGGGACACATGAGCTTCCACCACTGCCGCATTTACCACGGCAGCGGCCCCAACGTCAGCGGCCGCCCTCGGCAGGCGGTCTCGCTGCACCTGCAGGACGGCGACAACGCCTGGCGGGAGTTTCCGCTCTCCGACGGCACGCTCGCCGCGTACAACCACGACGTGCTGGTCCGCCGTACCCACGACGGGCGGCCGGACTACGCGGACCCCGACTACTGCCCGGTCATCTGGCGCCACCGCGCCCAGCAGGGAGGCTGACATGTCACGGTACGACTGGGGTAAGACGCACCCGGGCATCGAGCGGTTGGAGCGGGCGGTGACCGACCGGCGCGACGCCGTGGTCAGGCACCCGCTCTACGCCAACCTGGACACCCACGAGGCGCTTGTCACCTTCATGGAGCACCATGTCTTCGCGGTCTGGGACTTCATGTCCGTGCTGAAGTCGCTGCAACGGCAGCTGACCTGCGTCACCGTGCCGTGGGTCCCGACCGGGCCGACCGGCAGCCGCCGCCTCATCAACGACATCGTCATGGTCGAGGAGAGCGACGAGCTGGGCGGCGGCTACATCAGCCACTTCGAGCTGTACGTGCGGGGCATGGCCGAGGCCGGCGCGGACACCACGGCGGTGAACGCCCTGATCGACCTGCTGCGCGCCGGCCGGCCGGTCACCGAGGCGCTCGCCGAGGCCGGGGTGCCGGCCGCGTCGGCGAGGTTCGCCGCGACCACCTGGCGGATCATCGAGTCCACCCCGGTGCACTGCCAGGCGGCGGCCTTCGCGTTCGGTCGGGAGGACCTGATCCCGGACATGTTCACCCAGGTCGTCTCGGTGAACGAGAGCAGTGACCGGCTGCACGCGTTCGTCGACTACCTGGAGCGGCACATCGAGGTCGACGGCGAACAGCACACCCCGATGGCCATGCAGATGCTCGCCGACCTGTGCGGCGACGACGACACCAAGTGGCAGGAGTGCGCCGACACGGTCAACACCGCCCTCGCCGCCCGGGCCCGGCTCTGGGACGACATCCTGGCCGCCATCAAGGGGCCCGCGTGACCGACGCCGACCCGGTCCGGCTCTACCGCACGGTCCGGCTGATCCGCCGGTTCGAGGAACGGGCGGTGGAGCTGGTCCACGGCGGGCAGATCGTCGGCGGCATCCACCCGTACCTCGGTGAGGAGGGGATCGCCGCCGGCGTCTGCGCCGCGCTGGGTGTCGACGACGTGCTCGCCGGCACCCACCGCGGCCACGGGCACGTCCTGGCCCGCGGGGCCGACCCGGCCCGGATGCTCGCCGAGCTGTGCGGCCGGGTCACCGGCCTCAACGCCGGCCGGGGCGGCTCGATGCACGCCGCCGACCTGAGCATCGGCGTGCTCGGCGCCAACGCGATCGTCGGCGCCTCCGGGGCGATCATCACCGGCGCGGTCTGGGCCCACCGCCGCCAGGGCCGCGACACCGTCGGGGTGAGCTTCTTCGGCGACGGCGCGGTCAACGAGGGGATGCTGCTGGAAGCGTTCAACCTGGCCGCGCTCTGGCGGGTGCCGGTGCTGTTCGTCTGCGAGAACAACGGCTACGCCACCACCATGCCGGTCGCCGGCGCGGTGGCCGGCAGCATCGCCGGCCGGGCCGCCGCGTTCGGCATCCCGGCCGTCCAGGTCGACGGCCAGGACCCGGAGACGGTACGCGACGCGTCGGCCGCCGCCGTCGGCCGGATGCGCGCCGGCGGCGGCCCCGAGCTGATCGAGGCCCGCACCTACCGCTTCGACGCCCACCACACCTTCGAACACGCGGTACGCCTCGACTACCGCCCGCCCGACGAGGTGAGCCGGGGCCGGGCCCGTGACCCGGTGCGCATCCAGGGCGAACGGCTCTCCGACGCCGACCGCGCCGCCGTGGACGCCGAGGTCGAGGCGACCCTCGACGCGGCGGTGCGGTTCGCCCTGAACAGCCCGGAACCCGACCCGGCCGACGCGTTGACCTACCTGTACGCCAGCGGTCTGACCGCCCGCACCGGAGGTGGCTGAATGACCGTGCGCACCGGAGGTGGCTGAGGTGCCCCGACTGTCGTACCGCCGGGCGCTGACCCGGGCCCTCGCCGACGAGTTGACCCGCGACGAGGCGGTGTTCCTGCTCGGCGAGGACGTCCAGGTCGGCGCGTCACTGGTGACCACCGGGCTGGCCAAGCGGTTCGGGACCGAACGGGTCCGCGACACCCCGCTGTCGGAGCAGGCGTTCACCAGCTTCGCCACCGGGGCGGCGCTGGCCGGGCTGCGACCGGTGATCGAGTTCCAGATCCCGTCGCTGCTGTTCCTGGTCTTCGAGCAGATCGTCAACCACGCGCACAAGTTCCCGCTGATGACCGGCGGGCAGTGCAGCGTCCCCGTCACCTACCTGGTGCCCGGCTCCGGCTCACGTACCGGGTGGGCCGGGCAGCACTCCGACCACCCGTACAGCCTCTTCGCCCACGTCGGCGTGGTCACCGTCGTGCCGGCCACCCCGGCCGACGCGTACGGGCTGCTGGTCACGGCGATCCGCCACGACGACCCGGTGGTGGTGTTCGCGCCGGCCGGCGCGATGGACGTCCGCGACGACGTCGACGACCTGACGCCGGTGCCGCTGGGCCGGGGCCGGATCCACCGCTTCGGCGACGACGTGACAGTGGTCGCGATCGGGCACCTGGTGCACGACGCGCTCGCCGTCGCCGAGGAGGTGGCCGACCAGGTCTCGGTGGAGGTGTTCGACCCGCGCACGCTCTACCCCTTCGACATCGACGGTCTCACCGAGTCGGTGGCCCGCACCGGGCGGCTCGTGGTGCTCGACGACGCCAACCGTTCCTGCGGGATGGCCGCCGAGATCATCGCCTCGGTGGTGGAGCGGGTCCGGCTGCTCGCCCCGCCGCGCCGGGTCACCCGCCCGGACGGGGCGGTGCTGCCGTTCGCCCCCGCACTGGACCGGGCCGTCCAGCCCGACCGCGACCAACTCGCCACCGCCATCCACCTGACCATGAAGGACGGATCATGATCGACCCCAACTATCCGTGGCCGGCGGCCGACCGGGCCTGGACCGACCTGCCGGAGCCGGCCCGTCGGGCAATGGTGGCCAGTGGGGCGGCGGCCTGGGAGCAGGTCTTCCACGGCCGGGCCACCTACAACAAGCAGTGGCGGTTGGCCCGCCCCCCGGTGCTCACCGCCGACGCCTGGCGGCACCTCAACGAGGTCTGCGACCGGCTCGCCCAGCTCATCCTCGACGCCTGCCGTCGTCGGGCCGGCACCGCCGGTGAGCTGCGCCGGCTACTCGGCGTACCGGTGGGGGAGACCCGGCTGCTGGACGAGCCCGAGCCGCTGACCGAGGCGCTGCTCGCCGCGTACCGCCCGGACGTGATCTTCTCCGCCGGGGTGCCGAAGTTCGTCGAGTACAACATCGACAGCAGCCTCGGCGGCGGCTTCGACGCCGACACCGTCATCCAGCGGTACGCGCACCTCTACCGCGAGCAGGGCATCCTCGACGACCTGCCGGTGCGGGCCGCACCGTCCCTGCTGGACCAGCGGTTCGTGGCGATCCGCGAAGAGTTGCGGCTGCCCGAGGGCGCCCGGGTGGCGCTGCTGATGGACTTCGACGCCGACTACCCGGGCCTCGACGACCCGCAGACGTTCATCCGGATCCTCGACCCCCTCGCCGTACGGGCCCGGGACTTCGGCATCGACCTGGTCATCGCCCCGGTCTCCACCGCCACAGTGGACGCCGGCAGCCGGCTGGTCGTCGACGGCGCACCGGTCGACGCGCTGTTCCGGCTCTTCGTACCCAACCGGGTCACCCCGACCGCCGGCCTGGACGCGGTGGCCCTGGCCCTCGCCGCCGGCACCCTACCGATGTTCGTGTCGGCGGCGGCCTGGCTGCTCGGCAACAAGACCACGTTCGCCTGGCTGTGGGAGGACGTGGACGGGTTACCGGCCGACGACCAGGCGCTGATCCGCCGGCACGTGCCGTACACGGTGCCGTTGACCGCCGCGGTCCTCGACCGGGCCATCGCCGAGCAGGCCACGCTGGTGGCGAAGCCGGCCGACGGTTCGGCCGGGCACGGCGTGCTGCTCGGCCCGGAGCTGAGCGCGGCGGACTGGGCCGACGGTGTGCGGGCCGCCGTCGCGCAGGGCGGCGCCATCCTGCAGGAGTACCTGCCGACCGACCGGGTGTCGATGGACTTCGTCCAGATCGAGACCGGCGAGACGGTCACCGCCGATGTCCCGTACTCCCTGGCCCCGTACCTGTTCGGCCGGCACGCGTCCGGCGGCCTGGCGAGGGTCGGCTACCCCGGCTGCGACGGAGTCCTCAACCTGGCCCACGGCGTCCTCCTAACCGGAATCCTCCTCAAGGACTGACCCCGCCCCTGACCCCTTCGCCCCTGTTGATCATGAAGTTATTGCCCTCTGCGACGGCGTGTCGTGGCAATAACTTCATGATCAACGCCCTGGGAGTGGGGTGGGGTTGGGGGTTGGGGTGGGGTTGGGGAGTTGGCGGGAGAGGGTGCGGAGGGTTTGGGCTGTTGCTATGGCGTCACTGCGGGCGCTGCCGTGGCGGCCGTCGGTGCTGTAGAGCGTGGGGTCGGCCGTCAGGGGGTGGTCGGTCAGGTGCACGTGGAGGGTGCCGAGGCGTCGGGCCAGGCTTGCCGTGTGGGCCGAGAGGCGACGCATTCGTTCGCCCAGGCCGGCCCGCAGGTGCTCGGGCACCGCGGGGCTGTGCGAGACGTCGAACATGCCCACGGTGATCACGTCGGCGCCCACGCCGCGCAGCGCGGTGATCATCGCGGTCAGCTCGGCGTCCACCGCCTCCGCGTCGTACGCCGGGTGGAAGGCGTCGTTGCCGCCGCAGACGACAAGCGCCAGGTCCGGTGCGAAGGCCAGCGCCGGGGCGAGCTGGCTGGCCCGCACCTGGTGCGCGCGCAGCCCGCGTCGACCCAGATTTAGGTACGCCAGCTCGGGGCGTACCGCGGTCAGCTCGGCGGCGACCCGGTCGACCCACTGCACGTCCGGGTAGCCCGGTGTCGGCTCACACATGCCCTCCACGACGCTGTCGCCGAGCGCCACGAACCGCCGCCACGGGTGCCCGTGCAACAGGTCGACGGCCTCCCCGGGGCGCAGACAGTACGGGTCTGTCGATTCGGTGAGCGTCGATGGCATGTCGGCACGCTAACCGACCTCCGGGCTGCCGGACCAGGCTCAGCCGGTCAGGCTGACCTCGGCCAGGTAGACACAGGTCTGCCCCTCGTGGGAGGAGTAGTAGCTGACCCACAGCCTGTCGTCGTGCCAGACCAGGCCGGGGTAGCTGGTGTCGCCGCCGGAGGGCAGCGCGACCAGCTCGGTCAGCTCGCCCCGGTCGGGGTCGACGGCACAGATCGCGGTGCGGACCCGGCCGTCGTGCAGGCGGACCCCGGCCAGCAGCAGCCCGTCGGGCAGCCGGAGCAGCGTCGGCCCGCCCACCTGGACACCCAGGTCGGTCCAGGTCCAGTCCCGGTACGGCGGCGCGGCGCGGCCCAGCTGCGCGCTCGCGGTGCCCGCGTCCCGCCGCAGCAGGCACCGGGCGGTGCCGTCCGGGTCGAAGACCAGACCGGACTCGTTGGGGTACCCGTCCTCGAACAGCGTCGGCACCCAGGGCCGCAGGTCCACCCCGTCGGTGCTGCGGTAGAGCCGGGCGAACCTCGGTTCTCGGGTGGCGTAGCCGACGCCGTACATCGCGTCGTCGTGCCAGGCCGCCCGCCACACCCAGACGCCAGGCTCGCCCACCGGGGTCGGATCGCCCCAGGCGTGCCCGTCGGTGGAGAGCCAGGTCACCGTCTGGAAGGTCTTGGCGGCTGCGCCGGTGGCGGCCGCCGCCAGCAGTTGGAGCCGCCCGTCGGGTCGCGTCACGAAGCGCGGGTCGCGCAGGTCGGTGCCGGCCTGCGCGATGACGGCGGCGGAGGCCCAGGCCCGGCCGTCGGTCGACGTCAGTACCCGGATCACGCCGTCGTCGCTGAGGTGGCTCCGGGCCTCCCGGAAGGCGCAGAACCAGCTCCCGGCGTACCGGACGAGGTCGGTGAACGCGCTGTGCGGCGCGCTGTCGCCGATCCGGCGCACGGCGGTGACCTCGGCGGTGCGGCGGCGGGTGGGTGACGACGTCATACGCGGCAGCCTCCAGGTGCGGTGACGACGGTGGACGCTAGCCGCCCCCGCCGACGCCCGCGCGGCCAACAGCCGAACGGCCGACGAACAACGCGGGCGCTGTCGGATTGGCGTCGTGGACGACGCGACGTCGGCGCGCTGGGATGGGGTGATGGCACCCGCCGCCCACCATGGGTGGTGGACCGCCGCAGAATCCATCGGCGAGGGAGGTGGCTGACGATGCTCGGTTCGTTCCTTCAGGCCCTCGCGACGAAACTGGTCGAGGAGATCCTCAAGCTTCTGGTTCAGTGGCTCGCGCCGAAGGCGCTGCGGTCGGTGCCGCACCGCGCCTCGCCGAACTGCCCACACTGCGGCGGGTACGGGGTCCGCCGGTGGGCGCCCGGCGGCATGTGGATGTTCCTGCCGTCCCTACTGGTCTTCGCCTGGGGTTTCGGGTTCACACTGCTCGGTGTGCCGGTTGTCGTGCTCACCGTGGTCGCCATGCTGGTCTCCGACGGCGTCGGCGGAGTGCCGACCGCCCTGCTCGCGCCGCTCGGCCTGCTGGTCCCCGCCGCGCTGATGGTCGCGGGCGCGTTCGGCCTGGCCCACTACCACAGCTACCCACCGAAGTGGTGCGCCCGCTGCCACGGCCGCTGGCCGCGCCGGGAGCGGGACGAATACCTGCGGGCGTCGGCCCCGGTGGTGACCTGCGGCTGCGGTCAGCGGCTGCGGGTGCCCCGGACGGCCGCGGGGACGCGACTGCGCTGCCCGAGCTGCCGTACCGAACACACCACCCCGGCCCGGGCCGGATGCTGACCTGCCCAGCCGGTACGGGTTCAGTGGGCCACCGGTAGACCGACCACGGGTACGGCTAACCCGCCCGGGCCGGCCGTGACCGAGTGGGGTCGGCACCTCCACCGGCAACTGTGACGCCCGGGGGCGGCTGCGCGCTCATCGGTCCGTGCCTGCGGCAGCCGCGCCGGGCCCGCAACGGGTTTACCGGGTGGCGACGGGGGTGGGCCGCGCTGGCGTCTCCGGGCCGGACGCCCTGTGCACCAGCGGGTACGCGGTGACCACCAGGCACGCGGCCGCCATGGTCAGCAGGGCCGGGGTGAGCCCCAGCGCGTCCACCGACCAGCCACCGAGCAGCGCGCCGACCGGCAACCCGACGAACGCCAACGAACCGGCGATGCCGATCACCCTGGTCTGCAACTCCGGCGGCACCCGCTCGTAGAGCGCCACCCCGAGCAGCGGGTTGACCGCCGCGATGCCGATTCCGGACAGGAACGTCACCACGAGCACCACCGGCAGTTCGTCGCTGATCGCCAGCGCCACCAGCCGAGGCGTACCGGCGACCAGCGCACCGACCAGGAATGTCAGCCGTCGGGGCAGCCGGGGCCCGAGCGCGGTGAACACCAGGTTGCCCAGCAGCGCGCCCGCCGAGAACGCCGCCAACACCAGGCCGAGTCCGCTGGGGCCGTGCAGCTCCCGGGCGACCCAGACCGGGATGTAGACGGCCACGCTGGCGTTGGCCACCATGTTCAGCGCCGAGATGACGGCGAGCATGCCGAGCAGCGGCCGGTCCCGACCCAGGTAGCCGAAGCCGCCCCGCAGCGCGCGCAGGTAGCTCTCCGGTTGGGCGGGTCGCGTCGCGGCGTCCGGCGGGCGGACCAGGACGCCGATGAGCAGCGCGCAGACGCCGAAGCTGGCCGCGTCGATGAGGATCGCCTCGGTCACCCCGAACGCGGCGATCAGCAGGCCGCCCACGGCGGCGCCGAACAGGGTCATCATCCGGCTGAGCCCGTCGTACGCGGAGGTCAGCCGGATCAGCGGCACCCCGGCGGCCTCCGCGACCGGGCGGAACATCACGTGCTTCACCCGGTCCCCGATGCCCCGCAGCGCACCGGCCACCGCGACGAGCGCCACCAGCGGGGCGAAGCCCAACCACGGGGTCAGCGCGACGACGACCATCGCCACCGCGCTGCCCGCGTCGCAGAGGATCGACGTGCGGCGCAGGCCGATCCGGTCCGCCCAGGGTGTGCCCAACGCGCTGGACAGCAGGTACGGCAGGGTCTCGGCGAACGCGACCAGGCCCATCTTGGTGGGGCTGCCGGTGGTGACCAGCACCAGCCACGGGATGGTCACCACCGAGATGCGGGTGCCCAGGTTGGAGATCAGGTCGGCGCTGACCAGGACGACCAGTTGCCGGCGGGAGGTCACGCCCCGACCACCGAGGCCCGATCGGCCGCGTACCGCGCGCGCAGCGCCCGCTTGTCCACCTTCATCGACCGGTTCACCGGCAGCCGGTCGAGGAACTCCACACCGGCCGGTGCCCACATCTCGTTGAGTTCGGCGGTCACCAGGTCGATCAGCTCCGCCCCGGTGACCGTCGCGCCCGGCCCGAGCACCGCGTACGCGTACGGGACCTCGCCGGCCGTCTCGTCCGGCACGCCGATCACGGCGGCGGCCCGTACCTGCGGGTGCCCGGCCAGCACGTCCTCGATGGGACGGCAGAAGATCGGCCAGCTCCGCCGTTGCGTGAGGATCGCGTCGTCTGCCCGGTCGACCAGATAGAGGTAGCCGTCGTCGTCGAGGTGGCCGATGTCGCGGGTCCGCACCCACCCGCCGACGAGCGTCTGCGCGGTCAGATCCGGCTGACCGTGGTAACCGGCGAAGCTCAGTCGGGTGCGCACCCACACCGTGCCGTCGCGGCCCGTCGGCAGCACCGCACCGTCGTCGTCGCGGATCTCGATGCGGACGTCGCCGTAGGGCCGCCCGCAGGAGCGCAGCCGCTCCGGGTGCTCCGGATCGTCGGTCAGCCCGGGCAGCGCGGTGATCACGACCGCCTCGCTGAGGCCGTACACGATGCGCAGCACCGGGCCGAACCGCGCGATGGCCTGGCGCAGCCGGGCGGGCGCGGCGGGCCCGGCGCCCACGTTGAACATGAACATGGCGGAGAAGTCGGCGCCGACCAGCGCCGGGTGGTCCAACACCTCGTAGAGCATCGGCGGGGTGACGAAGGTCGAGTTGATCCGTTCCCGTTGCACGGTGTCCACGAAGGCCACCGGGTCCCAGTCGTCGCGCAGGAACAGCACCCCGCCGGTGAACAGGTTGAACAGCGTGGTGATCTGCCCGCTGGCCAGCCACATCGGCGAGTGCGACAGGTGCCGCAGCAGCGGGAACCCGGCGGCGCGGAAGTCGGCGGCCAGGGCGAGGATCTGGGCGTAGAAGCTCTCCCGGTGGTGCACCAGCTTGGGGCTTCCGGTGGTGCCGCTGGTCTGCAGGAACGACTCGGGCGCCGGCACGGACGCCGGCAGCTCGGTCACGTCGGCGTCGGCGGTGAGGTCGGGTCCGGCGCCGCCCGCGCCCAGGCAGCACACCGGTGTGCCGGGTAGCGCGGCGGCCAGCTCCGGGCCCAGACTGGCGCGGTCCCGGGCGTCGTAGACCAGGGCGTCCGGGCGGGCCAACCGGATGAACTCGTCGACCTCCCGGCGCGCGGTCACCGGGGCGACCCACATCGTCCGACAGCCGAGCAGATGCAGGGCGAGTTGCAGCAGCGGGCCCTCCACCGCGTTCGCGACGGTCACCAGCACCGCCGACCCGGGGCGTACGCCGTGCCGGGTCACCGTCGCGGCCATCGCCCGGACCCGCGCGGCGGCATCGGTGTAGGTGAGACGCCGACCGCCGCCGACCAACGCCTCCCGGTCGCCGAATTCGGCGAAAAGCTCCAACACCCTGTGCACGTAGGTCGTGGTGTGCCCGGGTCCGTCAGTCATCCGGCAGCCCCCATCCCAAAAGCGGCGGTCCCGGGCAGCTCCCGGTGACGACGCGACGGTGGCGCGCTTGGGCGACCGCACCGCCGCCGCCTGGAAGCCTAGGCGGGAAACGGCTGGTCGGAACCGTGCCGACGGGCGATCCGAGCGGCCCGCCGGACATTTGATCGCGTCGATCAGGTTGATTGACGCCCGTCAGCGGCGGCGGCTAGGTTTCTGGACCATCGTCCAGGCGGGCGCCGTCAGCGGACGGCCCTGGGCTGCCACACGATGGAGGTTCCATGGCAACGGCAACCCCGAAGAGATGGCCTGTCATCGCCGCCGCGGCCGCGCTGTTGGTCGCCGGCGCACCCGCCGTCGTCGCCAGCGCCGGTCCGTCCGGCACCGCCGCCGACCGACCCGACCGCGCCGAGTGGGCGGGCAGCTGGGCCACCGCGGTCACCCGGGGCAACTCGGTCGGGTTGACCAACACCGGCCTCAACGACCAGAGCGTCCGGATGATCGTGCACGTGTCGGTGGGCGGCCCGGCGCTGCGGGTACGCCTCAGCAACCTCTACGGCGAGCAGGCGGTCAAGGTTGGCCGCGCCACCGTCGCCCGGCCGAACACCGCGACCCCCGACGACCTCTCCGACATCGACGCGGCGTCGGTGCGCCCACTGACCTTCACCGGTGCCACCACGGCGACCATGAACCGGGGCGCGGAACTGCTCAGCGACCCGTTGGCCTTCCCGGTCGCGGACGACAGTGACCTCGTGGTCACAGTGCACTTCCCGACGCCGACCGGCCCGACCACGTTCCACGGGCAGTCCCAGCAGGCCAACTTCATCGGCGCGGGGGACCTGACCGGGGTGGCCGAGGGCACCGGGTTCACCACCCGTCCCACCTGCTGCTGGTTCTTCCTCTCCGGCGTCGACGTGCAGCGCAAGGGCAGCCCCGGCGCGCTGGTCGTGCTCAGCGACTCCATCGGTGACGGCAACGGCAGCACCGTCAACGCCAACCGGCGCTGGCCCGACCTGCTCTCCGACCGACTGCTCGCCGACCGGCCGGACCGGCGTACCCCGGGCGTGCTCAACCTGAGCCTGGCCGGCAACCGGCTCAACCACGAGGGCACCGAGCCGGGCGACGGCAACTACCCCGGCTACCACCAGCTCGGCCCGAACGCGGCGGCCCGGCTCAACGAGGACGTCTTTCCCCAGACCGGGGTGCGTACCGTCGTCACCCACCTGGGCATCAACGACATCTGGATGTCGAACGACACACCCGAGGCGATCATCGGCACCCTGCGGCAGATCAACCAGCAGCTCCAGCAGCACGGGCTGACCAGCCTGGTGGCCACGCTGACGCCGTACGAGGGGCACGGCGCGCCGGGCGTGTGGACGGCGCAGAAGGAGGCCACCCGCCAGGCGGTGAACGCCTACCTGCGCGGCAGTCGGGAGTTCGACGGGCTGCTCGACTTCGACCGGGTGCTGCGCGACCCGGCCCGGCCCAGCCAGCTGCTGCCCGCGTACGACTCGGGAGACCACATCCACCCGAACGACGCCGGCAACCAGGCACTGGCCGACGCCGTGCCGCTGCGGCTGCTCGACCTGTGACACCGGCCGGGGGCGGCGGGTGACCCCCGCTGCCCCCGGCCCCGACATCGGCGGGGAGGAGTTGGCCGTGGACGTGGAGGAGATACTCACCGGCCTGTACAGCGAACAGGGCAGACAGGACCCGTACCCGTGGTACGCGGACCTGCACCGGCTCGGCCCGATCAGCGCGGTGCCGGCGCGCGCCGAGCACCGGACGGTGGTCGCGGTCGCGGTCGGCTACGACCTCGTCGACGGGTTGCTGCGCGATCCGGAGTGGACGAAACAGCCGCCGCCGGGCTGGGAGGAGCAGGAGATCCTGCGTACCTTCCAGACCTCGATGATGTTCGTCAACCCGCCCGACCACACCCGGATGCGGCACGTCTTCTCCCGCACGTTCACACCGCGCCGGCTCGGCGCGTTGGAACCGGTGATCCTGCGGGTGGTCGACGAGCTGTTGGACCGGATGGCGGACGCCGGGGAGGGCGCGATCGACTTCGTGGCCGACTTCGCGTACCCGATTCCGGCCCTGGTGATGGCCGAGTTCATCGGCATCCCGGCCGCCGAGTTGCCGTGGTACCGCGAGCGGGTGGAGTGGATCGACGAGTTCCTTGACGTGGCGGGGAAGACCCCGCAGCGGCTGGCCGCGGCCAACACCGCCGCGCAGGAGTTGCGGGCCTTCTACCGGGAGTTGCTCGGGCACCGCCGCCGGGTGCCGGGGGACGACCTGCTCAGCGCGTTGGTCGAGGCGCTCGACTCCGGGGAGGTGGAGCTGACCGAGGAGGAGCTGGTCAGCAACCTGATTGTGCTGTTCAACGCCAGCTTCGTCACCACCGTCTACATGTTCAGCAACGGGCTGCCGTTGCTGCTGGCCCACCCGCAGACGGTCGCGGCGCTGCCCACCGACGCCGCGCTGGCGCAGGGCTGCGTCGACGAGGTGCTGCGGTTGGCGAGCCCGGTGCACTTCCTGGCCCGCGCCGCGCCGGCCGACACCGTGCTGAACGGCGTGCCGGTCGGCACCGACGACAACGTGCTGATCATGATCGCGGCGGCCAACCGGGACCCGGCCCGCTTCCCAGCCCCGGACACCTTCGACCCGACCCGTCCCGGCCCTCCGTCGCTGGCCTTCGGCGTGGGTCTGCACTTCTGCCTCGGCGCGGCCGTGTCGCGGCTGGAGGGTCGCCTCGCGCTGCCCCGGCTGTTCGCCCGGTTCCCCGCGCTGGCGGTCACCGAGACGCCGACGTACAGCGGCAGCCTGTTCCTGCGCGGCATCGACACGTTGCTGGTCAGCACCGGTGGATAGGAGCGACATGGCACTGCACCCGGAGGTGGCGGCGTACCGGGCGGCCCGTGCCACGGCCGGCACCCCGCCGCTGTACGCGCAGACCCTTTCCGAGGCGCGCGCCGCGGACCTGGCCGCGATCCGCGCCGGCAGCGGCGCCGTCGAGCAGGTCGCCGAGGTACGCGACGAGCGTATCCCCGGCCCCGCCGGGGAGCTGCCGCTGCGGGTGTACCGGCCGGCCGGGTCGGGGCCGCTGCCCACCCTGCTGTACTTCTTCGGCGGCGGCTGGACGCTCGGCAGCATCGACACCGCCGACGGCATCTGCCGAAGGCTGGCCAACGCCGTGCCCGGTCAGGTGATCACCGTCGGTTACCGCCTCGCCCCGGAGCACCCCTTTCCGGCGGCGGTGCAGGACTGCCACGCCGCCACCTCGTGGATCGCCGGGCACGCCGACGAGCTGGGCGTGGACCCGACCCGGCTGGCGGTGGGTGGGGACAGCGCCGGCGGCAACCTGGCCGCCGCGGTCACCCTGCTCAGCCGTACGCACGGGCCCCCGCTCGCCGCGCAGCTGCTGGTCTACCCGAACACCGACCAGAGCGGCGAACCGGCCGGCGACGACGACCCGACGCTGTTCAACCGCCGATCGGTCGCCTGGTACCGGACGCACTACCTCGCCGACCCGGCGCACGCGAAGGACCCGCTGGCCTCGCCGCTGCTCGCCGACGACCTGTCCGGGTTGCCGCCGGCGCTGGTGATCACCGCCGAACTCGACCCCCTGTGCGCCGAGGGGCAGCGGTACGCCGAGCGGCTGCGCGACGCTGGGGTGTCCACCCGACTGGAGCACTACCCGGGCATGATCCACGGGTTCTTCGCCATGCCGGGAACCTTCACCGATGGGCGGCGGGCGCAGGACAGCGCGGCGGCCTTCCTCCGCGAGCGCTTCGGACTGCCGGCCGAGCCTGGCGAGACTGCCGACGCCGCCCGGCCGGGCGAGGCGGATGGCCCGGCCGAGCCGGCCGTCGCGAGGGGCCTGGGCGATGGGTGAGCGGTTGTTGGCGGACCGGCCGGCCGTGTCGCTCGCCGACTACGCCGAGCGGGCCCGGGCGGTGCTGCCACCGGACGTGTGGGACTACCTGGCTGGCGGCAGCGCGTCCGAGGTGACCCTCGCCGCGAACCGTCACGCACTGGACCGGGTCGCGGTGCTGCCCCGGGTGCTGCGCGGGGTGGACAGCGTCGACCTCGGCACCGAACTGCTCGGCCGTCGGTACGCCATGCCGGTCGGCGTGGCGCCGATGGCGTACCAGCGGTTGGTGCACCCGGACGGGGAACTGGGCCTGGCGGCGGCTGCCGGCGCGGCCGGGATCCCGTACCTGGCGAGCACGCTGGGCAGCACCCCCATCGAACAGGTCACCCGCACGGGCGCCGACGTCTGGTTCCAGCTCTACTGGCTGCGCGACCGGGCTCTCGTCCGCGACCTGCTGGACCGGGTCGTCGCGGCCGGGTGCCGGGCGCTGGTGGTCACCGTGGACGTCCCGGTGCTCGGTCGACGTCCCCGGGACCTGCGCAACGCGTTCCGGCTGCCGGCCGAGGTGGTCGCCGCGAACCTCCCCGACGGTCGTGACGCGCTGGCGCACTCCGGAGCCCCCGGGGTGTCCGCGATCGCCGCGCACACCGCCGCGTCGTTCGCGCCGGCGCTGCGCTGGGCGGACCTGGCGTGGCTGCGCGAGCAGGTCGACCTGCCGCTGGTGGTCAAGGGGCTGCTGGACCCGCGCGACGCGACCGAGGCGGTTCGCGTCGGCGCGGGCGCGGTGGTCGTCTCCAACCACGGCGGGCGGCAACTGGACGGCTCCCCGGCGAGCGTCACCATGCTGCCGGAGGTCGTCAACGCGGTCGGGGACGGCTGCCAGGTGCTGCTGGACAGCGGCATCCGCGGCGGCACCGACGTGCTGCGGGCGCTGGCGTTGGGTGCGGCCGGGGTGCTGGTCGGCCGGCCGCTGCTCTGGGCGCTGGCCGCTGGCGGCGAACCGGCCGCCCGGGACGCGCTGGGCCTGCTCGTCGCCGAGCTGACCGACGCGCTCACCCTGGCCGGCTGCGCCGACGTGGTGGCGGCCGGCGAGCTGCGCACCCTCGGGGTGGGGTGAGGGGTGACCGCCACCGAACCGGTCGACCTGAGCGTCGCCGACCTGCACCCCGCGCTGGGCGAGCCGGCGCTGACCTCGATGAACTTCCTCAACGAGGTGTCCGAGCGCTACCCGGCGGCGGTGTCCCTCGCAGCCGGCCGACCGTACGAGGAGTTCTTCGACCTCGCGGCGGTGCACCGGCACCTGGACACCTTCCACCGGCACCTCGTCGACGACCTGGGGCACCGACCCGAGCAGGCCCGGAGACTGCTGCTGCAGTACGGCCGGACCAAGGGCATCGTGCACCACCTGATCGCCCGTAACCTCGCGGTCGACGAGGGGATCACCGTCGACCCGGAGGACGTCGTGGTGACCGTCGGTTGCCAGGAGGCGATGTTCCTGGTGCTGCGCGCGTTGCGGGCCGGGCCGACTGATGTGCTGCTCGCGGTCGCCCCGACCTACGTCGGGCTGACCGGGGCGGCCCGGCTGGTGGACCTGCCGGTGTGGCCGGTCGCCGGCGGGTCGTGCGGGATCGACCTGGCCGACCTGGCCGCTCAGGTACGCCGGGCACGGGCGGCGGGACTACGCCCGCGCGCCTGCTACCTGATGCCGGACTTCGCCAACCCCTCCGGGGTCAGCATCGACACCGCCCACCGTCGGCGGCTACTGGACCTGGCGGCGCAGGAGGATCTACTGCTGCTGGAGGACAACCCGTACGGCCTGTTCCACACCGACGACGGGCCGCGCCCGCCCACCCTCAAGGCTTTGGACACCGGACGGCGGGTCGTCTACCTCGGCTCGTTCGCCAAGACCGTGCTCCCCGGCGCGCGGGTCGGCTACGTGGTCGCCGACCAGCGGGTGGCCGGCCCGGGCGGGCGGGTCGGCCCGCTCGCCGACCAGCTCGCCATGATCAAGAGCATGGTCACGGTGAACACGTCACCGATCGCGCAGGCGGTGATCGGCGGCCGGCTGCTGGAGCACGGATGCAGCCTGGTGGCCGCGAACACCCGGGAGCGGACCGCGTACACCCGGAACCTGCGCCACCTCGTGGCCGGCCTCACCCGGCACTTCCGCGATCAGCCCGACCAACCGGACGAGCGTGCGGTGCGCTGGACGGTGCCGGCCGGCGGGTTCTTCGTGGTGGTGACCGTGCCGTTCCCGGTCGACGACGCGTTGCTGGACCGCTCGGCGCGCGACTACGGGGTGCTGTGGACGCCGATGGCCCACTTCTACGACGACACCGCGCCGGTGCGCGCGTTGCGGTTGTCGGTCAGCGCGGTCACGCCGGAGCAGATCGACGTCGGGCTGGACCGCCTCGCGGCGCTGATCACCGACGAGCTGACCCGCCGGGCGGGCTGACACACCGCGTTCATGGGATGGCAATGCGCGACGACCCGCGTGCCGCCGTCCTGGGTGGACGGTCATAATAAGCCGCATGGTTGCCTGGGAGTACGCCCTGCTCGTCCGTCGCTATCAGGGACAGGGCCGCAATTTTCACGTCTCGTTCGTCTGGTACGCGCCGGACGGGTCACGCAAGGACATCACCGCCTACGGCGACACCGCCATCGCGCACCTCAACCGCGCCGGCCGGGAAGGGTGGGAGCTGGTCTCCGCGGCCGAGGACGTCAACAACGTCCAGGGCAGCACCGAGGTCCACCGCTACCACCTGAAGCGCCCGATGGCCTGACGGCCGCCCCTCCGCGTCGATCATGGAGTTGTGGTGGTGGACGAAAGTCGTGCACCAGCCCGTTTCGGGCACCACAACTCCATGATCGACGCGGTCGGGGGCTAGCTCAGGTCGATGCCGGGGTAGAGGGGGTACGTGGCCAGCAGGTCGGTGGCCTGGCGGGCGACCTTGTCGGCCAGGCCGGCGTCCAGGTTGTACTTCGCCTTCGACGGGGTGCCGTCGGCGTTGGCGCCGGCGGTCGTCTGGGTCAGCACGGTGTGGATCAGCTCGGCGGTCTGGTCCATCTCGGCGGTGCCGAGGCCCCGGGTGGTCAGCGCCGGGGTGCCGATCCGGATGCCGGACGTGTACCAGGCCCCGTTCGGGTCCTGCGGGACCGAGTTGCGGTTGGTGACGATGCCCGAGTCGAGGAGGGCCTGCTCGGCCTGCCGGCCGGTGAGCCCGTAGCCGGACACGTCGATCAGCACCAGGTGGTTGTCGGTGCCGCCGGTGACCAGCGTCGCGCCCCGGCGCAGCAGCCCCTCGGCGAGCGCCTGCGCGTTGTCGACGATCCGCTGGGCGTAGTCGGCGAAGTCGGGCCGGCGGGCCTCGGCGAGCGCGACCGCCTTGGCGGCCATCACGTGCGGCAGTGGCCCGCCGAGCACCATCGGGCAGCCCCGGTCCACCTGGTCGGCCAGCTCCGGCTGGCAGAGCACCATGCCGCCGCGCGGGCCCCGCAACGACTTGTGCGTGGTGGTCGTGACGATGTGCGCGTGCGGCACCGGGTCGAAGTCGCCGGTGAACACCTTGCCGGCCACCAGGCCCGCGAAGTGCGCCATGTCGACCATGAAGGTGGCGCCGACCGAGTCGGCGATCTCGCGCAGGATCCGGAAGTTCACCTTCCGGGGGTACGCCGAGTAGCCGCCCACCAGGATCAGCGGCTTGAACTCGCGGGCGGCCTCGGCCACCCGGTCGTAGTCGATCAGGCCGGTCGTCGGGTCGGTGCCGTAGCTGCGCTGGTCGAACATCTTGCCGGAGATGTTCGGCCGGAAACCGTGGGTGAGGTGACCGCCGGCGTCCAGCGACATGCCGAGCATCCGCTGGTTGCCCAGCTCGCGGCGCAGGGCGAACCAGTCGGCCTCGGTGAGGTCGTTGACCTGACGGACCTGGGCCTTCTTCAGGGCGGGGGACTCCACCCGGTCGGCCAGCACCGCCCAGAAGGCGACCAGGTTGGCGTCGATGCCCGAGTGGGGCTGCACGTACGCGTGCGCGGCGCCGAACAGCTCCCGGGCGTGCTCGGCGGCGAGCGCCTCGACGGTGTCGACGTTCTGGCAGCCGGCGTAGAAGCGGCGGCCGACGGTGCCCTCGGCGTACTTGTCACTGAACCAGTTGCCCATGGCCAGCAGGGTCGCCGGGGAGGCGTAGTTCTCGCTGGCGATCAGCTTGAGCGACTCCCGTTGGTCGGTCAGCTCGGCGCCGATGGCGTCGGCGACCCGCGGCTCGACTGCCCGGATCACCTCAAGGGCGCTCCGGAATGCGGTGGACTCGGCGTTGCGGGACATGCGACCTCCAACAGACGTGCGGGAAGGCCCAGGCGCTCGGCAAACGTCCACGTGACGAGGCCGCTCCCCGATGGTTCTCCATCCCCACGCGCCAGTAACGGCCTGGGCCGATCCTACCGGGCCGGAACCGGCCGTTCGGGCCGCCCTCCGGGAGGCGACCCCGCCGACGTGATTGGGCGGTGCGTCGCGGGGCACACGGTAGGTGACCACCGCACCGTCGAGGGTGCGGCCAGGGTTCGCACAGAAGGAGTCGAGAACATGACCACACCCACCTCCACCCGGCCGCTCGCCCTGGTCACCGGGGCCTCCAGCGGCATCGGGTACGAGCTGGCGGCGCAGTTCGTCGAGCACGGCTTCGACCTGGTGATCGCCGCCGAGGACGACGGCATCGACCTGGCGGCACAGAAGCTGCGCCGCGACGGCGGCCCGCAGATCTGGTCGGTCCGTGTCGACCTGGCCCGCGAGCAGGGCGTGACCGAGCTGGTCGCCGCCGTCACCGCGACCGGACGGCCGCTGGACGCGTTGGCGCTCAACGCCGGTCGCGGCGCCGGTGGCGCCTTCGTCGGCGGCACCGACCTCGCCGACGAGTTGGAGATCGTCGACCTCAACGTGCGCTCGACGGTGCACCTGGCGAAGAAGCTGCTGCCCGGGATGGTCGAGCGGGGTACGGGCCGGGTCCTCTTCACCTCGTCGATCGCCTCCACCATGCCCGGGCCGTTCCAGGCGGTCTACAACGCGTCGAAGTCGTTCGTGCAGTCCTTCGCCGAGGCGCTGCGCAACGAGCTGAAGGACACCGGCGTCACGGTGACCTCGCTGATGCCCGGGCCGACCGACACGGAGTTCTTCGACCGGGCCGACATGGAGGACACCCGGGTGGGCTCGGGCAAGAAGGACGACCCGGCGAAGGTCGCCGCGCAGGGCTTCGAGGCGATGATGAGGGGTGATCAGACGATCACCGCCGGCTCGCTGCTGAACAAGGTGCAGACCGCGGCCGGCAAGATCGTTCCGGACAAGCTCAAGTCCGAGCAGCACCGCAAGATGGCCGAGCCGGGCTCGGGCAGCTGACGCGGTGCACGACGAGGGGCCCGGCGTCATGCCGGGCCCCTCGTCGTAAGCGCCTGACTCAGGCGGTCACCGCGTCCATCGCCTTCTTGATCGCCTTCGGCTCGGTGGGGGTGCGCGGCGCGTCCGCGCGCAACGCGATCATCTTCTCGCCGATCTCCTGGAGCTGCTTGCGGCCCAGCGCGTCGCGGACCTTGGGGAACCACTCCTCCTCTTCCTCCTCGACGTGGTGGGTGACGTTCTCGATCAGCACCGTCGTCTTGGCGTTGAACCGCTCGTCGTCGGCGTCCATGCTGGCCAGCTCGGCGCAGAGCACGTCGGCGACGTGGTGTTCCTCGTACGACTCGAGGATGTCGTCCTCCAGGTCGGGCAGCAGCCGGCGAACCTCCGGGTACATCACCTCGTTCTCCAGGTAGGTGTGCACCGTCAGTGCCTCCAGGATCTGGTCCACCAGCTTCTGCCGCTGGCTCGCCGGCCCCTCCTCGGCGTCCTGGAAGGCCTTGAACAGGCGGCGCATTTCCTTGTGGTCCTCTTTGAGCAGGACGATGGCATCGGTCGACACCGGTATGACCTCCCTGAAAAGTCTCGGCTGGTGCAGTTCCGGTACCCCCACGCCGACTGCGGAAACAGGTGAAACCGCCTCACACCATGGCCAACGTGCGGGGGATCTCGTCGAGCAGCTCCCGAGCCAGAAAACCGATCCGGCCGTAGCGGGGGATCAGCCGCTGACCACTCACCGAGTGCGCGAACGAACCCCAGCAGGCCGCCTGCGCCGGGTCGGCACCCCGGGACAGCAACCCCGCCAGCAACCCGGCGAGCACATCCCCGCTGCCGGAGGTGCCCAGCCCGGCGTCGCCGCTCTCCTCCCGCCAACCCCGCCCGTCCGGGGCGGCCACGTGCCCGTACAGCGACACGACCGCCTCGTACCGGACGGCCAACTCGGCCGCCTCGGCGTCCAGGTCGTCGCCCGGGTCCCGCCCGAGCAGGTGCCCGGCCTCGGTGACGTTGGGGGTGAGCACCACGGGCCGACCCGAGCCGACCAGCAGGTCCGGTGCGTGGCTGAGCGCACCGAGGGCGTACGCGTCGAGCACCAGCGACGTCTCCGGACGGGCCGCCTCCAGGACCAGGCCCAGCAGCCGGTTGGTCTCGTCGATCGCCTTCAGGCCAGGGCCGACCGCCACCACGTCGGCCTGCGCGACCAGGTCGCCGAGCTGCCCGTCCCGGTCGGCGGCCACCGCGCCGTCGGTGGTCTCCGGCAGTCCGACCACCAGTGCCTCGGGCACCTGGATGCTCAGCGCGGCGGCGGTGGACTCGGCGGCGGCGAGCTGGAGCACCCCGGCGCCGGCGCGCAACGCGGCCACCCCGGCGAGCAGCACCGCGCCCGGTGTGAAGCGGGAACCACCGACCACCAGGACGGTGCCCCGGCTCTCCTTTCCACCGGCCGGCACCGGCAGCGCCCAGTCCCGCAGCAACGCCGGGGTGATCACCTTCACCTCAGACCGGCTCGGCATGGATCTCGTCCTCCCTGGTCGGCCGGGCACCCTGCTGACGCAGGTGCTCGACATGGTTGAAGGCGGTGAGCGCCAGTCGGTCCTCGCCGTCCGCCGACCACTCGGTGATCGAACAGTTGGCGATCACGTCCTGCCGGGTGAGCGCCATCAGCTCGTCCTCGGTCAACCCCTCCACCAGATAGCGAAGCAGGAAGACCAGCGCGTCGTGGCCGAAGAGCAGCACCCGGCAACCCTCGTGGTCCCGGCGCAGGTCGCCCAGCAGCGTCCGCAGCCGCAACGCCACGTCGGTCCACGACTCCCCGCCCGGCGGCCGGTAGTAGAACTTGCCCAACCGCTCCCGGCGGTCGGCCTCGTCCGGGTAGCGCCGCCGCACCCCGTGCCCGGTCAACCCGTCGAGGATGCCCAGTTCCCGGTCGCGCAGCCGCTCGTCGCGGTGGACCGGAATGTCGGTGCCGGCCAGCGCCAGCCGCGAGGTCTGCACCGCGCGCAGGTACGGCGACACCACCGCCACATCCGGGCGCTTCGCCTCCGGCAGCTCGGCCAGCCAACGGCCGGTCGCCCGAGCCTGGTCCTCGCCGGTCGCGGAGAGCGGCACGTCGGCGTCGCGGTGGGTGAGGTCGATCAGCTCCGCGCCCGTGGCCTCGGCCTGCGTCGCCGCGACGTTCGCGGTGCTCTCGCCGTGCCGGACGATCCAGAGGGTTGCCAGTTCCGCCATGCGGCCCCCCTACCCGGGCGCCGCCGACGGTAACCGTGTCCGGTGATCCGCCATGCCGATGTCCGCTCGGTGGAGGTCCGGCGTGGGCGCAGGTCGTACCCTCGGTGGCGTGGCCACAGCGGCGGAGGAGATCCAGGTGGGGGAGCGGGTGGTCCGCGTCTCCAGCCCCGACAAGCCGTACTTTCCCGAGCGTGGGCTGACCAAGCTGGACGTGGTCCGCTACTTCCTGGCGGTGGGCGACGGCATCCTGCGCGCGCTGCGGGATCGGCCGACCATGCTGGAACGCTGGCCGCGGGGGGTCTTCGAGGGCGCGACGATCGCCACCCGGCAGACCAACCGGGGCGACGCGTTCTACCAGAAGCGGCTGCCGGCGGGCGCGCCCGAGTGGGTGCGAACCGCGCACATCACCTTCCCCAGTGGCCGTACCGCCGACGAGGTCGCGCCGAGCGAGTTGGCCGTGGTCATCTGGGCGGCCAACCTGGGCACCCTGCGGTTCCACCCGTGGCCGGTCACCGCCGCCGACGTGGAACGCCCCGACCAGCTGCGCATCGACCTGGACCCGATGCCCGGCGTCGACTTCGCGCAGGTGGTGCCGGTGGCGCACGAGGTGCAAGCCTTCCTCGCCGAGCTGGGCATGACCGCCTACCCGAAGACCACCGGCGGTCGGGGCCTGCACGTCTATCTGTCGATCGAGCCGCGGTGGAGCTTCGGTGAGTGTCGCCGGGCGGTGCTCGCGCTGGGCCGGGAAATGCAGCGCCGGCTGCCGGACCTGGTCACCACCACGTGGTGGCGCGAGCAGCGGGACCGGCCGGTCTTCGTCGACTACAACCAGATGGCCCGGGACCACACGGTGACCTCGGCGTACTCGATCCGGCCGACGCCGGCCGCGCTGGTCTCCGCGCCGCTGGACTGGTCGGAGCTGGACCAGGTCCGCCCGGAGGACTTCGACGTGCTCAGCATGCCGGCCCGGTTCGCCGAGCGCGGCGACCCGCACGCCGGCCTGGACGGTGACAGGCACTCGCTGGAACCGCTGCTGGAGTTGGCCGACCGCGATGGGCTGGAGGCCCCGCCGGAGCGCTGAGCCGCCGCCGGTGAGGCCCAGAGGCCGCCGCTCACGCCCAGGGGCTGCCGGCGCCGTCGAACTCCTCGAAGACCAGCCAGGTGCGGGTGGACAGCACCCCGGGGATGCTCTGCACCCGGCCCAGCACCACGTCGCGCAGGGCGGCGTTGTCCGGCGCGCGTACCAGCGCGAGCACGTCGTGGTCGCCGCCGAGCAGCGCGGCGTGCTCGATGTAGCGCACCTGGGCCAGCTCGGCCGACACCTCCCGCCAGGTGTTCTGCTCGATGGTCAGGGCGATGTACGCCGACGTGCCCAACCCGGCCGCCTCGGGCGCCACCTGGGCCCGGAACCCGGTGATCACCCCGTCGCGGAGCAACCGCTCCACCCGCGCGTACGCGTTGGTGCGGGAGATGTGGATCCGTTCGGCGAGGGTGCGCACCGACGTCCGACCGTCACGGACCAGCTCGTCGAGGATCCGCCGGTCGACCTCGTCCAGGGCTCGGGCCGATCGTCCCGATCCCGCACCCCGACCTGCTTCGTCGGCGGCCTCCTGGCTCACTGACCGGCCCTCCGCATGCCAACCGTCCCGCCTTCTGTGTCGATCTTGAGTCAATCATCCACAAGCGGAAGCATAGGCTCACCACACGTCCCAGGAGGTTCCGCCGTGACGACCACTCCCCAGGCGGTCCGCAGGGCATCCCCGCGCACCCGTCGAACGGTCACCCCGCCCGACCCGGCGCGCTCGTTGCTGCCCGACGCCGAGCCGGTCCGCCTGCTCGCCGAGAACGGCACGCCGCTGCCCGCCCGCGCCGACTACCCCGAACCACCCGCCGAGGTGCTGCGCGAGCTGTACCGCCGGATGGTGCTCGGTCGGCGCTTCGACACCCAGGCGACCGCCCTGACCAAGCAGGGCCGGCTCGCCGTCTACCCGTCCTCCCGGGGTCAGGAGGCGTGCCAGGTCGGCGCGGTCCTCGCGGTCCGCGACACCGACTGGGTCTTCCCCACGTACCGCGAGTCGATGGCGCTGGTTGCCCGGGGCATCGACCCGGTCGAGGTGCTCACCCTGCTGCGCGGCGACTGGCACTGCGGCTACGACCCGACCGAGGTGCACACCGCACCGCAGTGCACCCCCCTCGCCACCCAGTGCGTGCACGCCGCCGGGCTGGCGCACGGCGAGGCGTACCAGGGTCGCGACACCGTGGCGCTGGCCTTCATCGGCGACGGCGCCACCAGCGAGGGCGACTTCCACGAGGGGATCAACTTCGCCGCCGTGTTCAAGGCGCCGGTGGTCTACTTCGTGCAGAACAACCGGTACGCCATCAGCGTCCCGCTGTCGCGGCAGACCGCCGCGCCGTCGCTGGCCTACAAGGGCGTCGGCTACGGCGTACCCAGCGAGCAGGTCGACGGCAACGACCCGGTCGCGGTGCTCGCCGTGCTCACCCGCGCGGTCGCCCACGCCCGGGCCGGCAAGGGGCCGTTCCTGGTCGAGGCGCACACCTACCGGATGGAGCCGCACACGAACGCCGACGACGCCAGTCGCTACCGCGACGGCGCCGAGGTCGAAGCCTGGCGGGACCGGGACCCGGTCGCCCGGCTGGAGACCTACCTGCGCGCCCGTGGTGTGCTCGACGACGCGGCGGTCGCCGAGATCGCCGAGCAGGCCGAGGCGTACGCGGCGGACCTGCGGACCCGGATGAACGAGCAGCCCACGGTCGACCCGCTGAGCCTCTTCGACCACGTCTACGCCGAGCCCACCCCCCAACTGATCGAACAGCGTGAGCAGGTCCGCGCCGAACTGGCCGCCGCCCACGCCGAGGAGGGCGACGCCTGATGGCCACCACCATGGCGAAGGCGCTCAATGCCGCGCTCGCCGACGCGCTCGCCGCCGACGACCGGGTCGTCGTCTTCGGTGAGGACGTCGGCGCGCTCGGCGGCGTCTTCCGGATCACCGACGGCCTCCAGGCCCGCTTCGGCGAGAACCGCTGCTTCGACACCCCCCTCGCCGAGGCCGGCATCGTCGGCTTCGCCGTCGGCATGGCCATGTCCGGCCTGCGCCCGGTGGTCGAGATGCAGTTCGACGCGTTCGCCTACCCGGCGTTCGAGCAGATCGCCTCGCACGTGGCGAAGCTGCGCAACCGCACCCGGGGCAAGCTCAGCGTGCCGATCGTCATCCGCGTGCCGTACGCGGGCGGGATCGGCGGAGTCGAGCACCACTGCGACTCGTCCGAGGCGTACTACGCGCACACCCCCGGGCTGAAGGTGGTCACCCCGGCGACCGTCGACGACGCGTACTCGCTGCTGCGCGAGGCGATCGAGGACCCCGACCCGGTGGTCTTCATGGAGCCCAAGAAGCTCTACTTCGCCAGCGACGAGGCGTCTCTGCCGACCCGCACCGAGCCGTTCGGCCGGGCCGTCGTGCGCCGGCCCGGACGCGACGCCACCCTGGTGGCGTACGGGCCGGCGGTGCCTGTCGCGCTGGAGGCCGCCGAGGCCGCCCGGGAGGAGGGGTGGGACCTGGAGGTCGTCGACGTGCGCACGATCGTGCCGTTCGACGACGCCACCATCACCGCCTCGGTCCGGCGTACCGGCCGGTGCGTGGTGATCCAGGAGGCGCCCGGCTTCGCCGGCGTCGGCGCGGAGATCGCCGCCCGGGTGCAGGAGCGCTGCTTCCACGCGCTGCACGCCCCGGTGCTGCGGGTCGCCGGGCTGGACATCCCGTACCCGGCGCCGATGCTGGAGCACACCCACCTGCCCGGCGTGGACCGGGTGCTCGACGCGGTCGCCCGCCTGCAGTGGGACGACCAGCCGGACGCGCGTTGGGCGGCGGCATGACCATCGTCGAACGGACGCAGGTCTTCCTCCTGCCCGACCTGGGCGAGGGGCTGAGCGAGGCCGAGATCGTCGAGTGGCGGGTCGCCGTGGGTGACGTGGTCACGGTCGACCAGAGCGTGGTCGAGGTGGAGACCGCCAAGGCCGTCGTCGACGTGCCCTGCCCGTACGCCGGCCGGGTGGTCACCCTGCACGGCGCAGCCGGTGAGGTACGCCCGGTCGGCCAGCCGTTGATCACCATCGCGCCGCTGGACGGGGGCGACGAGCCCGCCGGGCACACCACCTACCGCGAGGAGGAGCGGGCCGGGTCCGGCAACGTGCTGATCGGGTACGGCACCGGCCACGGCACCGCCACCCGCCGTCGGCGTCGACCCCGCCTGGCGGTGGCCCCCGAACCGGCCGACGCGGACCCGGCCGGCGCGGCTGCCGAGGCCGCTCCCGCCGCGTCTGTCGACCCGGCGCGGTCGTCCGCCGCCCTGGTCATCTCGCCGATCGTGCGGCGGCTGGCCCGCGAGCACGGCGTCGACCTCGACACGGTGCGGGGCACCGGGCCCGGGGGCGTGATCCGGCGCGCCGACGTGGAGGCCGCGCTGACCGCGCCCGCCGCCCGGCTCGCCGCCGTGCCGGACCCGCAGGTCGGGTCGGCCCCGGTCGGCGACGGCGACGTCATCGTCCCGCTCACCGGCGTCCGCAAGGTGATCGCCGACAAGCTCTCCCGCAGCCGGCGGGAGATCCCGGAGGTGACCATCTGGGTCGACGTGGATGCCACCGGGCTGCTGGAGACCCGCGCCGCGATCAACGCGGCGACGCCCGACGCGCCGGTGAGCATCCTGGCCCTGCTGGCCCGGATCTGCCTCAGCGGGCTGCGCCGGTTCCCGCAGCTCAACTCCCGGGTCGACACCGAGGCGCAGCGCATCGTCCAGTCCGCCGGGGTGCACCTCGGCATCGCCGCGCAGACCGACCGGGGTCTGCTGGTGCCGGTGCTGCGCGACGCCCAGCGGCTCACCACCGCCGAACTGGCCGCCGAACTGGCGGCGACCACCGCCGCCGCGCGGGCCGGCAGCCTGCCCCCGGCCCGGCTGACCGGCGGCACCTTCACGCTGAACAACTACGGGGTGTTCGGCGTCGACGGCTCCACACCGATCATCAACCACCCCGAGGCGGCCCTGCTCGGGGTCGGGCGGATCGTGGACAAGCCGTGGGTGGTCGACGGGCAACTCGCCGTCCGTAAGGTGACCCAGCTCAGCCTCACCTTCGACCACCGGGTCTGCGACGGCGGGGTGGCCGGTGGCTTCCTGCGGCACGTCGCCGACTGCGTGGAGCGCCCGGCGCTGCTGATCGCCGCCGTCTGACGCGTACCCCCGGCCCCGGCGCTGCCCGTGCGGCGCCGGGGCCGGCGCACGTCCGGGGCCGCCCGGCGGTGTCAGCGGGCCGGGGCTGCCCGGCGGTGTCAGCGGGCCGAGGTTTCCCGGCGGGTGTCAGCGGGCCTGGGTTTCCCGGCGCGGGACCGGCCGGGGTTTCCCGGCGGCGTGATCGGGAAGTCGGCCCCGCCGGAACGCACCGAACGCGTCGAAGGGAGCCGGCCTGTGGCCGTGGCGAACGAGCTGCTACTGAACTCGGTCCGGGTACGACGGCCCGCCTCGGCCGGCGCGCCGCTGTACTGCGACGCGCTGGAGTACGGGCTGACCGGCGACGGCGCGACAAACGACCAGCCGGCGCTGGCCGCCCTCGTGGACCGCCTCGGCGCCGGGTACGCCTCGGACGGGCGGGCCCGGGTCATCTACTGCCCGCCGGGCATTTACTCGATCCGGGACGCGGGCACGGTTTGGCGCAGCGGGGTGTCGCTGATCGGGGCCGGCCCGGCGGCCACCCGGTTCATGCTCAGCAACGAGGGCAACCGGGCCGACCCGACCCCGTTGGCCTTCTGGACCACCGTGCAGCACGGCGCCGACCGGGACCGGCACATCGCCGACTGCACCTTCGCCGACTTCCAGATCGACGGCTCCGGCGTCGCCATGGCCGAGTACAACTACCTGGCCAAGGGCCTCGGCATCCAGTACATGGTGCGGGGCGTCTTCCGCAACCTCTACATCCACCACACCGCAGCCACTGGGCTGGGCTGCGACTTCCTCCAGGACTCCCTGGTCGACGGTGTGGTGGTGGTCGGCTGTGGCCGCCTCGACAACGGCGAGCAGATGGGCGGCGCGGGCATCGGCATCGGCATCGGCGGCTGGGGCACGGTGGAGCGGCTGACCATCGCGAACTGCACCGCCCTCGCCAACGGCACCAACGGCATCTTCCTGGAGCTGCAGAAGGACTACTGGCCGCCGCCGCGCGGCTACCGCATCATCGGCTGCCACAGTCAGGGCAACCGCTTCGGCATCTCCGACTGGGGCGCCGACGGCCTGATCGTGTCCGCCTGCACGATGACCGGCAACCTGGAGACCGGGTTCGACGTGTCGGCGCAGGGCACCTCGTCCGTGGCCGGCCGGGGCGGGCTGCTCACCGACTGCGTCATCGACGGCAACATGTACGACGGGGTCAGCATCGGCAACAGCCCCGGCCCGTACACCGTCCGGGGCAACCGGATCAGCGGCAACGGCCGGCACGGCTACCACGCGCACGACCTCGGGCGCGGCTATCGGGGCTCGATCCGCGACGTCGTGATCGAGAGCAACGAGTTCTGGGGCAACGGCCTCGACGCGATTCGGATCGACCACCAGATGACCGACGCGGTGCTGCTCAACAACCGCATCCGCAACAACGGGCGCCAGACCGGCGAGGGCACCGGGAATGCCGGCGACGCCGTCCGCTACAGCGAGCGGTGCCTGGTGGACCGGTCGGCCACCTGGCCGCACGACGGACACCGGGGCAAGGTCCTGCGGGTCGGCAGGGCCGTTGCCATGGTGGCCTCCAACACCGGCGACGAACTCACCCTCGCCCCGGTGCGCCCGGACGCGTTCACCGCGTGGAGCGGGGACGTGCCACCGCCGGGATGCGGGTACGAACTGGCCGCCGCACCGCAGTTGCGGGCCGGTATCACCATCGACGCGCACTTCGACTCGGCCACCATCCGGGGCAACCGGATCTGGGACAACCACGACAACCAGACCCAGACGCACGGCCTGTGGATCACCGGTCGGGGCAGTTGCGTGGACTGCCGGGTGGAGGACAACGACCTGGCCGGCAACGCCGACGAGGGGATCCGGCTGGACACCCCGCCGGTGGGCGGACGGTGGCGGGACAACCACGTCGACAGCGACTGGAGCTGAGCGGCCACCCGGCGGGACCCTGGAGCTGGACGACGTGCGGCGGGGGGGGGGGGGGTGGCCCCCCCCCCCCCGGGCGGGGGGGGGGGGCGGGCCCCCCCCCCCCCCCGCCCCGGGGGGGGGGGGGGGCGCCCGCGGGGGGCGCGCGGGGGGGGGGGGGGGGGGGGGGGGGGGGGGCGCCCCCCCCCCCCCCCCGCCGCTGTCATCGTGAGGTGGTCAGCCGGCCAGACCGGCCACCGGGGTCGGGTCCAGCACGACCGTGGCCGAGCCCGACTGCGCGGGTGAGCCCGCGTCGGTGTATTCCGCGACGAACACCGCGGTCAGGTTGTCCGCGCCGCTGTGCCCACCATCCACGAAGGTGGGGATGCTTCCGGAGCAACCCGTCGAGGTGGAGAGGGGGTGCCCGTGCTCGTCGTGCCCGAGCACGTAGGTGACCTTCACCCGGGAGCAGTCCACCGGCAGGTCGTCGGTGACCTTCACCTCGTACGCCACCGTCTGACCGAACTGGAACGGCTGCCCGGTCACCGGAGCGACGAACTCGACGATCGGCGCGGTCGGCCCCACCACCAGCGGCAGGGACGCCGAGGCGGACCGTCCGGTGCGGTCGGTCACCTTCAACGTCGGCGTGTACGAGCCGTTCTCCGGGAACGTCCAGCTCGCGTTCGGGTCGGTGCTGTCCACCGAGCCGTCCGCGTTGAAGTCCCACGCGTAGCTCAGCTTGTCACCGTCCGGGTCGGTCGTGCCGGCGCTGGAGAACGCGACGGTCAGCGGGGCCTGCCCGACGGTGGGGGTGCCACTGATCTTCGGGATCGGCGTCCGGTTGCCCCGGACGAAGTCGATCCGGGACAGCTGCGCGTCCGGGTTCTCGGCGAAGTAACCGTCGCCGTACTCCAGGACGTAGAGCGCGCCGTCCGGGCCGAACTCCATGTCCATCGGGTTGTCCACCACCAGCGACGGCGCCACCGGACGGATGTCCGTCACGTCGCCGTCCTCGTCGAGGCGGAACTCCTTGATGTAGTCGCGGGACCACTCGTAGAACAGCGGCACCCCGTCGTAGTAGGCCGGCCAGCGGGTGCGCGACGTGCTGGTCCCGTCGTAGTCGTACGCCGGACCACCCATCGGCGAGATGCCGCCGGTGCCCAGCTGCGGGAACTCGGCCGAGGGGGCGGCCGCGTACCAGACCTCCGGCTGCTCGACCGGCGGCAGCACGCGCTTGCCGGTGTTGTGCGGTGAGTCGTTGACCGGGCGCTTGCAGTTGAACTTGGCGCCGGACTCGCCGGTGGCGAAGTCGTAGTCGCGGTAGGCGATCGTCGGCGTCACGCAGTACGGCCAGCCGTAGTTGGCCGGCTTGTCGACGAGCAACCACCGGCCGTGCCCGGCCGGGCCGCGCTCCGGGTTCGGGTTGGAGGCGTCCGGCGAGTAGTCGCCCACGTACACGTTGTCGGTACGCCTGTCGACGGCGAACCGGAACGCGTTGCGCAGCCCCATCGCGTAGATCTCCGGGCGGGTCTGCGCCGTGCCCGGCTTGAACAGGTTGCCCGCCGGCACCGTGTAACCGCCACCGTTCTTCACCTTGATGCGCAGCAGCTTGCCGCGCAGGTCGTTGGTGTTGGCCGCGGTGCGCTGGGCGTCGAAGGCCGGGTGGCGGTCGGCCCGCTCGTCGATCGGGATGTAGCCGTCCGAGGCGAACGGGTTGGTGTCGTCACCCGTCGACAGGTACAGGTTGCCCTTGCTGTCGAAGTCGATCTGGCCGCCGACGTGGCAGCAGATGCCCCGGTCGGTCGGCACGTCGATGATCTGCTGCTCGCTGGCGAGGTTCAGCTTCGTCCCGTCCAGCTTGAACCGGGACAACCGCAGCGCGCCCTTGAACCGCTGCCAGTCCGCCTCGGTGCCGGTCTCCGGCGCGTCCCCCTCGTTGACGCCGGGGGTCGCCGGGTCGTCCACCGGCGTGTCCATCGGCGGCGAGTAGTAGAGGTACACCCACTTGTTCTGGGCGAAGTCCGGGTCGATGGCGACCCCCTGCAACCCCTCCTCGTCGTGCTCGTACACCGGGATGTCGGCGGCGAGGGTGTTCAGCCCGGTGCGCGGGTCGTGGATGCGGACCTCACCGGTACGGGAGGTGTGCAGCACCCGCAGGTCGGGCAGGACGGCGAGGCTCATCGGCTCGCCCGGGAAGTCGTTCAGTGTCACTTTCTGGAAACTGCTGTCCGGCGGCGCGGCCGGCGCTGCGGCCGCTGCCGACGGTGGTACGGCCAGACCGGCCGTCACCAGCAGCAGGGCGGACGCGAATGCGGTCCTTCTCATCAGGTGTGTCCCCCGGGTGTTTTCAGTACCGAAGTGAAGCGAGATAGTCGAAGCCGACGCGAGCGGTGTCCAGGGCGTCGGCGGGGGAGCGCGGCGCGGTGCCCGCGTCGTCACGCTCCACGATGTACTCCTCGATGCCGGCCTCCCGCTCGTGGGCGAAGATGCGGCCGAAATCGATGACGCCGTCGCCGAGGTCGGCGAAACCACCCTCGACGTCGAGGTCCTTGACGTGCACCTGGCGGATCCGGCCCCGGTTGGCCCGGATCACGTCGACCGGGTCGTGGGCGCCCCGCCAGGTCCAGTAGAGGTCGAGCTCGAAGTGGACCAGCCGGGAGTCGGTCTGCGAGCTGAGAATGTCGAACCCGGTCGAGCCGCCGGTCAGCGGCACGAACTCGAGCTGGTGGTTGTGGTAGCCGAAGTCGAGCCCCGCGCGTTCGGCGAGCCGACCGGCGCGGTTCAGGTCCCGGGCCAGGGCCCGGTAGACGGCAGGGTCCCGGATCGGCTGACCGCTCGCGTCCCGACCGAAGTACGGGTGGACGATCTTCTTGCAGCCCACCACGTTGGCGTCGGCGAGGGCCTGCTCCCAGGTGGCCTCGTCGAACGGCTGCGGGATGCCGACGTGTCCGGAGGTGGAACGCAGCCCGGCCTCGTCGAGCGCGGCCCGGAACTGTGCGGCGGTGCGGCCGACGAAACCGGCGTGCTCCACCCGCCGGTAGCCGATCCGGCGCAGCGCGTCCAGGGTGCCGGGCAGGTCGGCGGCGAGCTGGTCGCGCAGCGTGTAGAGCTGGATGCTGATCCGGTCCACCGGCACGCGACGCCGGCCCTGGGCCTGTCCGGTGGACGCGGCGGGCGCGGCGACGGCCGTGCCGCCGAGCAGACCGGCGGCGCCGACGGCGGCCGCGGAAACGGTCGCGGCGCGCAGCACTCCACGCCGACTGACCGGCTCGGATGCCGGTGTCGGCCCCGGTCGGTTGAGTTGTTGATCCATGGTGGTGGTCCCTTCCTGACGGCTGGTACGCCGTCGGCGGCGGTCGACCTGACTGCCGTCTGCCGGGCGCGCCGAACTGGCCGGAGGCGGGCTCCGGCTGGACGGTGTGGGACGGCGCGCGGGTGCGGCCCGGACCCATCGGGAGCGGAACGCGGCGACCCGGCAGAGGTGGCGGCAAGTTGATCGACGAATGGGCAACCCTCTATCTAGATCGAGACCTTACCCTTGCCCCCGGACGAAGGCAAAGCTTCGTCGCGTTCGGCAGAAGTTTCGCTCCAACTGACAAAAGTCCGCCCACGAGGTGCGCCACCGGGCGTGACCTTCTACTTCCCGCGCCAACCGCGCCGCGCGCCATCCGCCCCGCCCGGCCTCGCCCGCCGTCGCCGGCCCGGCCCGTCGCCGCCGGCCCTGCCCGCCGTCGCCGGCCCGGCCTCGCCCGGCCCGCCCGGCCCGGCGGGCCGGGCTGGCGCATGATCCACTCGGGTTCATGGAAGTCGCGGTATCCCTGACGTTCGGATGCCACGACTTCCTGGAACCCGAGTGGATCACGAACCGGATCGACCGCACCAGCACACATGGAACGGACAAACGTCGCGCGGATGTCCGTAGGCGGTGAGAGGCCCACCATCGGTTGCCACCACCGGCCCGGCATCCGGACAGTCGACGTCGCGTCGCTCAAGCGGAACAAAGCGCACGACACGGGTCGGTTGAACGCCGGTTCCGCCAACTGGAACATTGTCGGAGAATGCGCCGGTAAATGCGCCGACGATTATTTCCGAAATGCCGCTAATGACCCCGTGAAGCGGGCAAGAATGTGGCGGAGGGAAGTCGAAAACGGGGGGATTGAAACATGACGTCTAGGCGGCGATTGACGCTGTTGGCGGTAACCATCGCAGCCGCACCACTCGCCCTGGGTGCGTGCACCGTCGACCGGGGGTCGGCGACCGGCTCGGCCAAGAAGCACGCCGCCCCGCCGGAGCTCGCCGTGACACCGGGGGACAAGACCCGGGACGTCCCGGTCAGCGCCGAGCTGGGCACCGTGGTCAAGGGCGGGCGGGTCACCGGCGTACGCCTCACCGACGACAAGGGCAAGCAGGTCAACGCCGAGCCGCGCGAGGACGGCTCCGGCTGGGTGCCGAGCGCTCCGCTGCAACCACGACGGACCTACACCGCCGAGGTGACCGCGACCGGTGACTCCGGTGCCACCACCACCCGCACCACCACGTTCACGACGATGGCCAAATCGACCAAGCCGCAGATCACCAGCACCCTCTATTTCAACGGCAATCGGACGTACGGCACGGCGATGCCGGTAACGGTGGCGTTCGACCCGGGAATTCCGAAAGAGGCCAGAGCGGATGTCCAGCGACGGTTGTTCGTAAAGACCAATCCGCCGCAGCCGGGCACCTGGTCGTGGCTTGAGGATGGAAGTCAGGTCTATTACCGGGCACCCGATTTCTGGAAGCCAGGTACCACCATCAGCGTCCGGGCCGGTCTGGAGGGTCTGCCGATCGGAAAGGACCGGGTCGGCGACGCCGAGCGGACCGCGACCTCCAAGATCGGACGACAGGTCTCGCTGGAGATCGACAACGCCACCAAGCAGATGACCGTGCTGCGCGACGGCAAGCAGGTCCGCCGGATCCCGGTCAGCCTGGGTAAGCCGAGCACGCCGAGTTCCAGCGGCAAGATGGTGATCATGGAGAAGCACGAGCGGGTCACCTTCGACACCCGGGGTGAGCCGGACGGTGGGTACGTGGTCGACGTCGACGACGCCCAGCGCTACACCTGGGGTGGTGAGTTCATCCACTCCGCCCCCTGGTCGGAGGGGGACCAGGGCAACACCAACGTGTCGCACGGTTGCGCGAACGTCTCCGCCACGGCGGCCAACTGGTTGATGGGGGTGACGCAGGTCGGTGACCTGGTCACCGTCAAGGGCACCGAGGTGGAGCTACAGCCGGGCAACGGTTGGACCGCCTGGAACGTGAGCTGGGACGAGTTCGCCCGGGGCAGCGCCCTGCCGGTGCCGCCCGGGCTCAAGCCCGCCCCGGTCGCCCCGGCGCACCCGGGCGCGGTGGCCGGCGGCTCACCCGCACCGGCACCCTCGGTCAGCGGCCGCTGAGTAACCGCCTACGGCAAGAACGAGGCCGGCCCGCCACGACGGCGGACCGGCCTCGTCGCCGTCTGACGATCGCTGGCCCAGCCGCGACCACACAGGCGGAGCCGCGCCCAGGAACGCCACCTGTCAGCTCGATGCCGCCGGTCAACCCAACGCCGCCGGTCAACTCAACGGCGCCGGTAAGCGCCAACGCCACCGGTCAGCCCAACGCCGCCGGTCGCCGCCGGGCGCCCTTTCGGCGACCGGCGCGGCGTCCGTGGCTCCGGCCATCACCCCAGGGGTACGCGGGCCACCCCGGAGCCGGTCAGGCTGCCCAGCCATAGCTGGTCGCCGTGCTGGCGTACCCCGGTGATCATCGAGTAGTGCCCGTTCGGACCGTGCAGCGTTCGGCGGACCGTGCCCGCGCCGTCGACCAGCGCGACCAGCGCGTAGCGGCGTGGCTGCGGCTGCATCGCGTCGGGCAGCAGGGCGGCGATCTGGCGCAGCCGTGGGTGGGGCAGCAGGCGTTCGGCGATCGGCACCCGTGGGCTGGGCAGCGCGATCCAGTACGTTCCGTCGCCCACCGAGGTGAGGTTGTCCGGGTAGGCGGGCAGGTCGGCGAGGACCCGCACACCTCCGCCCAGCTCGACGCGCAGCAGGCGGTGGGTGCTGGTCTCCACCAGCATCAGCGCCGACTCGTCCGGGGTCAGCGCGATCCCGTTGGGGAAGTACAGCCCGTCGGTCACCACCTCGGTACGGCCGCTGCCCGGGTGGTGGGCCAGCACCCGACCGTTGGGGCGGTGCTCCAGCAGGTCCCGCTTCCAGTGGGACACCGGAAACCGGTCGGAGCTGTCAGTGAAGTAGATGGTGCCGTCGCGGCCCACCGTCGCGTTGTTGGCCAGGTGGACCGGGGGTCCCGTTCCGGTCAGTTCGCGTACCGCGCCGTCCGGGGTGACCCGCAGCAACCCGCGGTACGCGTCGCAGACCACCAGGGCCTCGCCGGACGGGTCCAGCTCGATGCCGAGCGGCCGGCCACCGGTCTCGGCCAGTAGTTGGGGTGGGGTGCCGGCCGAGGCGTCGACCGGCCACCACCAGAGCCGACCGTCCTCGTCGCCACTGATCACCCGTCCGGCGCGGTCGACCAGCACGTCCTCCGGGCCGACGGCGCCCGCGGGGAGGGGTAGCAGCTCGGCCTCGTCGAGCCGGTGGTCGGTGGGGGCCCATGCCCCGGTCAGCGCCGGAGGGCTGGTCGCCGGCTCGCGGACGGGACGGATCAGCCGGGGCGGCCGGGGCCGGGGGATCAGCATCGGCCTATTCTCCACCCCGGTCTCGGTCGAACCCCGGGTTCCGCGCCCGCGCGGCGCGCCGCCCGGGGCCCCCGACTCCACCCCGAGAGGGAGGTGGGGCGCCTCGGGGTATGCCCCTGGGAGTACCCGGAATCACTCCGCGGAGGGGCGAAAGTGTCGGGGGTGGCGGCTAGATTTCTGGGCATGGAAGAGCACAGCGATCGGCTCGACGTGCAGGTCAGCGTGGGTGACCAGATGGTCCTCGTGCGGGTGGCCGGCGAGATCGACATCGCCACGGTGGCCGCGTTCCGGTCCGCGCTGTGGTCAGCGCCGGCCCGCCCGGTGCTCCAACTGGAGATGTCCGGGCTGCGGCTGCTCTCCGCCGCTGGCGTTCGCACGCTGCTCGCCGCGCATCTGCGCGTGCGGGCCTGCGGTGGCGAGTTGGTCCTGGTCGACCCGAGCCCGATGGTGGCGCGGGTGCTGCGCGTCAGCGGGCTGCACCGCGTGATGCCGATTCTGGAGCTGGCCTCGCCGATCGAGGCCGCGCGTCGCCCGGTGGTCGCGACCACCGACCTGCAACTGGCCGCCTGATCCCGGCCGACGAGGCCGGCCCGCACGGTCATACCCGGGCGCGGCGCGGGGCCGCCGGTGTGGGCCGGCGACCCCGACAAACGGTCAGCTCACGCCGAGCAGGTCGACGACGAAGACCAGCGTCTCGCCCGGCTTGATGACGCCGCCGGCGCCCCGGTCGCCGTACCCCAGGTGCGGCGGGATGGTCAGGCGGCGGCGACCGCCGACCCGCATGCCGGCGACGCCCTGGTCCCAGCCGGCGATGACCTGACCGCCGCCGAGCGGAAAGTCGAACGCCTCGCCCCGGTTCCACGACGAGTCGAACTCCGCGCCGGTGGAGTGCGATACGCCGACGTAGTGCACGCTGACCAGCTGGCCCGGCTCGGCCTGCGGGCCGTCGCCCACGGTGATGTCCTCGATCACGAGGTCGGCCGGCGGTGCACCCTCGATCGGACCAACCTCGGGCTTGCCCGAACGGGCGCCTGCTGCCTGGTTCATGCGGGGATCTCCTGCCGTGTTGGGTGATGTGTCCGGTCACCGTCGATCCTGCCGGATCACCCGTCACCGATGTGCGGCGGACCCGCCACCTGCTCCGCAGCCCAGCGACACGCCGGTGGTGCGGAGAGCGGGGCCCGCGCCCGCTCGGGCGGCCGGGACGGACCCGGAGAGCGACCGAGCCGACTTCGTCGGACCGCCAGATGCCGGGTCGGACGTTCACCTAGGCTCGAAAAAGGCCGGCCGGCCTGGTAACGGGCGGTGTGCGGTGGTCGATGCGGAGGGCCTCGGTGGCTGAGGCGACGGTCGCGGTCCCGCTGTGGGCCTGGGCGGCGGTCGGCGCGGTGATCGCGATGCTGCTCGCCGTGGACGTGCTCCTGCACCGGGACAACCACGTCATCGAGCTCCGCGAGGCACTGCTGTGGAGCGCCGTCTGGATCGGCGCGGGCCTGCTGTTCGGGTTGGTGGTCTGGTGGAGCCTCGGCGGCGACCCGGCCGTCGCGTACTTCTCCGGCTACCTGCTGGAGAAGGCGCTCTCGGTGGACAACGTGTTCGTCTTCGCGCTCCTCTTCGGCTACTTCCAGGTGCCGTCGGGCTACCAGCACAAGGTGCTCTTCTGGGGTGTGGTGGGCGCGCTCGTCTTCCGGCTCCTGTTCATCTTCGCCGGTGCCGAGCTGCTGGACCGGCTCGCCTGGGCCGGGTTCGTGCTGGGCGGGTTCCTGATCTGGACCGGCTGGCGACTGGCCGTACGCGGAAAGCCGGACGTCGACCCGGAACGCAACGTCGTGGTCCGGCTGTTCCGTCGGCTGGTGCCCACCGACCCCCGGTACCACGACGACCGGTTCACCGCCCGGGTGGCCGACCGACGCGTGGCCACGTTGCTGCTGGTGGCGCTCGTCGCCATCGAGGCCACCGACGTGGTCTTCGCCATCGACTCGGTGGCGGCGATCCTCGCCATCACCACCAACACCTTCCTGGTCTGGACGGCCACCGCGTTCGCCGTCCTGGGGCTGCGCAGCCTCTACTTCTGCCTCGCCGGTCTGCTGCGACACTTCGGCTACCTGCGGTACGGGCTCGCGCTGCTGCTGGCCTTCGCCGGGCTGAAGCTGATTCTCGCCGAGACGCCGGTGGGCAAGCTGCCGGTCTGGTTGACCCTGGCCGTGGTGGTGCTGACCCTGGCGGTCTCCATCGGCGCCAGCACCCTGGCCGCCCGCCGCCGACCCGACGGCTGAGCCGCCGAGCCGCCGGGCCGAGTCGCTGAGCCGCCGGACGAGCCGTCGGGCCGAGTCGCTGAGCCGCCGGACGAGCCGTCGGGCCGCGTTTCGACCGCCGGGTGGCGGCCGGGGTCAGCCGACCAGCACCGGCCGGGACAGCTGGTCGGCGAGCAGTGCGGGCGCCTCGGCCAGGGACGGGCCGTACCAGGTGAGGTGCCGCCCGGAGAGCAGGGCGCACGGTACGCCGGGAAACGCCTCCGGCCCGTCGTCGGCGGTGAACCGGTACGGCTCGTCGGGCAGCACCACCAGCTCGGGCTTCCGTTCGCGCAGCTCGGTCAACGTCGGGCGGGGATAGCGCTCGGAATGCTCGTCGTAGGTGTTGACCACGCCGAGGCGGCGCAGCACGTCACCGGCGAACGTGTCACCGCCGAGCACCACCCACGGCCGACGCCAGACCGGCACCACCGCGCGGCGGGTCGGCGCCAGTCGAGGTGGCGTGGCCCACGCACGCCGGGCGGCCCGCAGCCAGGCCGGCTCCGTCGGCGCACCCAGTTCGGTCAGCAGCTCGCCCAGCTCGGTCAACGCACCGGGAACGGTCCGCGGGTAGGTGACCCGCACCGGTACGCCGGCCGCCCGCAGTGCCTCGGCGTCGGCCCGGCGGTTCTCCTCCACGTTCAGCAGCACCAGGTCCGGTCGCAGCGCGCGCACCCGGTCCAGGTCGGGGTACTTGCTGCCGCCGACCCGGGCCACGTCGAGACCGGCCGGGTGGCTGCACCAGTCGGTGGCTCCGACCAGCACTCCCGGCACGGTCAGCGCCACCGCCTCGGTCAGGGACGGCACCAGCGACACCACCCGCACCCGCGTACCTCCGTTCGCCACCGGCACCGATCATGCCCTGCGGGCCGGGTCAGGGGTGGCCGGGCTCGATGCGGGCGGTCACGTCGAGGTGGGCGGGCTGGCAGTCGGTCGTCGCCGCGAATCGGCGGACGGCGGCGCGAACGTGCTCGCGTACGCCGGCGGCCGGCGCGTCGGCGGTGAGGTCCACGCGGATCCACACGTCGGGGTGCGGTGGCGCGCCGGTGAGCACCACCCGGGCCCGGCGTACCCCGGGGTTGCCGGTCAGGTCGCGCACCAGCGCGTCGGCGAGGACGTCGGCGGCCACCCGGGTGCGGCCCGGCCGGCGTCCGGGGTGGCTCAGGACGCCGCGCAGCGTGCCGTCCGGGCCCCGCAGCTCCCGGACCAGCAGGCGCTGCCCGGCCAGTGCGAACAACGTCCCGGCGACCGCCGCGGCGAGGGTGCTCCACGGCGCGGCCAACCGCCACCGGTCGACCAGCTCGGCGCTGAGCAGCATCGCCGCCGGGTCAGCGCCGGGCAGCGTGCCGAAGCTGGCCGCCAGCGCCGTCGCGCCGCTCGCCACCAGCAGCAGCGCGATGATGGTCCACAACAGTCGGTGCCCGGCGTTGGTCACGCCGGCCGCCGCCGAGGCAGCAGCCGGACGTCGATCCGGGCGGGGCGGGGTGCGGTGAGGCGGTGCAACTCCTGGTGCACGGCGAACTCAATCTCCGCCCGGGCGGCCGGGTCGCCGGTCGCGCGGACCCGGGGACGCCACTGGCCGTCGCGTCGTCGGACCCGCACCCGCGCGCGAAGGACGCCCGGCACCGCGCTGGCGGCGTCGGCGAGCCGCCGCTCCACACAGCGTCGGTGCAGGTGCCAGCCGTCGCGTTCGTCGGTGCGCAGGCGGACCGGTGTCCAGCGGCGCAGTTGGGCGACGAGGAGGGCCAGGCCCAGCAGGAGCGCCCCGCCGGCGACGGCCCGGACCGTGGGGTCACGCCACCGGGTGCCGCTCAGCGCGTCGAACCAGCCGGTGGTGTCGAGCAGCGTCGGGCGGTGCAGGGTGAGCAGCAACGCCTGGACGGCCGTCGCCGTGCCGCCGAGAAGCAGGGCGGTGGCCAGCAGCACCGAGGCGACCCGGTTGGCGGTGCGCATCTCAGCCGTCCTCCGGTGCGGCGGTGCCGACTGCGGAGGAATCGACCCCGGGGACGAGCAGGTCGTCCACGGTGACGGTCACCACCGCTACGCTGAGCCCGGTCTGGGCGGCCACCCGCTCGGCGACCACCGCCCGGACCGTTTCGGCGATCGTCGGCACGCTGTGTCCGTACCAGGTGATCAGGTGCAGGTCGAGTCCGACGGACCGGTCATCCAGGCGGACCGCCGCCGGGCGGACGACGGACACGCCCGGCACGAGGCTGGCCGCCTGCACCGCGATCCGTGCGACGTCCCCCGCGTCGCCCGGGCGACGCCCCGAACCGGTCGTCCCGGCGGCCAGTCCGGTGCTGGGGTTCGTCCCCATGGACGGGCGGGTGGTCATCGGCGTCGCCGAGCGTCGGTGCGGTCGCCGAGACCGGTCACCGCCAGGTCGCCGTCGAGCACCCGGACGACCAGCCAGCCGAGCAGGCCGGCGAGCACGGCGAGGGCGGCCACCCCGACGCCGGCGAGCGCCGAGACCGCCACGGCGAGGAACCCGGCGAGGAAGCCGAACTGCTGTCGCGACATGGTCACCTCCGGGCCGGTCCGGTACCGGCGTCGCTGGATACACCCGTCGACCATCCCTGGAACATCGGCGCTGCTGTGATCCCGGTCACATCAGAAGTCGGTGGCCCATGATCGACCACCTAGACTCGGCCCGGCTCGACCGACCGGCGGATGGATCAGGCAAATGACGAGCATCGGGAGCGACGACCGCGGTTGGCTGCGGGCGATGCCCGCCGAGGCGGGGCGCGACGCGCTGCTCAGCCGCGCCGGCCACCGGGTCCTGTCGGCACGCCGGCTCAGTGAGCTGGTCCAGGGTCGCCCACCCGGTGTCACCGGCAGCCAGTGGACCTCGGCGAGCCGCGCCAGCTTCGACTTCGTGGTCTACGCCGCCGACACCGGCCGTCCGGTCGTCGCCGTGGAGATCGGCCCGGAGCCGTCACCCGGCTCGGCGGAGCAGCGCGTGGAGCGACTCAAGGACGCGGTGAGCGCCGCCGCCGGCCTGCCCGTGCTGCGGATCGGTTCGCCGACCCTGCGGGCCGCCGAGCACGGCCGCCGCCTGGTCGAGTACGTGATCGACGCGCGCAGTTACGCCGACGGCGGGACCACCGGCGACGAGACCGAACCGGCGCCGGTGGGCTTCCGGGACATCCTCGGCCGGCTGCCAGACGGGCGTACCGGGCCGGTCAACGACCTCGGTGCGCTGACCCGCGCGGCGGCGGTCGAGGCGTACGTGGCCGGGCAGGTGGCCGACCCGATCGTGCGAGGGCTGCACGTCCGCTGGGTGGACGGGCCGGCGCAGGGGTGGAGCTGGGTGCAGGTACGCCCCGACGCCTGCCTCGTCGAGCGGGTCTCGGTGACCGAACACCGCTTCTCCTGCGGTGTCGACGCGGCCCGGCTGGCCGAGGATCTCGCCGCCGTCGCCGTGGGCGAGCGACTGCGGGAGAACGCTGTCGCGGACCTGCTGCCCCGCACCGAGTGGACCGCGCAGATCGCCGCGCTGAGCCAGCGCCGCCACGAACTGGTCGGTGGGTTCGCCTTCGACCACCTCTGCGCCGACTGACCGGCGCCCGTTTCACCTGCTGATCCCTGCTCCGCACCGGCTCCGTGCCGGGCCGCGGCAATTTCCTGTGCGTCAGTTGAACCTTCCCGGCCGCCGCCCCGTACTCCTGCGCGAATGAACAGGATCTCCCCAACCGCGCTCCCGGGCGCGGGAGACGGTGCGGAAAGGGCATCGTCGGCCATCGACGCATTACCGGGTAGGTCACGGTGGGTCCCCACCGCGGCGTGCCACCTCAAACATCCGTCGGTCCGCCGAGGGCAGAAATCCACTACCGGATCGAGAAGGAGAGCAATTCGATGCGCAGGTCCACTCGGGCGCGCCGGCCTTCCGGCAACGCGCGGAGCAAGCGTCTGCTGGCAGTTGTCGGCACGCTCGCGGTCTTCGGCGGAGTTGTCGCCGTGACTCAGATTTCGTCGGCCCAGGACCGGCGGACAAATAAGCCACGTCCGGCTGCGGGGCAGTGCGTGGAGCCGAGCCCGGGCGCGACCGCGCCGACTGGTGCCGGCTCGACCAGCCGGACCTGGCAGAACGGTCGGTGGGTGCGTAATCACTGGGGTGACGGACAGCAGTCGGTCCCCGAGTGCGAGGACGGCAAGGACGGCACCGTGGGCACCGGCACGGCCGTCGCCTGTCCGGATGTGGCGGCCAAACTGCCGCAGGTGCCGGACCGGGCGCGGGCCGAGGTGGACCGCAACCTCGCCCAGTTGCAGACCCAGATCGCCGAGGCGGACCGCCGGCTGGCCGCCGAGGGCAGCAAGGGTGAGGCGTTCATCCGCAGCGCGATCCTCCAGCCGCTGGCCGGCAAGCGGCGCGCCGTGCTGGACCGGATCACGACCGCCATCGACCGGGTCGGACCCCGGCCGCAGGGCCTCGCGCAGCTCGCCGAGTGCCAGGTGCAGCCCACCACCCCCGGTGGCGGCAACAACGGCGGCGGCAGCACGCCCACCACCACCCCCGGTGGCGGCAACAACGGCGGTGGCAACAACGGTGGTGGCACCGAGCCCGGCGCCGGGCTGGGCGTGCTCGCCAACGACTGCGACGAGAGCCGGCTCCAGCCGCACGACGGTTTCCAGAACGGCAACCGCTGCGTGAGCACCGAGTTCGGTGAGGTCGGCGCGGCGGCCAACAACCCGTCGCTGCTGATCACCCAGTTCCCCGAGCAGGTAGGCCAGAACCAGCCCTTCACCCTGCGGGTCAGCACCCGCAACCTGATCCGGGACCGCTTCCTGGCCGCCGGCCAGGGTGGCTACTACGTGGAGAGCTCGCTGCTCAACGACCAGGGCCTGGTCCGCGGTCACTTCCACACCGCCTGCCGGATGCTGGACAGCCTGACCGCTCCGCCGGAGCCGCAGGAGGTGCCCGCGTTCTTCGTCGCGACCGAGGACGGCCGCGGTGGCGCCCAGCCCGACGAGGTGACGATCCAGATTCCGGGTCTGCCGGAGTCGGGTACCGCCCAGTGCTCCGTCTGGGCCGGTGACGGCTCGCACCGCCTGCCGATGATGGAGCGGGCCAACCAGACCCCCGCCTTCGACTCGGTGCGCATCGACGTCAACTGAGCTGACGTACCAACGGCGGCCGGTCACCCGGGGCGACAGCCCGGGGTGGCCGGCCGCCGCGTCACGTCGGTGCCCGGACATACGACGGGGCCCCGCCGTTTCCGGCGGGGCCCCGTCGAGTCGCGTCAGCGGCTCTTGTATGCCTCGACGACCTCAACCGGGATCCGGCCGCGCTCGGAAATCTTGTAGCCGTTCTTGACGGCCCATTCCCGGATGGCCCGGTTCTGCTCCCGATCCATTCCCGCGCCGGCGGGTCGCCCCGGCCGTCGGACTGAACGGGTGCTCTCCACCGGGCCGCGCCCGATCCGCCGACCCGCATTGATGTACGGATCGAGCGCCTTGCGCAGGACGCCGGCATTCTCGTCGGAGACATCGATCGTGTAGGCCACGCCGTCGAGACTGAACTCGACCGTCCGGTCGGCCTTCCCACCGTCGAGGTCGTCGGTCAGGACCGTGATTACTTTTCTCGCCATTGCCGATTACTCCCTGTGTGCGGCGGGATGTGTCCAAAGTCTGACCTATCACCCCGGTAATCCGCAACAATATGCCTTCCATTCATTCGGCGCGTCGCGATTCCGTTACCGAGCAAAACCGTGAATCGGCCCGATGACGAGGCGTCATTCCCCGAGGATGCCGCTGTGACCCGCGATGGCGGCCGCCTCGGCCCGGTTCGAGACCCGCAACTTGCGCAGCAACGCGGCGGTCATCCGTTTCACCGTCCGTTCCGAGACGTGCAGTTCTTCGGCGATGTCGACGGTGCTGCGACCGCCGGCGATCGCCCGCAGCAGCCGCCGTTCCTCGCCGTCCAGGTCGACGGGCGCGGAGCGGGTGGGCCGCAACATGGCGCGCAGCAGTTCGGCCGGCAGCACCGCCCAGCCGTCGAGGATGGCCAGCAGCGGCGGCAGCAGTTCCTCGGCTTCGCTGGTCTTGGGCAGGAACCCCTCGGCGCCGGCGCGCAGCGCCTCCACCGCCGGCCCGGGGTCGGCGGAACCGGACATCGCGACCACCCGTACCCGTGGGGTGGTCCGCCGGATCGCGGCCACCGCCCGGATGCCGCCGGGCGGCGGCATGTGCAGGTCGACCAGGGCCAGGTCGGGGCAGCAGTTGCTGACCAGCGCCGCGGCCGCGGCGGCGTCGCCGGTCGAGGCGACCACCTCGGCGCGACCGTTGGTGGTGATCGGGAGCAGCAACTCCAGGCCGCGGACGAACAGGGGGTGATCGTCCACGACGACGAGTCGCAAGGTGGAGGCTCCCGGCATGTCTGGGCCGTTCCCCAGCGGGTACCGATCATGCGGGTTCGCACCGAACGAGGGGAGTCGGGTGGATGCGCGTACGGCACGGTTTGCGGGACCTGTTGCGAGGGTTGCACCACATCGAACCGACACCCGGCGAGAGGCGACCGACGGAGGCCGACTCGGACCTGCTGCTGCGGGTGCTGTGCCACGAGTTCCGGACGCCGATCACCACCCTGACCTCACTGACCCGCGCGCTGGCCGACGAGCGTCGAGAGCTGACCAGCGACGACCGTCGGGCGATCACTGAGCTGGCCCGCGACCAGGCAGCCCACCTGCAGAGCCTGCTGCGCGACGCGACCGCCGGCACCGGCGTGCTGACGCCGCCCCCGCAGCCGGAGCCGGCCGTCCCGCTGGCGGGCATCCTGCGGGAGGCCGCCGCGCTGGTGCCGGTCGGCCGCCGGCGGGCGCGGGCCACCCGACGGGCGGCCTCCTGCCCGGTGCCGGCCGGACGAACCCGACAGGTGCTGGTCAACCTCGTGGAGAACGCGTTGCGGCACGGGCCACCGGACGGACAGGTCGGGCTCTACGCCACCCTGCGCGGCCCCGGGCTGAGCATCCTGGTCACCGACGAGGGGCGGGTCGACGACGCGTTGCTGGTCGCGCTGCGGCGTCCGGCGCCGGCCGTCGGGATGTCCGGCCTGGGTCTGTGGATCGCGCGGCAGCTCGTCGCGACGGACGGGGGAGCGTTGCGGGCGTACCGGCTGCGGCCCCGTGGAGTGGCGCTGGAGGTGCTGCTGCCGCTGCGCTGACCCGGGCGGGACACCGGTTGGCCCGCTCGGGTCAGCAGGGCGGGAACGGCCTCGCTACCTGTTTCTGGTACCGAGGAGGTTGGATGTTCAGCCACGTCAAGGATCTGCAGTTCGAGGCCAAACCGGACGGCCCGGACGCGGCGTTCGCCCGGCGGTTGCAGGAGGTGCTGGGCGGCAAGTGGGGCGAGATGACCGTCGCCAACCAGTATCTCTTCCAGGGTTGGAACTGCCGGCTGCCCGGCAAGTACAAGGATCTGCTGCTCGATGTCGGCACCGAGGAGATGGGCCACGTCGAGATGATCGTCACGATGATCACCCGACTGTTGGACAACGCGCCGCTGTCGCTGACCGAGGGGATCGCGGAGGACCCCGGAGGCGCCGCGACCTACGCCGGTGAGAACCCGGCGCACTTCATCCACGGCGGTGGTGGCGCCCTGCCGGCCGACTCGAACGGGGTGCCCTGGAACGGCTCGTTCATCACCGCCAGCGGCAACCTGTTGGCCGACTTCCAGCTCAACGTCACCGCCGAGGCGCAGGGTCGGCTCCAGGTCGCCCGGTTGTTCCACATGACCGACGACCCGGGCGTCAAGCAGATGCTGCGCTTCCTGCTGGCCCGCGACACGATGCACCAGAACATGTGGCTGGCGGCGATCGAGCAGCTCAAGGAGGACGGGCTGGAGGAGATGCCGGTGCCGGAGGCGTTCCCGGACTCGGGCGAACTCACCGAGGAGTACGGCTACACGTACCTGGGTTTCTCCTCGGGCACCGACGCCGCCCAGGGGCGCTGGGCCTCCGGGCCCTCGCCGGACGGCAAGGGCGAGTTCCGGTACGACGACAACCCCCGGGCGAACGCGCCGGAACCGGTGCTGCCCCCGGGTGACCCTCGCCTCTACGGCACCAACCCGGGGGTGGTCGGCTCGGTGGTGAACACGGTGAAGGGCAAGCTCACCTGAGGCGTCTCGTCGGGTCGCCCGCCGGTCCCGGGCGACCCGACGGACCGGGCGGAAGAGTGGTCTGGGTCACAGGCCGGAACAAGGGGAACGCTTTGTTACTTGAGTGAGACACGCTCAACTCAACGCGATAGCAGGTGTTCGATGGCAACTCTTCCGGTACTTCCCCTGACCGACGCCGTGCTGCTGCCCGGCATGGTCATCCCGGTGACCCTCGACCCCACCACCCAGGCCGCGATCGACGCGGCGCGGGCGACCGGCGACCGCAAGCTGCTGGCCGTGCCGCGCATCGACGGCGAGTACGGGCCGGTCGGCGTGGTCGCCACCATCGAGAAGGTCGGCCGGCTCCCCGAGGGTGAGCCCGCCGCCGTCATCCGCGGCCTGTCCCGGGCCCGGATCGGCTCCGGCGTGCCCGGCCCCGGCGCCGCCCTCTGGGTCGAGGCGACCGAACTCGACGAACCCGCCTACGCCGGACGGGCCCGGGAACTCGCCCGCGAGTACCGCGCCCTGGTGACCTCCGTGCTCCAGCAGCGTGGCGCCTGGCAGGTCATCGACGCGGTGGAGCGGATGACCGACCTCTCCGAGTTGGCCGACTCGGCCGGTTACGCGCCCTGGCTGACGCTGGAGCAGAAGAACGAGCTGCTCGCCGCACCGGACGTCACCGCCCGGCTGGAGCTGCTGGTCGGCTGGGTGAAGGACTACCTGGCCGAGCAGGAGGTCACCGAGCAGATCAACAGTGACGTCCGCGAGGGGCTGGAGAAGTCCCAGCGCGAGTTCCTGCTGCGTCAGCAGCTCGCCGCGATCCGCAAGGAGCTGGGCGAGGACGAGCCGGACGGCTCGGCCGACTACCGCTCCCGGGTCGAGTCCGCCGAGCTGCCGGAGAAGGTACGCGAGGCGGCCATGCGCGAGGTCGGGAAGCTGGAGCGGGCCAGTGACGCCTCCCCGGAGGCCGGCTGGATCCGTACCTGGCTGGACACCGTGCTCGAGATGCCGTGGGGCACGCGCACCGAGGACAACACCGACCTGGCCGCGGCCCGGGCGGTGCTCGACGCCGACCACGCCGGCCTGGCCGACGTGAAGGACCGCATCCTGGAGTACCTGGCGGTGCGCAACCGGCGTGCCGAGCGCAACCTCGGTGTGGTCGGCGGTCGCGGCTCCGGCGCGGTGCTCGCCCTCGCCGGTCCTCCCGGTGTAGGCAAGACCAGCCTCGGCGAGTCCGTGGCGCGGGCGCTCGGGCGCAACTTCGTCCGGGTATCGCTCGGCGGCGTCCGCGACGAGGCGGAGATCCGCGGGCACCGGCGCACCTACGTGGGGGCGCTGCCCGGTCGGATCGTCCGCGCGCTGCGCGAGGCCGGTTCGATGAACCCGGTCGTGCTCCTCGACGAGGTGGACAAGCTGGCCGCCGGCTACGCCGGTGACCCGGCCGCCGCCCTGCTGGAGGTGCTCGACCCGGCCCAGAACCACACCTTCCGGGACCACTACCTGGAGGTCGACCTCGACCTGTCCGACGTGCTCTTCCTGGCCACCGCCAACGTGGTGGAGTCCATCCCCGGCCCCCTGCTGGACCGGATGGAGCTGGTCACCCTGGACGGGTACACCGAGGACGAGAAGGTCGCCATCGCCCGTGACCACCTGCTGCCCCGGCAGCGGGAGCGGGCCGGGCTGACCGCGGACGAGGTCAGCGTCGCCGACGAGGCTCTCGCGCTGATCGCGGGGGAGTACACCCGGGAGGCCGGCGTCCGGCAGCTCGAGCGTGCCCTGGCCAAGATCCTGCGCAAGGTGGCGGTGGCGCTGGCGACGGACTCGACGCCGGTACGCGTCGGCACCGACAACCTCGCCGGCTACCTGGGGCGGCCGAAGTTCACCCCGGAATCGGCCGAGCGGACCGCCGTGCCCGGCGTGGCCACCGGCCTGGCCGTCACGGGCGCCGGTGGGGACGTGCTCTTCATCGAGGCGACCAGCATGGAGGGCGAGCCGGGGCTGACCCTGACCGGCCAGCTCGGTGACGTGATGAAGGAGTCGGCGCACATCGCGCTCTCCTACCTGCGCTCCAACGGGCGGCGGTTCGGCATCGACCCGAACGCCCTGGCGGGACGCCGGATCCACGTCCACTTCCCGGCGGGCGCGGTGCCCAAGGACGGCCCGAGCGCCGGCATCACCATGGTCACGGCCCTGGCGTCGCTGGTCACCGGTCGTCCGGTCCGCCCCGAGTTCGGGATGACCGGTGAGGTGACGCTCTCCGGTCGGGTGCTGCCGATCGGTGGGGTGAAGCAGAAGCTGCTCGCCGCGCACCGGGCCGGCCTCACCGAGGTGATCATCCCGGCGCGTAACGAGCCCGACCTGGACGACCTGCCGACCGAGGTGCGCGAGGCGCTGACCGTGCACACCCTGGCCGACGTGGCCGACGTGCTCGCCCTGGCGCTGCGCCCGGCCGACGTGAAGACGCTGGACGGTCCGGCGCTCTTCGCGGTCTGACGCTCCGACCATCCGGGCCCCCGCCGTCTTGCGACGGCGGGGGCCCTTCTGGTACGCGGGCGGAGGTCTACTGTCTCGTCTGCACCCTCGCCCACCTCTCCGCCGCGAGGCGGCCCCCTGGAGGAACCCCCGTGAACGTGGTGCTCTGGATCATTCAGATCCTGCTCGCCGCCGTCTTCGCCGGCGTCGGGCTGGCCAAGCTGAGCCAGCCCAAGGAGAAGTTGCGCGACGTGATGCGGTGGGTGGACCCGGTCCCGCCGTCGCAGGTCAAGTCGCTCGGCGCGGTCGAGCTGCTGGCCGCCGTCGGGCTCGTGCTGCCCGGCCTCGCCGGCATCGCCACCGTGCTCACCCCGCTCGCCGCCGTCGGGCTGGTCATCGTCATGATCGGCGGCATCCTGGTGCACCTGCGCGGCCGGAAGCAGCAGGCCACCCCGGAGGGGCGTCGCACCGAGATCCAGGGCGCGATCACCTGCGCGGTGCTGCTCGTCCTCGCCGCCGTGGTGGCCTGGGGCCGCTTCGGCCCGTACGCCCTCTGACCGGCGTCGGCGACCGTCGTACCCCGGCGGTCGCCGACGGCGTGCTCAGCGCTCGTCGCCCCCGCGGTCCCGGCGCACGGTGGCCTTGCGGCCCTTGATCGTGCTGGAGCGCAACCCGGAGATGACCTCGTCGGCCACCCCCTGCGGCACCTCCACCAGCGAGAACCGGTCGGCGATCTCGATGGAACCGATGTCCCGGCCGCGGATGCCGGTCTCCCCGGTGATCGCGCCGACCAGGTCCTGTGGGCGCACCCCGGCGCGTCGGCCCAGGCCGACGAAGACCTGGACGGTGTTGCCGCCGCCGGAGCGTGGCCGGCCACCGCCCCGCCGGTCGCCGCCCCGGCCACCGGTCTCCGGGCGACCCTCGCGCGGCCCGCGGACCGGAACCTGCGGGATCTCCTCCTCGTCGTCGGAGCCGGGCGACGTCACCTCGTGGGCCAGCTTCACGGCGGCGAGGGCGACCTCCATCAGGTCGAACTCGTCGGTCAACGTCTCCACGATCACCCGGAACGGGTCGAGGTCGTCCTCCAGCAGGCTCTCGCGCAGGGCCGCCTGGGTCAGCTCCAGCCGCCGGGTGCGCATGTCGGCCACGGTGGGGATCTTGTCGATGGTGATCCGTTGGCCGGTCACCCGCTCGATGGTCTTGAGCATCCGGTGCTCGCGCGGCTCGGCGAGGGTGATCGCCACACCCTCGCGGCCAGCCCGACCCACCCGACCGATCCGGTGCACGTACGACTCGGGGGCGGACGGCACGTCGTAGTTGACGACGTGGGTCAGCTGCTCGACGTCCAGCCCACGGGCCGCCACGTCAGTGGCCACCAGCAGGTCGGCCGTGCCCGCCCGCAGCCGGCCCATGACCCGGTCGCGCTGCTCCTGGCTCATGCCACCGTGCAGCGCCTCGGAGCGGTAGCCCCGACCGTTCATCGTCTCGGTCAACCGGTCGACCTCTTCCCGGCTGCGGCAGAACACGATCGCCGCGGTCGGGGACTCCACGTCCAACACCCGTCCCAGCGCGGCCGGCTTGTGCGCCCGGGTCACGATGTACGCGCTCTGCCGCACCCGGGGCGCCTCACCCGCGACCGTCTGCTCCCGGCCGATCTCGATCCGCACCGGCTCCCGCAGGTGCTGGCGGGCCATCCCGTCGATGCGCGACGGCATGGTGGCCGAGAAGAGCACCGTCTGACGCTGCGCCGGAGCGTGCTCCAGGATCGCCTCGATGTCCTCGGCGAAGCCCATGTCGAGCATCTCGTCGGCCTCGTCGAGCACCACCGTGGCCAACCCACCGAGGCGCAGGGTGCCCCGGGCGATGTGGTCGAGGGCCCGCCCGGGGGTGGCCACCACCACGTCGACACCGCTGTCCAGTGCCCGCAGCTGCCGCCCGATCGGCTGCCCACCGTAGATCGGCAGCACCCGCGCGCCGAGATCCTTGCCGTAGCGGTGGAACGCCTCGGAGACCTGCACCGCCAGCTCCCGGGTCGGCACCAGCACCAGCGCCACCGGGTCGCCGCCCTGGCGGTGGGCCGCCATGAGGTTCAGCAGTGGCAGCGCGAACGCAGCCGTCTTGCCGGTGCCGGTGGCCGCCTGACCCAGCAGGTCCCGACCCTCCAGCAGCGGTGGGATAGCCTCCCGCTGGATGGGGGTCGGCTCCTCGTACCCGAGGGCGGCGAGCGCGCCCAGCAGCTCGGCGCGCAGCCCGAGCTCGGTGAAGGCGCTCACCTCGTCGGTGCCGTCGGGGGTGGCGTCAATCGGTGCGTCGTGCTGTGCAGGTGCGGAACTCATGCGCCAAGCCTTTCATCACGCCGTCCGGGCCGTTGCGGCGACCGCCACAAGAGCGCTCCCCGAGCCCGTGCTGCGGCTGTTCCACCATCTCGGCGGCGGCCTCGGTCAGGCGTCGGTGGTCAGGATGGCCAGCACCATCACCGCGGCGAGGGCCACGTCGAGCACCACGCAGAACTCGGCGTAGCTGCGCGGCACCACCCGGCCGTTGTGGTGCGCCAGGTCCCAACCGGCGTGCGCCAACCACCCGAACGCCACCAGCCAGGCGGCGGTCCGCCCGCCGGCCACGACCGCGACGAGCGTCAGGGCGACCCAGACGGCCAGACCGGCGAGTTGGGTGGCGAGCACCCCCCGCCCGCCCAGCGTGCGGCGGACCATGCCGATCACCAGGTAGCCGCCGGGCAGCACCAGCATCGTCCACGGGCTGAGCACGCTCGGGTCGACCCACATGTCCACGGTCATCAGCAGCGCCAACCCGGCCGGCCAGCGGTGGGCGAGCGCCACCACGACCCGGTGTCGGCGTACCGGCGCCGGCGCCTCGTGTCGGTGCCGAACCGCCACCAGCACCATCGCGGGGATCATCAGCAGGTGCCCGCCGAGCAGCAGCGCGTCGGCGTCGATCAGGCCGGCCCAAAACGGCACGAGCAGCAGCAGGAACGGCACGTACATCGCGGCGGCCATCTCGCCGACCGCGGGCCAGCTGTGCGCCCGGTAGCGCATCCCCACCGTCATCCCGACGGTCATGTTCGTGGCCATCACCAGTGCGGCGACCTCCGGCCGGGCCAGCGCCTCGCCGACGCCCAGCGCGGTGCCGGCCAGCTCCCACAACGGCCCCAGCAGCAGCATCCCGGCGACCATCGCCAGGGCCATCTCGCCCAGGTGCCACAGCAGCCGCCGTTTGCTCTTGGCCGTTGCCGAGGCGGCCGGTGCCGCGGTGGTCGGTGTCGGGGTCGAGGGTGCCGGCTCGTCGGTGGGCAGGGGCGCGGGCGACGGTACGGCGGTGAGGCTGTCCGCGTACATCTGGTTGTTTTCCATGCCTCGACCCTGCCGGTGTCCCCGGGGTGGCCGGCAGACCCGTTCGTCACGGGAAAAGCGTGCGGACCGCACGGTCCGACCGTGACGGTTCGCAGGGGTGGACCGTGCGCGGGGCGGTCCTAGGATCAGTGCGTGGCGAGCGAGGCGGTGACTCCCCGGGCGGACCGCCGGTTGCGCCGCGCCCGGCGGGCGACGCTGGTGTCGCTGGCCACCGGTGTCTGGGCGAGCGTCCTGCTTCCGGCGGTCGGCCTGACCCGCGAGCCCGACCGGGGCCGCGTGGCGCTCGGCGCGGTCGGCATCCTCGCCTTCGTGATCGCCCAGACCGTCGTCCTGTACGCGGCCGTGACGCCGTGGCTCGACCCGCGCTGGCGGCGTCGCGCCGAGCTGAGCCTGGTCGGCGTGGCGGTGCTGACGGTTCCGCTGGTGGGTCCGGTGGCGGCCGGCAGGTGGCCGACGTGGGCCTGGCTCGGTGCGGCGCTGATCGGCATGACGCCGCTGCTGGTGCGCTGGCGGGCCGCGCTGGCGGTGGCGGTCGGCGTCCTGGCGGTGGCGGTCGCGGTGGCCTGGTGGACCGGCGGTTCCGTTCCGCGCCACCTCGCGGTGACCGGCGGGATCGGCGTGGCCGTGGCCGCCGTCAACGGGTTCCAGGTCTGGTTCTGGGACCTGCTCGTGGAGGCCCGGCAGGGCCAGGCCGCCCAGGCGCGGCTGGCCGCCGCCGAGGAGCGGCTGCGCTTCGCCCGCGATGTGCACGACGTGCTGGGGCACCGCCTCACGGTGATCGCGTTGAAGGCCGAACTCGCCGCCCGGCTCGCCCCGGTCGACCCGGAACGGGCCGGGAGGGAAGCCGCCGAGGTGCAACGCCTGGCCGCCTCCGCGCTCACCGAGGTACGCGAGACCGTGCACGGCTACCGGGCCGTCGACCTCGACGAACAGCTCACCGCGGTGGTGGGGGTGCTGCGCTCCTGCGGGGTGCGGTGCGAGGTTCTGCCACTGCCGGCGGACCTTCCGCAGCCCGCCGCGATCGAGCTGGCGGCGGTGCTGCGCGAGGCGAGCACCAACGTCCTGCGGCACAGCCGGGCCGACTGGTGCCGGATCCGCATCGACCGGGAGGATGACGTGGCCAGGATGACGGTGGCCAACGACGGCGCCGACGACCGTGGCCCGGACGCGCACAGCCACGGCCTGCGTGGGCTGGCCGACCGGCTCGCCGCTGCCGGGGGCGAGTTGCGGGTACGCCGGGAGGACACGATCTTCACCCTCGAAGCCACCGTTCCGGCGCCATCGTGATCCGCGTCCTGCTCGCCGACGACGAGGACCTGATCCGGGTCGCCGTCGCCGCGCTGCTCGGCCTGGAACCGGACATCGAGGTGGTGGCACACGCCGCCGATGGGAAGGCAGCCGTTACCGCTGCGCTGGCGCACCGTCCGGACGTGGCAGTGGTGGACCTGGAGATGCCCGGCCTGGACGGCATCGCGGTAGCCGCAGAACTGACCCGGGTCCGACCCGACTGCGCGGTGGTCGTACTGACCGGGCACGGTCGACCCGGGCACCTGCGCCAGGCGTTGACCGCCGGCGCCCGAGGGTTCCTGCCCAAGGGCTCGCCGGGTTGGGCGCTCGCCGACGTGATCCGTCGGGTGCACGCCGGAGGCCGCTACGTCGACCCGTCGCTGGCCGCCGACGCGTTGACTCTGCCTCCGTGCCCGCTGACCCCTCGGGAACTGGAGACGCTGCGGCTGGCCGAGGTCGGTGCCCCGGTCGCCGTGATTGCCCGTCGGGTGCACCTGTCCACCGGCACCGTGCGCAACCACCTCTCCGCCGCCGTGCAGAAGCTCGGCGCCGCCGACCGGGCCGAGGCCGTCCGCACCGCCCGGGACAACGGCTGGCTCTGACGTCGTCACCAGCGGCTACCCCGGTAGCGTGGCTGAATGCGTACGGTGGAACTGGTCTGCTCGCCCGACCTGGAGGTCGCGGTCCGGGCGGTCTGGGGCCGGCTGGCGGCCGCCGGTCTGCCGAGCCTGGCTCGCAACATCCATCCGACCAACCGGCCGCACCTCACCCTCGCCGCCGTCGACGAGTTCCCACCGGGGGTCGAGCACCGCCTGGCCGGGTTGTTCGACGCCGCGCTGCCGGTGCCGGTGACGCTCGACCGGGTCGTCGTCCTCGACGGCAGTGCCCCGCTGGTCTGGCTCGTCCGACCCACCCCGGAGCTGACCGCGCTGCACGCCGCCGTCTGGGACGTCCTCGCCGAAGCCGACGGACACCGCCCGTGGCACGCGCCCGACGTGTGGGTGCCGCACCTGAGCCTGGCCCTGCGGTTCCGCAACGCGGATCTGCGGCTGGCCCGCGCCGTCACCGGTGGGCAGCGCCCGACGGGCGACTTCGACGCCGCCCGCAGCTACGACGGCACGGACCGGTCAGTGACCCCGCTGACCCGACTACGGTAGGTCATTGGTGTGTCGCGTATGGGTCCTGACCTGGCCTTTTGCTAGCCGTCCGGCTTATGGTGGGCTTGCCTCAGCGTCGCGGAGTGGATTCGTTTCATCGCTGACCTGAGCAGGAGCGCATCTTCCGGGCGTCGCTGCGTCGATCAGTTCGCCGGAAGGGGGAGGAGCTGTGATCGGTGAACAGCGAACAGTCGACCCCGAGGAACCTCGACCCGGCCGATGTTCTGCATCACGCGGTGGAGTGGCGTATGGAGCTGCGCCTCAATGCTCTCGAACGGCTGATCGACGCCAAGCTGGCGAACATCACCACCAAGATTGAATCGCAGGCCGCGCAGGTCGAGCTGGCTCTCGCGGGGGCCGACAAGGCGGTTTCGAAGGCGGAGACCGCCACCGAGAAGCGCTTCGAGAGCGTCAACGAGTTCCGGCAGACTCTCTCCGACCAGACCAAGACGTTCATCGCCAGGGTCGAGTTTGAGGTGGTGCGGGACAGCCACTCCGTGCATCTCGCCGATCTGGCCAGTCGGCTGGACAAGATCGAGGGCAAGGGGGTCGGGCTCAACGCCGGGTGGGTCTATCTGGTCGGCGGGCTCACGATCGCCGCCACGGTGGTGGGCGTTGTCATGGCGTTCGCCTAGGCCGCCTCTCCTGGCGGGGGTGGTCGCCCGCCAGGCGCCCTCGCGGCCGTCGGCCGCCGGGGTGGGTCACCCCGACGGCCGACGGCCCGGTGCTGGTCAGTCGCGGGGCTGCGGGATCTCCCGCTTGGTGAAGGACACGTCCGGAGCCGTGGCGTTCCGGGTGGTGAGCGAGGCGGCCGACTCGTCCATGTCGTAGAGCCGGACCGAACCGTTGGCGGTGCGGCTCACGAACCCGAGTCGAGTGCCGCTGGAGTTCTGGAAGACGAATGCCGTCGGGTCGGTCGGATAGGTCTCGTCCGGGATGGTCGCGCTGGCCCAGTTGCCCCAGGCGGTGGAGCCCGCGGCCGTCTGTCGGCTGTGGTGGATGGTGTCGTCGGCCGTACGGGTGAAGACCGAGATGCGCCCGGTGTTGGGGCTCAGGACGGCGGCCGGGGAGCCCACCGGAGTGATGCCGCTGTCTGCGACCGCGTTCCAGGTGCCGGGCCAGGTGCCGTCGGTGTTCTGCAACTGGCTCTTGACCACTCCGTCGCTGTGTCGGGCGAACACCATCAGGCGACGGCCGGGCAGTGTCACCACGCTCGGCGTGTCCACGAAGCCGACGTCACCCAACCCCGCCCAGGCGGAGGTCAGCGCACCGCCCTTGTAGGTGGCGGTCTGCAGGGTGCCGGCCGCGTTGGCCACCAGGAGGGTGGCCGTGCCGTCCGTGCCCGGCACGACGACCGGCGTACCGGTCAGGCCGGCGCCGCCCAGCGGCGTCCAGGGAAGCAGATCTCCGGCGGTGCCGTCCTGTCGGCGGTGCCACAGCCCGCCATCGGCATCCAGGGCGAAGACCGCGCGCGTGTCGTCCGAGAGACGGACAGCGGTTGGCTCCGAGCGCATCGCCCCACCGAGGGCGAGCCACGGGTTCCAGTCCGGCATGGCCGGCGTCTTCTGGGTCAACGAACCCACGTTGCTGGTGGTCTCGTGGGCGACGATGGTGACCCGGTTCTGAGCGTCCGAGACCACGGACGGCTTGCCGGTGTACGCCTCCGTGCCGGGCACCGGTGACCACTGGATCGAAGACAGCGAGTCCGGGTTCGCGCGCCCGTGCCGCAGTTGGCCGATGTTGTCGCTGTAGGCGATCTCCAGGCTGCCCAGCGCGGTGCCGGCGGCCGGGGCCTGCGCGACCGCCAACGGGGCGTTCTGCTGCACCGGAGCGGCGGGCAGCGCGGGGCTGGTGATCGCCCCCTGCCGGCAGGTGTTGGTGGTGGTGAAGACGTTCGGGAAGCCGGCCCAACCCGTGCCGATCGGGTCGGCGGTCAGCGCCCAGGACAGGTTGTCCTCGCGGTAGCGGTACTGGAGCAGGTCGCCGTCGGCCTGGATGCCGAAGAGCGTGTCTCCGCCGGCGGAGAAGAGCCCCTTGGTGAACCCCTGCCAGCCGCTCGAACCAACCAGGCGGTCACGGAGCAGCCACCGCTGGCTCGCCGGGTCGAACCGGTGTCGGTAGAGCCTGCCGTCGGCCGCTCGGGCGTAGAGGACGCCGGGGGCGCCGGCCACGATCAGGTTGTACCGGTCCCAGCCGGTGTCGATGACGCGCGCGTTGATGGTCCACGTCCGCGTCGGCTCGTCGAACCGGTACCAGCGCAGTTTGCCCTGGGCGTCGACGGCGTAGAAGTCGCCGATCTGGTCCACAGTGATCTTGTCACGGAAGCTGGCCGTCGCGTAGTTCGTGAAGCTCGTACTGATGATCCAGCTCTGCTTGCCGTCGACGGTTTCCCAGGTGCTGCCCGTCCATCGGTAGCGGTTCAGGCCGGTCGAGTTGATGCCGTAGACCCGGCCGTCCGGCCCACCCAGAATGCGACCGAAGTTCTGCCAACCGGCGGGGCCGATGGTGGTGGCGGCGGTGAAGGCTCCGCCGTCGCGGCCCGGGGTGCTGTACTGGCGACGGACGAGCGTGCCGGTCGTGGTCGAGTTGAAGAACGCCGCCGCTCCGGTGCAGCTGAAGGCGTCGGTCGCCGCCTGTGCGGGAGACGCCGGCAGCGGTGCCACGAGGCCGGCGGCGCCGATGAGCGCCGCGGCGGTCAACGCAAACGATCGACGCCGAGAAGGCGTCCGTGGTGCGGATTTTTTGGTCAACTGGGACACGATTGTGTCATCCTCCCCCGAGAATAATAGAACGACCGTAGTGAATTGATTGGTCTGCGGTTATCGCCGCATCTGCAAAGAATCCACTGTGTGCGGCGAGTGATTCATCCACCACGGTCGCGGCCCATCATGCACGACCGTGGGTCGCCTGCCAAGCGTGGAGTCTCGGTCCGACCCGTGAACTTCGCCAGCGTCCATGATGGACATCCGGGAGTCGGTCGACGCGAGCAGTAAACGGACTTAAGCCGCCAAACGACCCGGATCTTGACGGAAAGTAATCGTCCCAGGTCGTAGTGCTGATCAGGAAGACCTCCGCCGCTGCGGCTTGACAGCCGATTGGGCGTGCTGCAACCTACAGCGGCATATCGACAAGTAGCAGCACACGGGGGTGTGAAGCTGTGACCGCGAAGCTGGCGGCTTTCTGCCGTGCCGAGGCGATACCGGATTTGTTGGGCGATCCGTTCCGACGTGAGTTCCGTCCACCCGATCTGCCTCTTCGATTCTCCTGAAATTTCCGTCGACCGATGGGTCGACGTGGTACCGCCGTGCCCGTGAGGGAAACGGCGATCGCCCACAGCTCCGCGTGACCGTAGCCGGTTCCGCGGCTCTCGCGTGCCTCCCTCCGCCTCTCCGCCCGTCCTCGATCCAGGGGTGACCATGTCCTTCAGCATTCGGCGTCTGCCCGACCCGCGCGGTCGGCTGACCGATCTGCGTGGTCGGCTACCCCGGCAACGCTCGGTGTTCGGCTCCGGCACCACCCGGTCCGTCCTGGTGGCCGCCCTGGCCGGCGTGCTGATGCTCAACCTGGGCGGCAGTGGAGTGACCGCGCTGCCCGCGGGCGGTGCTCGGGACCGCGACGGTGTCGCCTCCACCGGTCGGGGTGGCGGCACGAAGCCGACCCAGGCATGGGGCTCGGCGGCGGGCAAGGCACACGTGACGCCCGGACGACCCAACCGGGACCTCCCGAAGTCGCAGCGCGGGCAGTACCCGCTGCACAAGCTCGCCGACAAGCCCGCCCCCGGCCGCAACAAGGCGTCGGTGGCGACCGCACCCGTCGACGACACCAAGGGCTTCGACAAGCGGACCAGCCGGGAACGGCCGGCCGAGCGCGGCGTCAACCAGCGGGTGTTCGACAACGCCGACGGCACCCAGACCACCGAGTTCTCCTCCGCCCCGATCAACTACCGCAAGCCGGACGGCACCTGGGCGCCTATCGACCACACTCTGGTGCCGGCCGCCGACGGGTGGGGGACCGCCGCCGACTCGGTCGGTCTGCACCTCGCCAGCAACGGGGCCGCGAGCCAGGTGGCCCGGGTGAGCTTCGACGGTGACACCGAGTTCGGCTTCGGTCTGGCCGAGGCGACCAACGCACCGGGCCGGGTGGACGGCAACGCCGTCACCTACCCCGGCGTACGCCCCGACGTCGACCTTCGCCTGGAGCCCCGGGCCGGTGGGGTGAAGGAAACCCTGGTCCTGCACTCGGCCAAGGCGCCCACCTCGTACGTGTTCCCGCTGAGCCTGCGCAACCTCACCGCGAAGCTGGTCGACGGTCAGGTCGTCCTCAGCGACCGGGACGGGCACCAGCGCGGGGTCATCCCGCCGGGTTACATGATGGACGCCGGCTCGGGAACGGCTGGTCCCGCCACCTCGACCAAGGTCGCCTACGAACTGGTCACCACGGGTGGGCAGACGGCGCTGAAGGTCACCCTCGACCGGGCCTGGTTGTCCGACCCCGACCGGCGGTACCCGGTGGCCGCCGACCCGACCGTCGGCCCGCCGGTCGACGCGGTCAAGGCCGACAGCAGCATGTACGTGCACGGAGACAGCTCCACGTCCGGCAGCAGCGAGCTGCTCGTCGGCCGCTCCGGTGGGTCCAACGCGGCGGCCTACCTCAAGTTCGGCGACCTGGTCAGCCGACTCCAGAACCACACCATCCACGGCGCGGCCCTCTCGGCGGTCAACTTCGACGCGGCCTCCTGTAAGGCACGCGCGGTCACCGTCCACCCGGTCACCGGGTCGTGGTCGGCCGGCACCGGCTACTCGTATCCCGGGCCGGCGGTGGGTGGCTCGCTGGTCAGCCGCTCGTTCGCCCACGGGTACGTCGCCCTCGGCCAGTCCCAGTCCGCCTGCCCGGCGGCGGGGGAGATGTTCGACCTCGGTGCCGCCGGCCGCAATCTGGTGCAGCGCTGGGTCAACGGCCAGCAGGCCAACAACGGTCTCTCGCTGCGCGCGTCCACGACCGACACCTCGGCGTGGAAGAAGTTCGCGGGTACCGGCACGGCCAACCCCCCGGCGCTCTACGTCACGCACAGCCCGTACAACGCCGGGTACGCGATCCCGAAGCCCACCCCGGAGCCGCCCGTCCTGCGTAACCAGGACGGCAAGGTGAAGGTGACCGTCACCAACCTCGGCGCCGAGGCATGGACGCCGGCCAACTACTACCTCGCGTACCGGGTCTACAACGCGCAGACCGGCGCCGCGGTGACCCAGCAGCGGGCGGCCAACCTGCCCTCCACCCTGGCCCGTGGCGCGAAGGTCACCCTCGACGCGACCGTGAAGCGGTTGGAGCCCGGCTCCTACTTCCTCGACTTCACCATGGTGCGTACCGGTGGGGCGGTCTTCACCGACCACCAGGTGCCACCCGGTCGGATCGTGCTCCAGGTCTTCGACGTGCCGCCGGTGGTGCAGGAGCTCTACCCGGAGAACGGCTACCAGGCCCCGACGCTCACCCCGTTGCTCTGGGCCCGGGCCGTGGACACCGACGCCGCACCCGGTGCCACCCTGTCGTTCAAGTTCGAGATCTGCGACCGCACCGACGCCGGCGCGGCGACCAACTGCACCAACTCCGGCTACCAGGCCAAGCAGTCCTGGGTGGTGCCCGCCGGCCGGATGGTCTGGGGCAAGAGCTACCTGTGGCGGTCCTTCGTCAAGGACAGCGCCAACGAGGTCATCTCGCCGTACTCGACGATGATCAGCTCAGTGCCACAACCGGACCTGCTGTCCCGCATCGCCACCTCACCCAACGCCGAGCAGGGCCGCGAGTTCGACGCTCAGACCGGCAACTTCGCCACCTCCGCGGTGGACGCCACGGTGGTGACCGTCGGTCCGGAGCTGAACCTGGTCCGCACCTACAACAGCCTCGACCCCCGCACGTCCGGTGTCTTCGGCGCCGGCTGGTCGAGCCGGTACGACATGACGCTGGTCCCGGACAACGACGGCACCGGCAACGTGGTGGTCCGCTACCCGGACGGCCAGGAGGTGCGGTTCGGCAAGAACCCGGACGGCACGTACGCGCCGCCACCGGGCCGGGTCGCGAAACTCACCGTCGACAGCAGCAACTGGAAGCTGATCGACCGTTCCGGCAGCACCTACCAGTTCTCCCTGCTCAACAAACTCCAGAAGATCACCGACAACTCCGGGCACTCGGTCAACCTGATCCTCGACCCGATGACCGGCAAGCTCGCCAAGGCCCAGGTCTCCAACAGCCAGACCAACACCGCCGGCCGCTCGCTGACCTTCACGTGGAACGGCAACCACATCGCCACGGTCAGCACCGACCAGGTCAACGGCGCGAGGTTGACGTGGAACTACACGTACAACGGTGACCTGCTGACGAAGGTCTGCGGCCCGGAGTCCGCCTGCACCAACTACGACTATGCGGCCGGTTCGCACTACCGCACCGCCGTTCTCGACGCCAAGCCCGACTCGTACTACCACCTCGGCGAGGCCGAGGGCACCGGCGCGGCCAGCGACGTGGCGATCAACCTCGGCAAGGACGCCGGCACGTACCGCAACAACGTCACGCTGGGTCAGCCCGGTGTGCTGGAGGGCACCAACGGCACCGCCGCCGCCTTCAACGGCACCTCGGCCTACCTGGAGCTGCCCAAGGGGCTGGTCAAGAAGAGCCGGGACGTCTCCGTCGAGCTGTGGTTCAAGATCGGCCTGACCCAGACCGGTGGCCCGCTCATCGGCTACCAGGACAAGGCCGTCGGCACCGCCGCCACCAGCGGCGTTCCGCTGCTCTACACCGGCACCGACGGCAAACTGCGCGGCCAGTTCGCCACCGGCACGATCGCGCCGATCACCTCGGGCAAGACCGTCAACGACAACACGTGGCACCACGTGGTGCTCTCCGCGATGGCCAACACCCAGACCATGTACCTCGACGGCGTCAAGGTCGGTGACCTGGCCGGGCAGCCGATCGAGCACTCGCTGCTGACGTTCAACCAGGTCGGCCTCGCGTCGGCGACCACGCCCAGTTCCTGGCCGGCCTGGGGCAGCACCGCCCAGCGCAACTTCGCCGGCACGATCGACGAGGTCGCCGTCTACTCCCACCCGATCGGCCCGGACACGGCCAAGGCGCACTTCCAGTACGCCAAGCCGGCCGCCCAGCAGCTGACCCGGGTCACCCTGCCCAGCGGCCGGGTCGCCACCGAGGTCGAGTACGACACGGCCACCGACCGGGTCAAGGAGTACACCGACGACAACGGCGGCACCTGGAAGGTGGGCCAGCCCACCGTCTACGGCGGTGACACCGACCTGCGGCGCAGCGTCCAGGTCCTCGACCCGGCCAACCGACCCTACCTGTACGAGTACGACGCGCTCGCCGGTCGGCTGCTGCGCTCGGGCACCCCGCTCGGCCTGGAGACCCGCGAGGAGGACCGCCCCGGGCAGACCAGCCCGACCCCGACCCCGCCGCCGACCGAGGTCTGCACCCAGCCCGACCCGAACGACCCGGCCTTCTGCACGGTGATCCCCGGTGACGCCGGTGGGCCGATCTTCGTGCGGCACCCGTTGGACGGCATGGCCATCCGCTCGTTCTCCTACAACGAGGACGGCCAGCAGAGCAAGGTCACCAACGAGAACGGTGACACGGTCGAGATGACGTACGACAGCAAGGGTCGTCTCGCCACCCGCAAGAGCTGCCGTACCTCCACGCAGTGCTTCACGAACTACTACACCTACTCGACCACCATCACCGACCAGTTCGACCCGCGCGTCGACCTGGCGGTGGAGCAGCGCGACGGCCGCTCCAGCGGACCGACCGACAACAACTACCGGACCACCTTCTCGTACCACTACACCGGTCAGCTCCTCAGCCAGGGCAACCCCGACGGCAGCACGGTCACCCACACCTACACCACTGGCGCGGAAGCCGGCATCAACGGCATCTCTCCGTCCGGGTTGTTGGCCACCAGCTCCGACGGGCGCTCCAAGGTGACCCGCTACGCCTATTACACGAACGGTGACCTGTACAAGGTGACCGAGCCATCCGGGCTGGTGACCGAGTACACCTACGACGCGCTCGGCCGACGGATCACCGAGAAGGTCATCTCCGACACCTATCCCGCGGGTGTCACCACCACGATCACCTATGACGGACACTCGCGGGTCGCCACCGTCACCGGCCCGGTCACCACCGACGCCGTCACCGGCAAGCAGCACCAGAGCCGGACGGTCAACGAGTACGACGCCGACGGCAACCCCACCAAGGTCACCGTCTCCGACCTGCTCGGTGGTGACCCCGAGCGGGTCACCAGCACCGACTACGACGACGAGGGCCGGCCGGTCCGGGTCGTCGACCCCGAGGGCAACGAGACCAGCTACGGCTACGACCGGTTCGGCAACAAGACGACCATGACCGACGCCAACGGCAACCGCTACGACTGGGCGTACACCGCGCAGAACAAGGTGGCCGAGGTGCGGCTGCGGGACTGGCGCAGTGACCCGGCCGGTACCCCGGGCACCGGCACCGGCGACTACCTGGTCCTGCACTCCTACTCGTACGACTTCGCGGGGCGGCTGGCCAGCGACACCGACGCCATGGGTCGGCGACTGGAGTACAAGTACTACCGCGACGACCTGCTGGAGAAGATCACCCTCAAGGACTTCCGTAACCCCGACGGCTCCAAGCGCGACTACGTCGTCGAGGAGAACACCTACGACGGCGCCGGCAACGTGACCCGCAAGGTCGGCGCCAACGGCACCCAGATCACCGACCACACGCCGGACAAGACCGGCAAGGTGAAGAGCACCGTGCTGGACCCGAGCGGGGTGCGCCGCACCAACACCTTCACCTACGACCTCAACGGCAACGTCACCCAGACCGTCCGCACCGGCAACCCGTCGAACCTGAACTGGGAGGTGCTGGCCACCTCCGAGGTCGTCGACTACACCTACGACGACGCCGGGAACGTGCTCACCGAAAAGGTCACCGCCGGCAGCGAGACCAGGGTGACCAGCTACACGTACGACCGTCGCGGCCTGCGTACCTCGGTCACCGACCCGCGCGGCAACGTCAGCGGCGCCGACAAGGCGAAGTACACCAGCACCTTCCGGTACGACGAACTCGGCCGTCAGATCGGGCAGAGCGGCCCGACCGTCCTCGCCGAGAGCGACGGCAACCCGGCCGTACCCACCAACCCGACCAGCTCGATCGGCTACAACACCTTCGGCGAGCAGGTCGCGGTCAAGGACCCGCTCGGCCGGGTCTCCACCTCCGAGTACGACAAGCTCGGCCGGGTGGTGCGCAGCCTCGCGCCGACGTACCAGGCTCCCGGGGTGTCCCAGACGGTCACCCCGGAGCACAAGCGCCGCTACGACGCCGTGGGCAACGTGTTGGAGGAGACCGACCCGGCGGGCGTCACCAGCTACACCTACGACCAGCTCAACCGGCTGACCGTACGGGACGAACCGTCGAAGACCAACGACGACCGCGCCCTCACCCGCTACACCTACACCCGCACCGGTGAGGTCCTCTCGGTCACCGGCCCGACCGGCGCCCGGGTCGAGTCGACCTACGACGACCTCGACCGGCAGGTCACCCAGACCGTCGTCGAGCGTCGGCCGACCACCCGCAACCTGGTCAGCAAGCTCGCCTACGACGACGCGGGCAACCTGACCTCGTCGTCGTCCCCGACCGGGGCGACCACTGTCAACACCTTCAACGGGGCCGGCGACATCACCCGCAGCACCGCGCCGACCGGCGAGGCCACGATCTTCGGGTACGACTTCGCCGGTCGCCAGGTCCGCGTCTCCGACGGCCTCGGCCGCACCACCCGGAGCGGGTACGACCAGTTCGGCAACCGGGTCAGCACCCTCAACCTCAAGGCCGACGGCACCGTCCTGCGCACCCAGACCTACGGCTACGACGTGGCCGGCAACATGACGTCGTCGAAGGACCCCTACAACACCGTCACCACCTTCGAGTACGACGCGGCGGACCAGCTCGTCAAGCAGGTCGAGCCGACCGACACCGACCCGATCACCACCACGTTCGGGTACGACGCCGCCGGTAACCGCACCCGCTACACCGACGGCCGCAACAACTCCACCATCTACACGTACAACACGCTGGGCCTCCCGGAGTCGGCGATCGAGCCGTCCACGGCGAACCACCCGGCCGCCGCGGACCGCACCTGGACCGTCGCGTACGACGCCGACGGCAACGCGGTGCGGCTCAGCGCCCCCGGTGGGGTGAGCCGCACGCGGACCTACGACGCGGCCGGTCGACTGACCGTGGAGACCGGTTCCGGGGGTGACACGCCGACCGCGACCCGGACCCTGGACTACGACCAGGACGGCCGCTTGACCAGTGTCAACGCTCCCGGTGGCAGCAACACCTACAGCTGGAACGACCGGGGCGGGCTGCTGTCCACCGCCGGCCCGTCCGGCACGGCGAGCTTCGACTACAACGACGACGGCCGGGTGACCAGCCGCACCGACCTGACCGGCACGGCCACCTTCGGCTACATCAAGGGTCGCCTCGACACGCTCACCGACAGCATCACCGGCCAGCAGCAGAAGCTTGACTACGACGCCGCCGGTGACGTCAAGACCGTCGACTACGGCGCCGGCCGCGTCCGCACCTTCGGCTACGACGACTACGGGCGGGTCGCCAGCGACGTGCTGCGCAACGCGGGTGGCCAGACGGTGGCCTCGGTCACCTACGGCTTTGACCTGAACGGCCACCTCACCAGTAAGAACACCACCGGCACCGCCGGCGCCGGCGCCAACACCTACGACTACGACAAGGCCGGCCGGCTGATCTCCTGGACCAGCCCGGCCGGGACCGTCACGTACGCCTGGGACGCCAGCGGCAACCGGGTTCGGGCCGGCTCCAAGACCGCGACCTTCGACGAGCGCAACCGGTTGCTCTCCGACGGCGACTACACCTATGCGTACACCGCACGGGGCACCCTGCGAACCCGCACCAGCTCAGGCCTGGCCGAGCAGTTCTCCTTCGACGCCTTCGACCGACTCACCGGAGCGCAGGACCAGACCTACAACTACGACGGTCTGGACCGGGTGGCGTCCCGAACCGGCAACTCCTTCGTCTACGCCGGCCTGGGCGACGAGGTGGTGCACGACGGGTACGAGTACTACGGCCGCGGCCCGAACGACGAACTGCTCGCCACCGCCCAGGCCGCCAACAAGCGGCTGTCGCTGACCGATGCCCACGGTGACGTGGTGGCGGCCATCAACCCGGCCGACACCCAACTGTCCACCCTCAACGACTCCACCGCGTACGACCCGTTCGGCAAGAAGGTGAGCAGCACCGGCAGCACCGGCCGGCTGGGCTTCCAGGGGGACTGGACCGACCCGGACACCGGGCAGGTCGACATGGGCGCCCGCTGGTACCAGCCCGGCACCGGCACCTTCACCTCGCGGGACAGCGTCAACTACACCTCCGGCGACTCGATCCTGGCCAACCGCTACACCTACGGTGCTGGCGCCCCGCTGGACTTCGACGACCCGGACGGCCACTGGCCGCGCTGGATGAAGCGGGCCGCGAGCGCGGTGAGCAACACCGTCTCCAACGTCGTCAGTGGCGCGACCACGGCGTTCAACTACGCCCGGAACTTCGTGTCCACCGCCGTCCACTACGCCTGGTCCGGCATCAAGGCGGTCGGCCGGGTGATCTCCGACGGCGCGAAGTGGATCGCCAACAAGGCCGTGAACGCGGTCAAGATCGTTGGCAGTGCGCTTCGGAGCGGTTACAACCAGTTGGCCCGCGCCGCCGACTGGGCGAAACAACAGGCCAAGGTCGTCGCTCAACGCATCTACCAGGCAAAGGTCGCGGTGACCGCCGCCGCGAAGTCGGCCATCAAACAGGCGGTCAAATTCACCAAGCTGCCGGTGATCCAGGCCCTGACGAAGCCGCTCATCGCGCTCGGCAAGGTGGTCTCCACCGGCTTCAAGATGGCGGCGAGCGTCGTCGCGCTCACCACAATGGCGATTCAGGACCCACAGAAGTTCAAACAGAACCTCTGGCTGGCGGCCGCACAGAAGCTGGCGCCGCTCGTCGAGGGCGCCGAGAAGATGTGGGACAAGGCGACCCAGTTCGTCGACGAGCACGCCGCCGAGATCGCCGGCTTCGCCGTCGGTGCCGTCGTCGGCCTGGGCTGCGGCGCGGCCATCGGTTGGACCGGTGTCGGTGCGGTGGCCTGCGGGGCGCTCGCCGGCGCGGTCGGCTCGGCGGTCACCGGCTACATGGACGGCAAGCGTGGCTGGGACCTCGCCGGCGCCACCGCCATGGGCGGCCTGTTCGGTGCTGCTGGCGGTGCGCTCGGCTCCATCGCGGGCCAGGCGCTGGGAGCGGGCATCCGCGGGCTGAGCGGGGGTCTCCAGTCGGCGGGTAGCAAGGCGCTCAGCGCAGGTATCGGAGAAGCACGCGGTCTGCTGACTTCCGCTGGCCGTGGCGTTCAAATAGGACCCTTCCGTGGCTTGTCACAGAGTTTCCCTGGCGGACGGAATGGTGCTGCGGTTACGGTCGGCCAGCTCAAGAGGAGCCTCGGCCGGGCTGGCATGAGCGTCCGGAAATACGACGTCGAGCGCGTACCGGAGATCTTGCAACCGGACGGTGGCCTGGCTTTTGGTAACAGCCCTCATATCAATGGCGTTCCAGAACTGGGCGCCACAGGGAAACCTCTGATTCAGATCTCGGACCTTGGGCTGAGAGATATGGATGAGGCCGTCACGACGGTCTTCCACGAAATCTTCCATCATCGAACGAAGGGTGCGCTCGGTTTTGAGGAAGCGGCCGAGGCGTATGGTAGGCGGATGTTGGACAGGTTTAATGCTCGGACGAGAGGCAATTGACCCATGCGAGTGTTTGACGCAGCTGAGGTGCAGGCGCTGGCTGCGGGGCCGCGCTTCGTGGATCAGCCAGTGGAACGGCTGTGCCCAGCTTGTGGAAACAAAGGAGTCAGAACGTACATGTACGGTTCTGACCGCCAGGGCAGGCCGACGATTATTAGTTATACGTGGTGCGCCTCCTGTCGGCGTTACCACGGCTCGGTCGGCCCTCGCCCCGACAGGCTTCGTTTCAATGATCCATTGAGCCATATGTCTCGCGACGATCGGAAAGCACTGGAGCGTAAGGGCGCGGAGTTCTTCCGGACGTTGGATGAGTTGTGGGACAGCGGCCTTCTGCCGCAGAAGTTCGACCGTTAACCTCGCCGGCTATACGCGGATAATTCGCTGCCGGGGTGATCCCTTACTGCCTGGAGGCTGATAATTTGAGATCTGCCCGAGCTTTGTCGTTGCAGAAATTGGCCGTCAAGACGCTCGTCATAAGTCTTGTCGCGGCTGCGGCTGTCCTCGTCGCGCCGTCGGGGGCCAGCGCCGACGCCGCTGGCAGGGGTGGTGACTATGTACCGATCGACACCGTCGCCCTGCTCGACACCCGCACGGGTATCGGCAGCACCGCCGGCACCCGAGGCGCCGGATCGGTCACGTCGTTCACTGCCCTGGGAATCGGCGGCGTTCCGGCCACGGGTGTCAGCGCGCTGATGGTGGACGTGACGGCGATCAGCCCGACCGCCAACACGTTCCTGTCCGTTTATCCTGACCAGACAAGCCGGACGACCTCGGAGCTGAATGCCGCCGCCGGCGAGGTGATCACCAACTCGACGGTGGTCAAGCCGGGCGCGAACGGCAAGATTGCGGTTTACAACCTGGCCGGCAGTCTGCACATCAGAGTGGACGTGGCGGGCTACTACACCACAGCCACGGGCAGCGTCGGCTCTGGCTTCGTGCCGGTGAACCACACGCGGGTGGTCGACAGCCGAGTAGGACTGGGGATCGCCACCGGCACGCTACCCACCAGCGGGACCCGCACTGCCAACCTTTCCGGTGGCGGGCTGGTGCCCAGCACCGCGAAGGCGATCATGCTCGACGTGGTCGTGACAGGTTCGACCGGCAGCGGTTGGGTGACGGTCGGGTCGAGCGCGACCGCGAAGGTCGCCATCGACTACGTCAAGGCCACCACGTCTATGGTGATGGCGGTCAAGCTCAGCTCCGATGGCAGCCGCAACGTGCAACTGGAGGCTCGCGGGCCCGCCGTGCACGTCGCCATCACGGTCCAGGGGTACTGGACCAACAGCCCGACCACCGGCGCGGGTCTGCGTCCGATCCCGGCGACACGGCTGTACGACAGCCGCTTGCCCACCGGCGCCCAGCCGTTGCCCGCGAGCGGCTCCGTCGACGTCGCGGTCGGCGGCACCAACGGCCTGCCGACTCGCGGCATCGCCGCCGCCGTCCTCAACGTGCACGTGGTCGGCCCCGCGGCCGCCGGGTATCTCACCGTCACGCCGCTTGACGGCACTCCGAACTCCGCCTCGACGGCCGACTTCCCCGCCGGGGCCAACAACACCCGATCGAGCCTCGTGGTGACCAAGCTGGGCACCGAGGGGAAAGTTCGGATCAAGAACGTCAGCGGCGGTACTGCGCACATCCTGGTCGACCTGCAAGGCTGGTTCGCCGACCCGATGCCGTTCCTGCCGGTGGCGTCCTTCTCTCGCTCGTCTGCGTTGCAGGGAGAGCCGAGCGGAGGCAGCGCGCTTGGGACCATCGTTTACGCGCACACTGACAACACCGGTCAGGTGCGGGTCGTGCACCAGCAGAACCCCGACGACTTCAGTAACGTCCAGCACATCCCGCTGTTCGGCGCGGAGGCCTTCACCGGGCAACCGGCGCTCAACGTGTTGGGTGCCAGCAAGCAGACGCAGATCAGCGCCCTGCACACCACGGGTACGGTCTGGGCCGGCGCCCAGACGGCGGCGAACGCCGCGACCTGGGCGACCACCGGAAACCTCGGCGCGACCCTGGCGGCCCCTCCGGTCGCGGTCACCCTCGCCAACGGCACGAGCGTGCTCTTCGGCGTGGACGTCGACGGCCGCCTCTGGCACTACCGTCAGACCGGGACGACCGCGTCGTGGAAGAGCCTGGGTGACGTCGACCTCGCCGGTGGCCTCGCCACTGTGGCGCTCGGCACCGGGATTCAGTTGGTCGCCACCACCAGCACCGGCACCATCAAGACGGCGGTCTACTCGACCGATGGCGCCCTCACCGGTTGGACCGACCTGGGCGGGAACGTGACCGGGCTGCCGGCTGCCTTCCTCATCCAGGGCCCGCGCACCGCGGTGGTGGCGCGTGCGGCCGACGGTTCGCTGCTGTTGAAGAAGCAGGAACTGGGTGGGGCCTGGCCGGCCACCTGGCAGACGGTGGGTACGTTCACCGCGGCCGGATCCCCGGCAGCGATCCTCGACCCGGCGTTGGGCCGGATCGCTGTTGTCGCCCGCGGGTCCGACAACGAGATGTACCGGGTGTACGAGACCGAGCAGGGCTCGGGCACCTGGGGTGAGTGGCTGCGCCTGTACGAGAACCCTGGCGACCCGACCGCCGCCACCGCCGCCACCGATCCCACGATCGTGCCGATCCAGAACTCCGGCGGACCCGGTTTCGTGGTGGTCTACCGCAACCGGAACAACACCACCATCGCGCTGGACCGGCGGTTCGCCGCCCCCGGCGGGATGGCGGCAGCGAAGGTGAGCCCGTCCGCGGTCAGCTTCGCCGCGCACCTCATCCCGACGCCGCCGGCCTGATTCTCGGCATCACCAGCCCCGGGGGCCTTCGTCCACGTGACGGAGGCCCCCGGGTCGCTGTTCACCGGCTCGGCGTCTGCCTTCCTAGACTGGGGCGATGAGCGTTGGCACCGAGGGCCGGGGGATGGCCGAGCTGGCGGCCCTGCTGGCCGACGGCACCCGCGCCGGAATGTGCCTGGCGCTGCTCGACGGGCGGGCGTGGACGGCCGGTGAGCTGGCCCGGCGCGCCGGGGTCGCCCCGTCGACGGCCAGCGACCACCTCACCCGACTCGTCCGTGGTGGGCTCCTCGTCGAGGAACGGCAGGGCCGGCACCGCTACCTGCGGCTGGCCGGGCCGTCGGTGGCCCAGCTGATCGAGGACCTGGCCGGGCACGCCCCGGCCGCGCCCACACCGACCGGGTCGCTGCGCGCGGCGACCGCCACCGCCTCCCTGGCGTACGCCCGAACCTGCTACGACCACCTCGCCGGACGGCTCGGAGTGCTGATGTACGACGCGCTGCTCAGCGAGCGTCGACTCGACCGGTCCAGCGGGCTGACGCTGACGCCCGACGGGTGGGCCTGGGCGGCCGGGTTGGGCGTACCCGTGGACGTGCTGCGCGCCGCCCGCCGCCCGGTGGTCCGCGACTGCCTGGACTGGACCGAACGCCGCCCACACCTGGCCGGAGCGCTCGGCGCGGCGCTCTGCCGCCGCTTCACCGACCTTGGCTGGGTCAGCCGGGGCGCCGGCCGCGCCGTCCGTCTCACTCCCACCGGCCGCCCTGGCCTGGCCGCTGCCCTGGCCATCCCCGAACACACCCTCGACCCGCCGGTAGCCCCGCCGCCCACCAGCGGCCGCGCCTGACGGGCGACCCGCAGGTGACAGCGGCGACCCACAGGTGACAGCGGCGGAATCGTTCGGTGCGGGGCGAAACGTTCCCGCCCTACGGTCGGGCGATGACCGACAACTGGCCCGTCATCGCGCCCGCCCCGGGAACACCGGCGTGTGGGCCGCCCTCGTTCGAACCGCAGCGCGGCTGGACGGTGACGCGCCACGCCGACCTGCGCGCCGCGCTGACCGACCCGGCGTTCCAGGTGCCGGCCGTCGGCACCGGTCAACCCGGCACCCTCGCCTGGCTGCGCGCCACCGTCAGCCGGTTCAGTCCACCGGAACGGCACGGTGAGCGTCGGGCCGTCGTCGTGGCGGCGTTGGCCCCGCTGAACCCCGACGACCTCCGACACGATGCGGCGCGACTGACCATGGACGTCCTCGACCGCGTCGGCGACCGCTTCGACGTGATGCGGGAACTGGCCCGGCCGGTGCCGCTGCGGGCGTTGGCCGATCGCCTCGGCTTCGCGGATCCGGCAGCCGCCGGGACGGCGGTCGCGGTCGTCGCGGCGGCGTACCACCCGGGGGTGGACCTGGCCCTGACCGCGCGGGCCGACCGGGCGGTGGCGGCGCTGCTGGCGCTCGCGCCGCAGGGTCCGCCGGCGGTACGGGCCAACCTGATCGGTCTGCTGGTCCAGGCGAGCGACGCGACCGCCGGCCTGATCGGCGCCGCCGCCCATCACCTGCTCCCCCCGGCCGCTCTCCCAGTGCCGACCACGGCAGGGACCGCCGACCTGCTGGCCGAGGTGCTGCGCCTCGACCCGCCGGTCCGGGCCACCCGACGGGTCACCGTCGACGGGGTACGGCTGGGCGGGCAGGACCTGCCAGCGGGAAGTCGCGTGCTGTTGCGCTTCGACGCCGCCAACCGTGACGCGCAGGCGTTCACCGAGCCCGCGCGGTTCCAGCCCGGTCGGCCCGGTGCCGGTCTGTTGACGTTCGGGACGGGGGAGCGGGGTTGCCCCGGCGACCGACACGCCCTGGCGCTGGCCACCGGGGTGCTCGACGTGCTGCGGGAACGGTGCCGGCGCAGCCCGACCCCGTTGCGCCACGCGCCACACCCGACCCTGCGTGTGCCAACGAATCTGGAGGTGATCGTCCGATGATCGAACGTCGTGCCGCCTTCCACGCCCTGCACCACGCCGGCCGCCCTCTGCTGTTGCCCAACGCGTGGGACCACGCCTCGGCGGCGGCCCTCGCCGCGCGGGGGCATCCGGCCGTCGGCACCACCAGCCTCGGGGTCGCCGCGACCGCCGGCCTTCCCGACGGCGCGGCGGCCACCGCGGCGGAGACCCTCGCCCTGGCCCGCCGGCTGGCCCGACTGCCGGTGCTGCTCAGCGTGGACGTGGAGGCCGGGTTCAGCGACGACCCGGCCGAGGTAGCCGAGTACGTGGCGGAGTTGGCCGGGCTCGGCGTGGTCGGGATCAACCTGGAGGACGGGCGCTCGGACGGCACCCTGGCCGAACCCGAGTGCGTCGCCGACAAGGTCGCGGCGGTGAAGGCCGCGGTGCCGGACCTGTTCGTCAACGCGCGCACCGACACGTGGTGGCTGCCGGTGGCCGACCCGCTGCCGCAGGCCCTCGCCCGAGCCCGGGCCTACCGGGCGGCCGGGGCGGACGGGATCTTCGTGCCGGGTACCGTCGACGGCGCGACACTGCGGGTGCTCACCGAGCGGATCGACGCGCCGGTGAACGCGCTTTACCAGCCCGGCGGGCCGGGGCTGACCGAGTTGGGCAGGGCCGGGGTAGCCCGGGTCAGCACCGGCTCGCTGCTGTTCCGGGCCGCGCTGGGCGCCGCGCTCGCCGCCGCCGACGCCGTCCGCCTCGGCGGGCCCACCACACCGGCGGGACTGCCGTCGTACGCCGAGGTGCAGGCTCTGGTGCCGACGGACGGCGAGTGACGGTGGCGGCCCCATGCCAAGCCGGCGGGCCCTGATTCGTTGACGACATCAGCTCCAAAGCGCCCCAACCCAGGACCACACACACCGGCGGGTGGTGCACCGTCCACGCTCCGTTCGGGGGGAATAGGAGGAATGTTCGGTCCGTTCCCTTCCCGATGATTACGGTGTGTTTCAGGGCGAGTCACCCAGCGCCGTGACCGGAGAAAGGGACCCCGTCATGCGAGTGCCCAGCCGTAGCCCGGGACAGCAGCCCGGTTCGCCTGCGTCGCCCACCGCTCCGGCCCGCCGTCGACCCTCCGGCACAACCCCCCGCCGTGTTCCCGCCCCCGCGCCCGACCTGGCCGCGTACCGGGCCGCCGTCGCCGAACTGCTGGTCGAGGTCGGGGCGTTGGCCGACGCGGCCAGCACCCGGGCCCGGCAGGTGCTCATCGACGAGCGGCTGCGGGAGCCGGCACTCGCGGCAGTCCTCGACGCCACCCCGCAGGGGCTGATCGGCGCGCGCGAGACGCTGCTGCTGGAGATGGCCCGCTACCAGCCGAACGACCGCACCTCGGCGCGTGACCTCGGCGCGCTGGTCCGGATCTACCTGCTCTCCCGCATCGACGTGCTGTGGTGGCAGGACGCGCCGACCTTCGTCACCGACGACCAGGTCAACGGCAGCGCCGAGCTGGTCGACCTGGAGTGGCTGCGCCGCCGTGACCTGCTGCGCTTCCGCTACCAGGAGCAGCCCGCCACGATGCTGGGCCGGGCCGCGCGCGGGCTGCGTCGCCGGCTGCGACCCGACTCCACCCCGCACACCGCGGGCCTGCTGTTCCGCCGCGCCCGGCGCGAGGTGGTGGCGCTGCTCAACGACATCGGACGGGAGTTCACCGCCGTCGCGCCGACGGCCACCCCGCCGCTGTGGGTGACCAGCCTGGTCCGCAGCGCCGAGCACCAGTACCGGCTGCGCCGCCTGGGCTACGCGGCGATGCTGCCCAGCGGGCACTGCCTCGGCTACTCCGTCGACGTCGAGCTGGCCTGGTTCGAGCGTTTCGGCGCGCGGGACGCCCTGGCGGAGCTGCTGCTGAGCCGGCAGGAGGCCGGCGAGCTGAACGTGATCGACGAGGGACAGGCCTGGCACCTGTGTCTCGCGCCCACCGCCCGGCGTCGACTGCGCCGGGCGTACGAGGCCGAGATGGGGGTCTGAGCCGGTGTGCGGCATCGCGTTGAGCATCGGGCCCGAGGCCGACCCGGCGACCTTCCGGCGGATGCTCGCCGTCCTGGCCCCGCGCGGTGAGGTCACCGAGACCCGTTCCGAGAACGGGCTGCTCGCCGGCACCCGCCGGCTGCGGGTCGTCGACCGGGACCGGGCCGTGCAGCCGTGGACCTCGACCGACGAGCGGTGGCTGCTCTGCTTCAACGGCGAGATCTTCAACTACCGCGAGTTGCGGGCGCAGCTGACCCGCCTGGGGCAGGCCTTCCGTACCGAGAGCGACACCGAGGTGCTGCTCGCCGCGTTCCACCAGTGGGGCGAGGCGGCGGTGACCCGGCTCCGCGGTGAGTACGCCTTCGCGGTCGTCGAGCGGGCCACCGGCCGGGCGTACCTGGCCCGCGACCCGCTCGGGGTCAAGCCGCTGTACTGGTCCCGTCGGCCCGGCTGCCTGCACCTCGCCTCCGAGGTCAAGGCGCTCGTCGGGCACGGCGCCCCGATCGCCGAGGTGCCGCCCGGGCACCACGGCTGGGCGGACGCGGACGGGCACGTACGACTGAGCCCGTACGTGGACCTGCTCACCATCGGCGACGGCCTACCGGTCATCGACGACCCGGACGAGGCCGCGCTGCTGGTCCGCGCCGCGCTCAGCGACGCGATCCGGATGCGGGTGGAGACCGACCTGACCGTCGGGGTGGTGCTCTCCGGTGGCCTGGACAGCTCGCTGACCCTGCGGCAGGTGCGCGACATCCACCCGGATTGCGTCGCGGTGACCGTCGGCGTGGCGGACAGCCCCGACGTGGCGTACGCCCGGCGGCTCGCCGCCGACCTCGACGTGCCGCACGTGGTGGTCGAGCTGCGTCCGCGCGACATCCGGCTCGCCGACGTCCGGGAGGCCATCCGGATCTCCGAGCTGACCGAGTACGGCGACATCATCAACGCGGTCGTCTCGGTGCCGATCTTCCGGCGACTCCGCGACCTGGGCATCAAGGTGGTGCTGACCGGTGACGGCTCCGACGAGCTGTTCGGCGGCTACCCGATGTACCACCAGGTCGACCCGACCGCGGCCCGCAGGCTGTTCCTGCACCGGATCCGCAACCTGTGCCGCACCGAGTTGCAGCGGGTCGACCGGGCCGCCATGGCGCACGGCGTGGAGGCCCGGGTGCCGTTCCTCGACCTCAGCGTGGTGGAGCTGGCGATGCGGCTGCCGGTCGATCTGAAGCTGCGCCACGGGCAGGAGAAGTGGATCGTCCGGCGGGCGTTCGCCGACGTGCTGCCCGACTACATCCTCCGCCGTGCGAAGAACCCGATGTCGTACTCGTCGGGGTTGCACGAGCGGGTGCGGCTGTACAAGCCGCTCTTCGCCCGGCTGCACCGCTCGTTCGGCTACGACCTTCAGGAGCCGGTGCGTCGCGACTTCGACACCGTCCTGAGCCGCTGCGGCAACGACCTGGACCGGGCCATCGCCGACGGGCAGACCCGACCCGACTACACCGTCCTGGAGCACGCCCGCGACCTCGTCGGCGCGGCCAAGTGGAACGCGGCTCCGATGGTCCGCCGGCTGGTCGGCCCGCGCCCGGCCCGCCGCTGACCACCGGCACGACCACAGTCGGCTTCCGGACAGCCCCCGCCCACGAGAAGAAATTCCCATCCCCCCATATACCTTCTGACCTGGGATAACTGGTAGATGTAGATAGAGCATCGTCGCTCAATACGTGAAAGCGATTCTGTGAGCGACGGTCGGATTTCCGCCAGTCGCCCTGCGGCCGGAGGCATCAGGCGAGTGGCCCAGGACTATCAGCCGGTCGCCCGTCTCCTTCCTCCACCCGCGGTGGTCCTCATCCCCGGAAGAGGGAGAAAACATCCATGTCTCCAGTGCTCCGTGCCCGTCCACGGGCCGTCATGGCATGCGCCGCAATCCTGGCGCTGATCATGAGCCTGCTGATCACGCCCACGACGGCCTCGGCCCGCGCCCCGAGTCGTACCCCCACACCCGTGGCGGCGCCGGTGACAGCGCCGGCCGTCACCATGGAGCGCGTCGCCCAGGCGGCCATCCCGGCGCAGCCACCGTCCGCCCCGGCCAAGCCGAAGGCATCCTGGCGTGCCGGTACGGCAACCGTGACGTGGAAGGCGCCGGCCAATCGCGGTTCCGCCCTCACCGGCTACGTGGTCACCGCCTACCGCAACGGTAAGAAGGCGAAGACGGTCACCTTCGACGAGTCGAAGACCACCCAGAAGATCGAGGGTCTGACCGCCAAGGGCACCTACACCTTCACCGTCGCCGCGAAGAACGCGGAGGGGACCGGCCCGGCCAGCAAGCCCTCAGCGGGCGCCAAGATCATGGCGTTGCCGGGCGCGCCCACCATCACCGCGGTCACCGCCGACACCGCCACCGCCCTGCTGAGCTGGACGCCCGGCCCCAACGGCGGCTCACCGATCACCAACTACATCGTCACACCCTGGGTCGGCGGGATTCGTCAGCCCGCGCAGACATTCGGGTCGTCCACCGTTAACACCGTCACCGGGCTGACCCCCACCACCACCTACCGGTTCACGGTGGCCGCCCGCACCGCCGAGGGCACCGGCCCCGAATCCGCGCTGTCCGATTCGGTGACCGCGAACCTGTCGCCCACGCTGCTGTTCGACCACCCTGCCGAGGCGACCGTCGGGATCGCGTACGTCGCCACCCTGAACGTCACCCACGGGGTGCCGCCGTATGTCTGGAGCGTCGACTCGGGCACTCTGCCGCCCGGTCTCCTGCTCAACCCGGTCACCAACGGCATCTCGGGCGTCCCGACCACCGCAGGGGTCTATCCCGTGGTGGTCCGCGTGAACGACTCGAACGGCCAGACCGGCACCCGCCTGATCAATTTGGTGGTCAACAAGGCGCCCGTCCTGAGCTTCCCGCCGCCACCGCTGGGCGAGGTCAATGCTCCCTACGCGGAGCAGCTCAACGTGATCGGCGGCACCGCGCCGTTCACCTGGTCGCTGGCCACGGGCGCACTGCCGCCCGGGTTGACCCTCGACTCGGCCAGCGGTCTGCTGTCCGGCCGGCCGACCCAGGTGGGTGCCTACCCGGCGACGGTCCGGGTGACCGACGCCAACGGCCAAACTGCCACCCGGGCGATCCGCATCCTGGTCCAGGCGGCCAGCGTGGCCACCCTGACCGCGTCGACGAACGTCACCACCTTCGGCACGCCGGTGCACTTCGAGGTCGTCGTCGGCCCGGGTGTCGCGGAGGGGAGCGTCACCCTGATCGACGAGCTGCCCAACGGGGTGGAGACCCCGCTCGGTACCTTCCCCGTGGTGCTCAACACAGCTTCCTTCGATCTATACGTGCCGGCGTTCGGGCACAATCGATTCCGGGCGCAGTACGACGGGACCGCTCCGCTGGGTGAAGCGGTGTCCAACGAGGTCACTATCGAGGTCTCGGCGGCGCCCCGACAGGTGGTCATCGACCAGTTCGCACAGTCCGGCATCAGCGGCCTCACCGACCAGTTCGTCTCGGTGGTCAACAGCACCTCGATCAACCTGCCGATTGCCGGTTTCAAGGTCGAGGCGCCGGGCGGCTTGTCCGTTACCATCCCGGGCTCGGCGCGGCCGTTGGCGCCCCGACGGGGCTATCTGATCGCGGCAGCCAACTATTCGCTGTACAACATCCAACCCGACCTCATCGTCCCCAGCCTCGGCCAGGGTGGGCTACGGCTGGTCGCCCCGGACGCGGCGAGCACGATCACCGACCGGGCGGGCTCGACGCCGGGCTTCTCCGAGGGCCCGCCACTGCCCGCCTTCAACGCCCCGCCGTTCGTCCCCCACGCCTGGAACCGACTCCGGGTCGCCAGCAACCTCCAGGACACCGCCAACAACGTGGCCGACTTCCGGCTGGTCGCCACCGTGCTCGGGCCGATCAACGGGGTCCCGTCCACGCTTGGCAGCCCGTCCCCACAGAACACCCTCGGCACCTACCAGCAGAACGCCTCCCTCCAGTCGACGTTGTTCGACCCGAACGTGGCCGTGTCGGCCGCTCCCAACCGGGTTCGCACCGGGAACAGCCTGGTGATCCGGCGGACCCTGACCAACCGGTCCAACGCCGCCATCACTCAGGCCCGGATCCGGATCACCTCACTGAGCGCGGAGAACGGAGCGCCGTACCCCGGTGCTCCGTCGCCGGTGGTGCACTCCAACCTCCGGCTGGTCAACCCGGTCAACCCGACCACGCCGATCATCATCAGTGACGGTCGGACGCTCCTGTCCCGGAATCTGTCCATGGATTCACCGGCGACCACCCCGCCAGGTGGTGGGCTGGGCACGACGCTGACGATTCCGTTCGACCTGGGTGGTCTGGCTCCGGGTGCGTCGATCCACATCGCGTTGACCTTCGCGGTGGACACACCCGGATCGTGGTGGGTGGCGTACGACGTGGACGCGATCGGCGGGGGAGTCGTCCCCACCGTCGCGGCGTCCGCGAAGGGTGCCAAGGCGACGAAGCAGCGCGCGGCGGACGCCAAGCGGCTGGCGGAGTCGCGCAGGTTGAGCGTCGACAGCGGCACTCTGCGCTGACGCTCGTCGCTCAAGGGTGCGGGTGGCGCGTCACCACGAGCGCCACCCGCACCGTGCCGCTGTCCATGATCGTTGAGCAGTCGATGAGCGGGGAGACCATGTCGACACCCGGACGAGGCGTCTACGGGCTGAGGGTGCACGGCCTGGACAAGGTGTCCGAGTTGCTGCCGGCCGAGGGTGCCGCGCTCGGGTGGCCCACCGTGCGGGTCCGCCAACTCGACGCGCCGCCACCGCCGCCGGTGCCGCTCGACAACCAACGGGGCACCCGGGTCCTCGCCGACGGGCGGACCCTCGCCCTCGACCGGCTGGAGGGCACCGCCACCTTCTATGGCCCTGCGCTCACCCCGGACGTGCTGGCCCACCCGTACCTCGCGCCGGTGGCGACGACCGTCAACCGGTGGGCCGGGCGGGAAGCGTTCCACAGTGGAGGCTTCGTCCTCGCCGGTCGGGCCTGGGCGCTGCTTGGCCCGCGTACCGCGGGCAAGAGCAGCCTGCTCGCCGCCCTGGCCGCCCGGGGCGTGCCGATCCTGACCGACGACATCCTGGTCGTCGATGGCGCCGAAGCGTTCGCCGGACCCCGTTGCGTCGACCTGCGGCGGCCCGTGCCGGGCGTGGCGCTGCCCACCTGGCCGGTCCGGGCCGGCGACCGGCTGCGCGTCGGGCTGCCCCCGATCCAGCCCCGCGTCCCACTGGGCGGCTGGCTCTTCCTGCACTGGGGTGAAGCGGTCACCCTGACCCGACTGTCCGGGACCGCCCTGCTGGCCCGGCTTGCCGGGCAACGGTCCTTCGGTCAGTTGCGCTCCGATCCAGCCGCGCTGCTGTCGATCGCCGCCCTGCCGGCGTGGGACCTGACCCGCCCGCGCGACTGGGCCGCTCTCGACCACACCCATCGGCTGCTCGCCGACACCATTCTCGCCGGCCAGACCGTGGGGGCGCCCCGGTGACCGCGCTGCCGCAGGCGATCCGCTGCCTCAACCTCGACAGGGCCGCCGTGACCGTGAGCGCGGCGCTGGCCGAGCGGGGCATCGAAGCCATCCTGCTCAAGGGCGCCGGCCTGGCCCAGCGGCTGGGCCAGGAGCGGCACCGGGTCTACACCGACGTCGACCTGCTCGTCGCCCCCGCGACGTTCGATCGGGCCCAGCGGGCGCTTGCTGACCTGGGCTGCCGCAGCGCACTCCCGGAGGGACGCCCCGACCGCCGGTCGCAGTGGTACGAGCGACCCTGGCGGCTGCCCGGCGCGCTGCCACTCACCGTCGACCTGCACCGGGGGTTCCACGGAGTGGCCGACCCCGAGGCGCTGTGGACCGCGCTGGCCGGCTCGACAGAGCGCATCGCGTTGGCCGGCGGCACCGTCGCCGTACCGGACGAGGCGGGAACCGCACTGCTGGTGGCGCTGCACGCCGCCGCGCCGGGGCGGTCCGACCGGCCACGCACCGATCTGTTGCGGGCCCTGGACGTCTTTCCCGCCGACGTCTGGCGGGCCGCGGCCACCCTGGCCGCACGGACCGGCGCCGTCCCGTCGTACGCGCTCGGCCTGAGCCTGGCACCGGCCGGCGCGGCGCTGGGTGCGGCGCTGGGCCTGCCCCGGGTCAGCCCGGCGGCGGTGTGGCTTCGGGCCCACCGAGCATCACCCGAGGCAGTGGTGATGGCCGAGCTCGCCGAGTTGCCGACCCTGCGCGGTCGGTTGCGCCACCTCGGTCCGCGAGTGTTCCCGACGTCGGCGTCGATGCGGCACGGCAGCCGGGTGGCCCGCCACGGCCCGATCGGGCTGCTGCTGGCGTACCTGGCCCGGCTGGCCCGCAAGGCCGGGCGGCTCCCGGCCGCGTTGGCCGAGCTGCGCGGCGCGGAGCGCCTTCGGCAGCAGGGGAGCGGCGGTGACTAACGGCAGCAGGGCACCCACGGCGGCCGGTCGGACGGGATCACCGCTGCGCGCCGTGGTGCGCCTGGTCCGGCGGGGCGGGCTGTCGGCGGTGTGGACCGCACTGTGGACGGCCCGCGCGGTGCGCTCGGTTCGCCGCCAGCTCACCCGGGGCGACCTGGCGTCCGTTCGGCTGCCGGCCGCACCGCCCGGCGCGGCGGCCCACCGTCAGGTCGTGCTCGGCGTGCTGCGCCGCACCGAAGCCAACTGCCTGCAACGGTCGCTCGTGCTGCAACGCTGGTACGCCGGCCAGCGGATCAGCCGCGCCGTGGTGATCGGTGTAACACCGCCCAGCACCGGCTTCCACGCCCATGCCTGGCTGGACGGCGAGACCGACGCCGAGCGGGAGGAGATGACGGAGATCCTGCGTCGCCCGACGCCCGAGCACTGGCTGGCGGGGCCGGGTCAGGTGCGCTGAAGCAGCAGCCCGTGCCCGCGCAGATCGTCCAGGAAGGCGGCCACGTCGGCACGGGCCCGCTCCCGGTCCACCGCGGTGGCGTCCACCAGCGTGCTGACCAGCTCGGTGCTGGTGGCGCCGGCCACCAGACGCTGCCAGAGCAGCGCGCCGGAGGACGCCAACCCGAAGTAGACGGAGTTCCCGGTGTCCAGCACGACCACCTCGTCGCCGGCCACCCGCCAGGCCACTCGATCCGGGTCGACCCGATGCACGATCTCCTGCTGCGTCACGACCTGACCTCCACGTCGGTGTCGGGACCCGCCGAACGAACCGGGCGGGTCAGTGGACCGGTCAGCCGGTTGGGCTGGCCGGCCTCGGTGGCGCCGCCCGGGTTCGTGGCCAGCCAGAGCTGTTGCACCAGGCTGGCAGTGCCCCCGGGGATCGGCCAGCGGGCCCACAGGGCGCGCAGCGCGTTCGGGTCCACCAGATCCGCGTCGGCGCCGGTGCCGTCCCAGGAGCGCACGAACTCCCGCGTGGGCTCCCGGAGAAACACCTCACGGAACCGGGCCTTCCGGCGCGGCGCGGTGACTACGGCCGGCAGGGCATCCCGGACGATCTCCGCGAGCAGCTCGTCCCGGCTGACACCCCGGCGATAGCCGCGGTGCAGCGCCAGTGCGGCCAGAAATCTCTCGTCGAGCAGCGGTTGGATAGCCGTGGCCTGATGATCACCGGCCAGGGCGGCCAGCGCCGAGCAGGTCATCTTCAGGTCCCGGCGCCGGGTGTGCCAGGCGATCCGCTGCCGCAGCCGGCGCGGCTCGGCGCGCTCCTCCGCGCGGAACGCCTGGTGCACACTCCGGGCCACCTCCGGGCGCAGCCAGCCGAACAACTCGGTCGGCCGCCGCCGGGCACGCACCGTGTGCCGCAGCCACGAGAGGCGGGCACGAAGCGATGTGGCTGGTGAGCGGCGCCACCCAGCCAGTACCTGGTCACCGCCCCCACCGGTGAGCAGCGAGCCACCGGTGGCCAGTTCGGCGAGGGGCAGGTGCAGGTGCAGGTTGACCGGATGGACCACCCCGTACCGGCGCAGCAGCCGGCGGGCCACCGGCCCGACCAGATCCAGCTCGTCGTCGGCCCGCAGGATCTGCCACGACCCGCCGACCCGTAACGCTCGGATCACCCGATCCTGCCAGTCCGACTCGTCGGCCCGGGGCGCCCCGGTGAACCGCCAGGTGACCGGCACCGGGTCCGGCAGCCCTTCCCGGCGAGCGGCCCGGACGGCCACCGCCAGGACCAGCGACGAGTCCAATCCGCCGGAAAAGCTGACCACGCACGGCGGCCGGGACAGACCGGCGAGCATCGCGGCGTCGAGCGCGCCGAGTGGGTCGGGCAGACCGGTCGGCAGGTGCTGGCGCGGTGCCGGCGGGTCGACGCCCAGCACCGTTCCGGTGCAGATGTCGAACGAGGTAGGGCGGAGCACGGTCACCTCAATCCCGCTTCAGGACGCCGCGGCGGGCGGCGATCCGCAGCGCCCGACCGAACGCCCAGCTTGACGCCGGCAGCAACAGCGCGGTGGTCGCGAGCAGCGCGCTGGCCGTCCCGGCCCACTCTCCGCCGGCCAGCGCGGACCGCAGCCCGTCCAGGGCGATCCGGCTGGGCAGCACCATGGTCAGCTCGGGCACCGGGCTGGGCAGCTCGGAGACCGGGAAGTACGTGCCGGAGACGAAGGCGAGCCCGACGACGAAGAGTCGAGCGGCACCGTCGCCGTGCCCGACAGCGACGGTGAACGCTGCCAGGGCGATGCCGACGCCCATCATGGCCGCGGTGCCGGCGACCAGCACCACCAGCACGCCCCACCAGTCGGCATCCTCGGTACGCAGGCCGAGCACGGTGCCGAGGATCGCCAGGTAGACGCCGGAGCGCAGCAGGACGAACAGGAACGGGTAGCCGGCGGTCCCGATGGCCAGCGCCGAGACCGGGACGGGTTGGGCGGCCAGTAACTCCAGCGTCCCACTGCGCTGTTCCCGGATCACCCGACTGGTCAACTGTGTGCTGGCCGCCTGCAGGACGAGCAGGAAGGTGATGCCGACCGCCACGAAGTCGAAGTAGCTGGGCGAGCGGGCAAGGTCGGTGCCGGCGGACGGGGTCAACACCCGTGAGATGAACAGGAAGACGACCAGGTTCACCACCCCGAACGCCAGGTCCAGCAGGAGGGGGAGCCGGAACTGCTGCGGGTCGCCGAGGTCACGGCGGACCAGGGCGAGGACCATGCCGAGCGCGGTGGCCCGGCCCGCTCTGCCGGCCCGGCGGTCGGTGGCGCGGCTGGCGGTCGCGGCCGAGGCGGTCGGCGTCATGGCGCCACCGCGAGCGTCACGGCGGAATCGCACCGGCGCCGGTCGTCGGCGTGGTGTGACGCGATCACGCAGGTCAGCTCGGGTCGTCGGTCCAGGGCCTCCCACAGCAGCAGCCGTGCCCTGTCGTCCAGCGACCGGCCAGGCTCGTCGAGCAGCAGCAGAGCGGGCGCGGCCACGAGGGATCGCGCGATGCTCACCCGTGCCCGCATCCCCGCCGAGCAGCGTTCCATCGGCAGGGTGGCATAGCCGGTCAGGTCGAGCTCCTGCTCCATCGTGGCGACAGCCGGGGCGACGGCTCGGCGCGGCAGGCGGAGCCGGGCGATGAGAGCCAGGTTCTCCCGTGCCGACAGCTTCTCGTAGAGGCCCTGCTCCGGGGCGAGGCAGACGCCGGTCAGGCGGCGGGCGGGTAGCGAGCCGACCGGGTGGCCGCCGACGGTGGCCTGCCCGGCGCTGAGAGTCAGCGTGCCGGACAGGCACCGCAGAAGAGTGGTCTTGCCGGATCCGTTGCTGCCGCCCAGAAAGAGGCGGGCACCCACCGGGACGTCGAGGTCGAGGTCGGCGAAAATCACCCGACGGCCGAACCGACGCTGGGCCCGACGGATCGCCAGCATCGGCGGTGATCCCACTGGTGAGGCCGGTCAGAGCGAGCCGTCGCCCCCGCCGCCGAGGCCGTCGTCGGGGCCCACCGTGCCGCCCTTGGTCAGTTCGGCGAGGGTGCCCAGGCGTTGGATCGTCGGCGGCCGATAGTCCGGGACGGTCGTCTCTGCTGTGTCCAGCTCGCGATGCGAAATCATCGGTTCTCCCCTGCTCATATCGGTGTCTTGGCCAGCATAAGCGGTCATCTACCCCGGCTTGGCTATAACACGACGTGTAGGTTTAAACTCGCAGAAGTCCGAAATTCATTCGACCGGTGTGTGGCTCGGCGGCGTGTGGCCGGGTCCTGGAGCGCGCGGTGCTCAGGTCACCAGCAGCAGCGCGCCGACCGCGGTGAGCGTCGCGGTGACCGCGAGCAGGGTGCTGGTCAGCACGAACCGGGTCACCGGCACCGCCACCCCGGCCGCTCGGCAGCGCTCGAACCACAGCAGGGTGGCCAGCGACGCCCAGGGGGCGGCCAGCGGGCCGACGTTGGTACCGATCAGCAGGGCCAGCAGGCGGGTGTGGTCACCGGTCGGCAGCACCGACTCACCGGCCAGGTAGGCGGGCAGGTTGTTCACCGCATTGGCGAGCAGGGCTCCGGTGCCGCCGGCGCGCAGGGCGCCCAGCGCGCCACCGTCGGCGCCGAGCAGGGCGCCGACCAGGTCGTCCAGCCCGTGCCGGCCGAGGGTCTGCACCACCAGGAACAGGCCGGTGACGAAGAACAGCAGGCGCACCGGGACCAGCCCCGGGCGCAGCGTGGCGGGGGAGCGGACGAGGAACCCGACCAACACCAGCGCGACCGCGACGGTGGAGGCGAGCCCGATCTCCACGCCGGCGAGGATGCCGGCGACGAAGAGCAGGCAACCGACGAGCGCCGTGCGGTGCAGCACCGGGTCGGCCGGCACGTGTCGGGTCGGCGGGACGAAACGCCCACCGGCCGGCCGCTCCCGCCGCCACCACCCGAACCAGAGCAGGGCCATGGTGACCGTCACGGCGGCGAGCTGCGGCAACGCCATTCGGTCCGCGTACGCCAGGGGCGCCAGCCCGACCCGGTCGGCGGCGAGCAGATTGGTCAGGTTGGAGACCGGCAGCAGCAGGCTCGCGGTGTTCGCCAGCCAGACCGTGGTGACGGCGAGCGGGGCGGCGGGGATCCGCAGGTTCCGGGCCAGTGCGAGCAATACCGGGGTGAGCAGCACGGCGGTGGTGTCGAGGTTGAGCACGAGGGTGGTCAGCGTGGCGAGACCGCCGCAGAGCAGGAACAGCAGGGCCCAACTGCCCCGGGAGGCTATGGCCAGTCGGCTGGCCAGCACGTCGAAGACACCGGCCACGGCGGTCAGCTCGGCGAGCACGATCACGGTGCCGAGGAACAGCAGCAGCGGCAGGATGCGGTGCAGGGTGGCGGTGGTCTCCGCGCGGGGGAGCAGCCCACTCAGCGCGCAGGCCGCCCCGACCACGGCGAGGACACCCGCCACCAGGTCCAGCGGGTGGGGCCGCCAGCGCGTGGTCGGTTCGGGAGGGGCGGCGAGGGTCACGTCTGATCACGTTGGCACAGCGTCTGGCCAGCCGGTTCGCAACCCCCGTCCTGGTGACGGGCCCCACCGTGCCCGCCCCGACCGTGCCCGCCCCCGACGAGCCTGGCGTCGCAACGGGCCGGGCCCGGCCCCCGAAGATCGGAGGCCGGGCCCGGCGTCGTGTGCGGTGCCTACCAGCCCAGGTAGCTGGGCTGGGTCTGCACGTTGAGCTCCTGGTAGCGGGTCAGCTTGGCCGTCCAGGTGCGCCAGTCGTTCAGCTCCAGGACGTCCAGGCCCTTGACCATGTCGTTGGAGTAGATGTGGCCGTTGTAGTAGTACGCGGACCAGGTGCCACCGCCGACGAAGGTGTCGGCCGAGAGCGGACCGCGCTCCCAGAAGGCGATCTCCTTCGGGTTGGCCGAGTCGGTGAAGTCCCAGACCGAGATGCCACCCTGGTACCACGCCTGGACCATGATGTCCTTGCCGAGCACCGGGATCAGCGAGCCGTTGTGCGCCACGCAGTTCTCGGTGTCGGCGTTCGCCCGGGGGATCTTGTAGTAGCTGCGGAAGGTCATCGTCCGGGCGTCGCCGCGGCCGGCGATGTCGTAGATGGCGTCCGCGCCCCGGTTCGGGCCGACGGCCTCGTTGCAGGTCGCCGCCCCGCCACCACCCAGCTCGTCGGTGAAGATCACCTTGGTGCCGGAGTTGTTGAAGGTGGCCGAGTGCCAGAACGCGAAGTTGACCTCGTCCCGGACCCGGTTGATGACGCGGGGCGCCTCGCGGTTCTTGATGTCGAGCAGGATGCCGTCACCCATGCAGGCGCCGGCGGCCAGGTCCTTCGACGGGTAGGCGGTGATGTCGTGGCAACCGGTGGTCGCCGAGCCGGTCGGGCTGCCGGGGAAGCCGCCGTCCGGGAAGAGGTTTGGCGTCGCGACCACGGCCGCGTCGGTCGGCTTCTTCACCGGCACCTTGATGATGGAGATGGAGTCGTGCGGCGGCTGGCAGTCCGGGAATTCGGCCCGCGGGCTGTACGACGAGACGTACAGGTAGATGGCCTTGCGGTCCTTGCCCGGCACCAGGGTGTGGGTGTGTGAGCCGCAGGCCGTCTCGACGGACTTGATGTAGCGCGGGTTGGCCTTGTCCTTGATGTCGAAGACCTTGATGCCCTCCCACGAGCCCTTCACGTCGGCTCCCTGCGCGGTGCTGTTGCAGGAGTCGTCGCTGCGGGACGAGTCGGTGGAGAGGAAGAGCAGGTCACCGTGGACGGAGATGTCGTTCTGCGACCCCGGGCAGAGCACCCGGGCCTTGACCGTCGGGGCGCTGGGCCGCGAGATGTCGTAGATGACAAAGCCGTTGTAGTTACCGGCGAACGCGTACTTGCCCTGGAAGGCGATGTCGCTGTTGGTCGCGTCCAGTGGGGCGACCTTGGGCACGTTGGCGATCTGGCGCAGGTTGGGGCTGCTCACGATCTCGTCGACGCCGGGGATCGTGTTGGTGAGCGCGGGAGCAGGCGCCGCCTGCGGCAGCGCCTGGGCGTTGCTCGCCGGGGAGATGAGCACGCTGGCGACGAGGAGGCCGGTCGTGGCGAGCGCCACGACACGCAGTTGTCGTAACCGTGGCTTGTGGAGTCTGATCATCGGCGGGGGCCCTTCGCAAGGGGGAGACGATGGTTGACACGTTACAGTTCCGCGAAGAACGTCGATGTGAGCTGGTTCACATCACAGTGGCTTCTTCAATGGATAGCATCGCGGTGACCTCGACTCCAGGGAGTGGCCCATGACCAACCGGCGCGCACGAACCCTGGCGATCGTCACAGCGGCCCTCGTGGTGCCGCTGGTGGCGTTCCTCATGATCCGCCTCGGTGACGACGCCGGCACGGGCGCCGCGCAGCCGGTCTCCGCGCCCGCCACCTCCGCCCCGTCGCCGACGGCCAGCCCGGTCCCCACCGACCTGACCGTCATCGCGCCCGGCCGCCCCGGCGAGACGGCGGCCACCCGCGCGGCCCACGAGGTCCGCGACGCCGGCCCCGCCCCGCACAACTCGCTGGACGTCTGGTTCGTCCGGATGATGATCCCGCACCACGCGCAGGCCCTGGCGATGGCGGAGCTCGCCCCCGAGCGGGCCGCCGACCCTGTCGTCCGGGCCATCGCCGAGCGCATCCGGGCCAGCCAGGGGCCGGAGATGGGCATGATGCGCGGCTGGCTGCAGACCCGGGGCCTCCCGGCGGAGGTCCAGGGGCACGACCACGGCGCCATGCGCGGCATGCAGTCGCCCGAGGCGATGCGGCAGCTCGCCGCGACCCGTGGCGCGGACTTCGACAGGCTCTTCGTCCGGATGATGACCGAGCACCACCAGGGGGCCATCGAGATGGCCACCGACCTGCTCAAGGTCGGCTCCGACCTGACGCTCAACGAGTTCGCCAACTCCGTCGCCACCGAGCAGACCGTCGAGATCGACCGCATGCGTGAGGTCCTCGGCCGCTGAGCCCGAGCGCGGGGCGCGGGGGCCGAGCCTTCCGGCACGTACGCTGGGTGACCGTGAGACGCACCCTGTTCGGTCGCCCGCTGCGTGGCGTCGCCTTCGACGTGGCCGTCGCCGCCCTGGTGGTGCTCGTCTCCCTGGCCGCGGCGGTGAACCAGCCAGGCGGCTGGGCGGCCACTGCGGTCGGCCTGGGCATGTCGGTGGCGCTGCTGTTCCGCCGCACCCACCCGAGCGCGGTGACGGTGGCGGTCGCGGTACTTGCCCTGGTCCAGGTGATCGCCCGGTGGGGGCCGCTCATCTACGACGTGGCCGTCCTGATCGCGCTCTACAGCGTGGTGAAGTACGGCCGGCGGTTGCGCGACGGTGTGCTGGCCGGCGTGGTCGCGGCCGTCGGCGTGCTGTTGGCCGCCGCGCAGACCCCCAACGTCATCCAGTGGTGGGTCATGGCGCTGTGGTACGGGCTGGTCACCGGCGCGGTGTGGCTGGTCGCGTTGAACGTGCGCACCCGCCGGCTCTACGTGCTCAGCCTGGAGGAGCGCGCCACCACCCTGGAACGCGAGCGGGAGGCCGAGTCCCGGGCGGCGGTCGCCGAGGAGCGCACCCGGATCGCCCGTGAGCTGCACGACGTGGTTGCGCACAGCATGGCCGTGATGATCGTCCAGGCGGACGGGGCCCGGTTCATGCTCGACCGTGACCCCGCCCAGGCGCGTACCGCCGTCAAGGTGGTCGCGGACACCGGCCGGCAGGCGCTGGAGGAGATGCGCCGGCTCGTCGGCGTCCTGCGCGACGCCGGCCCGACCGGCGCGGACGGGGCCGACGGGCTGGCGGTGGCGGCCGATCCCGAGCACCGGCGCCTCGCCCTGGCCGAGTTGCCCGACCTGCTGGCCCGGTTCGACGACGCGGGCCTGCACGTCCGCAGCACCGTCACCGGTGAGCCACCGGCCCTGCCGCCGGGCCTGGAGCTGACCGTCTACCGGGTGGTGCAGGAGGCGCTGACCAACGCGCTCAAGCACGCCGGGGTCGGCGCCGGCGTCGAGGTCGTCCTGTCGTACACCGCCGAGGCCGTCGTGGTCCGGGTGGTCGACGACGGTCGCGGCCGCCCGCTGGTCAGCCCGGCGCCGTCCGGGGGTCACGGCCTGCTCGGCATGCGGGAGCGGGTGACGGTGTACGACGGCAGCCTCACCGCCGGTCCCCGGCTGGCCGGGGGCTGGCAGGTCGAGGTCCGGCTGCCGCTACCGTCAGAGCCGGCAACGGAGGTGATCGCGGCATGACGGTCCGGGTAGTGATCGTGGACGACCAGGCGCTGGTCCGCGCCGGGTTCCGGATGGTGCTGGACTCCCAGCCCGACCTGGAGGTCGTCGGGGAGGCGATCGACGGCGCGGACGCCCTGCGGGTGCTCGCCCGCACCGAGGCCGACGTCGTCGTCATGGACATCCGGATGCCCACCATGGACGGGGTGGAGGCGACCCGGCGGCTCTGCGCCGAGCGGCCCGCCGGCGGCCCCCGGGTGCTGGTGCTGACCACCTTCGACACCGAGGCGGATGCGTTCGCGGCGTTGCAGGCGGGGGCGAGTGGCTTCCTGCTCAAGAACGTCCCGCCGGAGGAGCTGCTCGCCGCGATCCGGGTGGTGGCCCAAGGCGACTCGGTGGTGGCTCCGTCGATCACCCGACGCCTCCTGGACCGGTTCGCCGGCCAGCTCGGTGCCGCCCCGAGCGCCGACCCCCGACTCGCGCAGCTCACCGAACGGGAGCGGGAGGTGCTGCTGCTGGTCGCCCAGGGGCTGTCCAACGCGGAGATCGCCGCCCGGGTGCACGTGGCCGAGGCGACGGTGAAGACCCACGTCGGGCGGATCCTGGCCAAGCTCCAGCTGCGCGACCGGGTTCAGGCGGTCGTCCTGGCGTACGAGAGCGGGCTGGTCACTCCCGGCGGATGACAGCGCGTACGACCTGGGTCGTAGCGGCTGGTGGGCGCACCACGACCCGGGGCGCACGCAGGTCGAGCGCGCAGGTGGAGATCGACAGACCGGTGCCGGCCCTAGCGTCGGAGGGGTCCGATCCGCCACCTGCACCGGGAGCCCCGCATGATCCGCCTGACCCTGCGCTCGTTGCGTGCCGAGGCGCTGCGCATGCTGCTCTCGGCGCTCGCCGTCGTGCTCGGCGTCGCGTTCGTCGCCGGCACGATGATCTTCGTCGACGGGATGCGGACCGGGGCCTACGAGCGGGCCGGCACCTTCGACCGCCACACCGACCTGGGTGTCTACTCGGCCGGCCGCAAGGTGTTGCCGCCGGCCCTGGTCGACCGGGTGCGGGCGGTCGACGGGGTGGCCGCCGCTGGCGGTGAGCTGACCAACACCGCCGGGATCGTCGGTGCCGACGGCCGCCCGGTGCTCGGCTTCACCATGCTCGTGGCCATCCCCACCGAGGACGCGCTGCGCTCGTACGACGTGGTGGCCGGCCGGTTGCCCGACCGGGCCGGGGAGGTGGTGCTCGACGCGCCGACGGCGGCCGAGCAGGGCTTCGGGCTCGGCACGGCGGTCCGGATCGGCGCCACCGGCGGGGCAGCCCGCCCGTACACCCTGGTCGGCACCGTCGATGTGGCCGGGACCTCCCGCGACGTCGGCGGTCCGTTCGTCGGCCTGGTCGGGCCGGACGCGTTGGCCCTCACCGGCGAGCGGGGCTACGGACGCATCATGGTGGCGGCCCGCCCGGGCGCCGACGTGGCGGCGCTGACCGAGAAGGTACGCGCCGTGGCCGGTGCCGAAGCCACCGTGAAGAGTCGGCAGCAGATCCTCGACGAGGCCGTGGAGGACGCGGTCCGCAACGTGGACCAGTTCCGCATGCTGTTGTTGATCTTCGTGGGGGTCGCGATCGTGGTGGCCGGCTTCGTGATCGCCAACACCTTCGCGATCGTGCTGGCCCAGCGCACCCGACGGACCGCGCTGCTACGCCTGATCGGCGCCACCCGGGGACAGGTCTTCCGGTCCACCCTGCTGGAGTCGGCCGTGCTGGGGCTGGTCGCCTCCGCGCTCGGGGTGCTGTTCGGGGTGGCTCTCGCGGCCGGGTTGCGGCTGCTGCTGTCCCGGCTGGACGTGCCGGTCACCGGCGGCCTGACCGTGACCGGTTCGACGGTGCTGACCGGCCTGCTGCTGGGCACCGGGCTGACCGTGTGCGCCGCTCTGCTGCCGGCCTGGCGGGGGACGCGGATCGCCCCGGTGGCCGCGCTCACCGACGCCGCGGTGCAGCCCAGCCAGGGTGCTGGCCGGGTGCGGCTGGGCATCGGCGCGGTGGTGCTCGCCATCGGTGTGGCCGCGCTGGCCGGTGCCGCCAGCGCCGGTCAGCTGCTGCTGGTGGCGGTCGGCGGGGTCCTCACCTTCTTCGGGATCGTGCTGTTCGGGCCGGTGCTCGTCCCGGCGCTGGCCCGGGTGTTCGGCTGGCCGGTACGACGCGTGCTCGGCGCCACCGGTGAGCTGGCGGTCGCCAACACGGTGCGCAATCCGCGGCGGGTCGCCGCGACCGCCACCGCACTCGTGATCGGGATCGGACTGGTCTCGGCGTTCATGGTCGGCGCGCGCAGCACCAAGGACGGCATCGAACGCAGTGTGGACGCCCAGATCGGCACCGACTTCGTGGTCAGCGGAATCGGTCAGGACCTGCCGGCCGCGCTCGTGGGTGAACTCGCCGCCCGCCCCGAGCTGGGTGTGGTGCACGAGCAGAGCAGCACTGTCGTCGACGACGTCGAGATCCGCGCGGCCCACCCGGCGCTTGTCGGCCGGACGCTGAGCGGGGTACTGGCCGGCGACGCCGACCGGGTCGGCCCGGGGCAGGTGCTGGTGCACCGCGAGCTGGCACGGGCCCGCGGCTGGCAGGTCGGCTCCCCGGTGACCCTCCGGGGCAGGTCGTTCCGGGTGGCCGCCGTGGTCACCGACGACACCCCCGGCGGCGAGGTGCCCGCCGGTCATGTCATCGACCTGTCCGACCAGGACTTCGCCGCGCTCTTCCCGGCCCAGCGGGGCTACCTGGCCGAGATCGACCCCGCCGCCGGGGTGAGCCCCGAGCGGGCCCGCGACGCGATCACCGCGGTGCTGGGCCGCTACCCGACCGTGAACCTGATGGACCAGGGCGCGTACAAGAAGATGCTCACCGGCACGGTGGACATGCTGCTCGCCTTCGTCACCGCGCTCCTCGGCCTGGCCGTGGTGATCGCCCTGGTCGGCGTGGCGAACACCCTGAGCCTGTCGGTGGTCGAACGGACCAGGGAGAACGCCGTGCTGCGGGCGGTCGGGCTCACCCGGGGGCGGATGCGGGCGGTGCTCGCCGTCGAGGCGGTGCTGATGGCGCTCGTCGGCGCGGTGCTCGGGATCGGGCTCGGCACCGGGGTCAGCGCGTCCACGATGGCCCTGCTGGACCGCCTCGGCGGCGATTTCCACGTGGTGCTGCCGCTCGGCCAGCTCGGGCTGATCCTCGGTGTCGCGGTGCTGGCCGCCCTGCTCGCCTCGGTGTTGCCGGCCCGCCGGGCGCTGTCCCGCCCGGTCGTCGAGGCGCTCGCCGACCAGTGACCCCCGTGGCGGCCGGACCGGCCGGGGCCGACCCGGGAGACCGGACGGACATCCGCCGGCCGGTCCCGCCATCTTCCCCGGCGGCGGGACCGGCCAGCGGTGCCGGGTCTACAGGCGCTCGACCATCGGGCCGACGCACCGGTTGCGGGTGTCGAAGACGTAACGGGCGTGCTTGACCACGAGGTCGTAGTCGAAGGCGTCGTGGTCGGTGACCACCACCACCGCGTCGGCCGCGCGGACCTCCCGCTCGGTGAGCCCGACCACGGTGACCCCGTCGGGGATCTGGTGCGCCTCCGCGTACGGCTCGACGGCGTGCACCTCGGCGCCGAGCGCCTGCAACCGGCGGGCCACGTCGACGGCGGGGGAGTCGCGCATGTCGCCGGTGTTCTTCTTGTACGCCAGACCGAGCAGCAGCAGTCGGGCGCCGCTGACGGCCCGGCCGTCCCGGTTCAGCCCTCCCATGATCCGCTGTGTGACGTGTTCGGGCATCTCGTGGTTGACGTCGTTGGCCAGCTCGATGAACCGGAACTGCCGTCCGAGGCGGCGCTTGACCTGCCACGACAGGTAGCACGGGTCGATCGGCAGACAGTGCCCGCCGACGCCGGGGCCGGGCCGGAACGGCAGGAAGCCGAACGGTTTGGTCGAGGCGGCGTCGATCGCCTGCCAGACGTCGATGTCGAGGTGGTGAGAGAGCATGGTCAGCTCGTTGATCAGCGCGATGTTGACCTGGCGGAAGGTGTTCTCGATCAGCTTGGTCAGCTCGGCGACGCGGGTCGAGTCCACCGGTACGGTGCGTTCCACGAGGCGCTGGTAGAACTCGTCCACCCGCGCCAGCGACGCCGCGTCCACACCGGAGACCACCTTCGGGGTGTTCTCCAGTCGCCAGGTCGGGTTGCCCGGGTCGATCCGCTCCGGGCTGTAGCCGAGGTGGAAGTCGCCGGGGCTGGTCAGCCCGCTGGCCGACTCCAACAGCGGGCGCAGCAGCTCCTCGGTGGTGCCCGGGTACGTGGTCGACTCCAGGATCACCGTGCAGCCCGGGCGTACGTACGGGCCGATGCCGATGCCGGCCTGCTCGACGAAGCTCAGGTCCGGGGTGCCGTCGCGCAGCGGGGTCGGCACCGTGATGACGCAGATGTCGAACCCGTCGGCGTCGGTGTACTCCGTGCTGGGGTGGTAGCGGCCGCCGCCCAACGCCCGGCCCAGCCGATCGGCCGGGATGTCCTCGACGAACGACTCGCCGGAGGCGAGACGCTTCACCCGGTCGGCGTCGACGTCGAGACCGACCACGTCGAGCCCCGCCTCGACGGCCCGCATGGCCAGTGGCAGTCCGACGTACCCCTGACCGATCACGACCAGCTTTTCAGCGCTCACCCAGGCTCCCGCAGCAGATGGTGTAAATGGCCTGCTGAGAGCCTAGAGGCGTCTTCGGCGACGTAAGTCCGTTTTGGGGATATCGGTGCTGGTGGGACCGCCGGGGTTGGCGCGAGCGGGCGGTTCAGCCGCCCGCCGGCACCTCCGGATCGACCGGCGCAGTGGAGGTGGGGGGTGGATCAGACGGCGCCGCGCTGGTCGGCGGCGCGCCCGTCGTGGGCGCCGCGCTGGTCGGCGGCGCCGTGGTGACGCCCGTCGTCGGCGTCGGCGGGCCGACCGTCTGGCTGGGTTGCGTGCTCGGCGTGGCGGTGACCGAGGCCGACGGGGCGTTGCCGGGGACGTGCGGCCGGTCGGGCCGGCCCGGATCGACGCTGGTGATCTGTTCGTTCGCCGCGGGCAGGTCGACGGGGCCGCTCGGAGCCACCGTCGGCGAGTTGGTCGGCAGGTGGACGGCCGGGTTCTCGCCGGCGTTACGCGCCGCGGCCAGTGCCGCGCCGAGCCCGACCAGAGCGACCAGCATGGCCGCCGCCGCGCCGACCAGCGGACCCCGCCGTCGCTGGCGCCGGTCCGCCACCGCCGCGCCGGCCGGCACGTCCGTGCGGGTGTTCGGCCCGGCGTCGCGCAGCGCGACCGGTGTGGCCATCGCCGTCGGCGGCTCGCCGCCGGTGACCGCCGTCCGAGCGGCCTCGGCCATCGCCGCACCGCTGGTGAACCGCTCCAGTGGATCCTTGGCCAGGGCGCGCGACACCAGGACGCGGACCGCCTCCGGAATCTCGTGCGGCAGCTCCGGCGGCTCGTCGTCCAGGTGCCGCACGGCGACCTGGAGCGGATTGTCACCCGTGAACGGCGGACTGCCGGTGAGGCAGCAGTAGGTGACCGCGCCCAGGGCGTAGATGTCGGTGGCACCGCTGACCGGCCGGCCGGCGGCCTGCTCGGGAGCCATGTAGAGGGCGGTGCCCGGCACCGCGTTGGTGCTGGTGATGCTGGTGATGTCGGTGGAGCGGGCCACACCGAAGTCGACCAGGACGACCGTGCCGTCCTCCTGCACCAGCAGGTTGCTGGGCTTGACGTCGCGGTGCACGATGCCGCCGCGGTGCGCCGCGTTGAGCGCAGCGGCCGCCTGGGCCACGATCGACATCGTCTCGGCCACGTCGAGCCGCCCGGCCGCCTCGATCCGCTTGGACAGCGGCTCGCCGGCGACGAACTCCATGACGAGGTAGTCCGCCCGACCGCCGTCGGGGAGGTCGTCCTCGCCGCAGTCGAAGACCTGCACGATGCCGGGGTGCCGCAGCGCCGCCATGATCCGGGCCTCAGCGCGGAACCGGGCGATGAAGTCGGGATCGGAGACCAGCGCCGGCAGCAGAACCTTGACCGCGACCTGCCGGCCGAGGATCAGGTCGGAGGCACGCCAAACGTCGCCCATGCCGCCCGTGGCGACACGTTCGTCCAAGCGGTAGCGACCGCTGAGTACGACCTCCGATGACAACACCGCATTACCGTACCTAGAGTGGCGCGGGGCGGCGCGCCGTGGCAGGGGGGCCGGGCGGCTGGTTCAGCCTGGCTGATCCGGCCTGACCTGTGTGGACGCTCGACTTCGGTGACGCAGCGGATGTGCGGTGTCACGAAAAGCGACAATTTTCGTCATCCAGGTCCGCGACGGTGGCAAGAAACCGCCTCCAGGGGCGGTTGGCGTCTCCTGCTCACGGGCCGTTACGGCGACGCGCCGCCCGCAGGGTTGATAATTGTCACTCTTCCGTGACACGGTGCCGACTTGTCGCGTCGTGACCCCCCTTTTAGCGTTAGCCCGGCTCGGGCTCTCCCGGCTACCCCGGCGGGCAGCGCGCCGATCGACCACCCTGGCGTCGGCCCCCGGACGTGCCGCCCCGACAATCGTGGTCGCGGGCACAATCAGAGCGGGGGAGGGCGGTGCGGGTGCTGATCGGGCGGACGACTCGTGCCTCGTGGCCTGCCCCGGCACGCCGGGTCGGGCCAGCACGCCCCGGGCGATGCGTGGGCCGCGAATGACCGCCGACCTGTCGGAGGCGGTGCGCGCCGCGCAGGCCGGAGACGAGGAGGCGTTCCGCTTCCTCTACCGCAGCCTCCAGCCCGGCCTGCTGCGGTATCTGACCGCCCTCGTCGGGGCGGACGCCGAGGACGTCGCCTCCGAGACCTGGCTCCAGATCTCTCGTGACCTGCCCGGCTTCAGCGGTGGCGAGTTCCGGGCCTGGACGGTCACCATCGCCCGCAACCGCGCGATGGACCACCTGCGCCGGATGCGCCGCCGCCCCGCACTCCCGGTCCCGGTGCAGGCGCTCGTCGATCTGGCCAGTGACGCGGACACCGCCGAGCGAGCCAGCGAGACGATCGGTACCGAGTCAGCCCTCGCGCTGATCGCGACCCTCCCGCCCCGGGAGGCCGAGGCGGTCCTGCTGCGGGCCGTCATCGGGCTGGACGCGGGATCCGCCGGCCGGGTGCTGGGCCGCCGGGCCGGCGCCGTGCGGACGGCCGCCCACCGAGGCCTACGCCGGCTCGCGGTCCTGTTGGAGCGGCAGCGCCCAGCCGGGTCACCAGTCGGGGTCGAGGGGGTGCCGCCGCCGCGCACGGGGAGCGGCTCCACCCTGCGGGCACCGCACGCCGAACCGGCGGACGGCTGACGTGAGGGGACTCCCGATGAACCCGTTCCGGCGGGCCGACCACGCCGACACCGAGCGGCTGCTCGACTCGGCCCACGCCCGGATGGATGCCAGGCTGGATCAGGGTCACCCCGGCACGCCCGGGGAAGCGGACGTGACACCACCTCAGGTGCACCTGGCCACCCCGAGCGTGCCGGCTGTCGAGCCGGTGGCCGCGTTGCTCGCCGCGGCGGCCGGCCCCGTCCGGCCGGGCGAGTTGGCCGGCGAGGAGGCCGCGCTGGCCGCGTTCCGGGCCGCCCGGGCCGACCCCACGCCGGCCGTGTCGCAGCGGCCCCGCCGTCGCCGGGTGACCACCGGCGCGGTGGCCTGGATCGGCGCGGTGGCAGCTACCGCCACCGCGGGGGCCGCCTTCGCCGCGGTCACCCGGGACCGAGCGCCCGACCCGGTCGCACCGGCGCCGTCGCGCTCGTCAACCTCGCCCCACCAGAGCGCCCACCGGTCGGCCGAGCCCGGTCGGTCGGTGGCCCCCGGCGCCCCGTCGCCGGGCGCGCCGTCGCCCGTCACCGCCACGCCGTCGGCCGGTCCGACCCCCGCCGACCAGCTGGACGGACTGTGCCGCGCGTGGCGGGCCAAGAAGCCCGACCAGCGGGAGAAGGCGCTGCGCACGCCCGCCTTCGAGAGGCTGGTGAACGCCGCCGGCGGCCCCGCCGAGGTCGAGGCGTACTGCCAGCGGCTGGTGCCCGATACGAAGCCGACCGAGCCGGCGCAGGTCACGCCCTCCGAGTCGGCGAAGATCAAGCCGTCCCCGTCGGCGAAGGCCCCGCCGTCGCCGTCGCGACCGGGCCGCCCCGCCGCCGGCTGAACGGTCGGCGGCTGCGGCGGTTTGGTTCCGCCCTGCATCGGAAATTCGTCTGTTAGACAGAGGTTGGTGGCGCCGTGCACGCCCTCCGACAGTGTCGGTGGGTGCGTTTACGGTGGCACAGTGTGCCGGAACCGGCGCATGGAGAGGGGGGCACGACCCTTGGTGACGTCACCCGAGCTGGACCGCAGCGCCATTCTGAGCGAGTCCGCAGCCGCAGTCCGACACCTCGCTCGGATCTGCTTCAAGACCGGCCCACCCACCCACACCGGCGTCGAACTGGAATGGACCGTGCACGACGCCGCCGATCCCGCCCGCCCCGTCGACGCGACGCGGCTGCGAGCGGCGCTGGGGCGGCACAGCCCCGCCACGCTGGATGCCACCAGCCCGGCCGAGCCGCTGCGACACGGCGGCATGGTCACCCTGGAGCCGGGTGGCCAGTTGGAGATCTCCACCCCGCCCCGCCCCTCGGTCGCCGCCTTGATCCGCGCCACCGAGGCCGACATCGCCCAGGTCACCGACCTGCTGGCCGCCGCCGGGCTGATCCTCGGCCGCAGCGGCATCGACCCCCACCGACGGCCCCGCCCGGTGGTGGAAACCCCCCGCTACCGCGCGATGCGCGGAGCCTTCGACCGTCGTGGCCCGGCCGGCCGCACGATGATGTACAGCACCGCCGGCCTGCAGATCTGCCTCGACGCCGGCGAACCGGACCAGGTCGCCGACCGCTGGGCCGCGGCCCACGCGGTCGGGCCCCCACTGCTCGCCGCGTTCGCCTCCGCCGCTCGACACGCCGGGCGGCGCACCGGTTGGGCCTCCGCCCGGATGGCCGCCTGGCTGGCCATCGACCCGACCCGGACCCGTCCGGTCTGGTCACCGGCCCGCGCCGGGGACGACCCGACCGGCGCCTGGATCAGCTACGTGCTCGCCGCGCCGCTGCTCTGTCTGCGCCGCCACAACGCCGACTGGGCCGCACCGCCCGGGGTGACCTTCGCCGACTGGCTCGACGGCGCGCTGCCACATCCACCCACCACCGATGACCTCGACTACCACGTCAGCACCCTCTTTCCGCCGGTGCGGCCGCGCGGCTACCTGGAGCTGCGTTACCTGGACGCCCAACCGGACCGGGACTGGCGGCTGCCGCTGGCGGTGCTGACCGCCCTGTTCGACGACCCGGGCACCGTGCGCGAGGCGTACACGATCGCCACACCGGTGGCGCACCGCTGGTCGGCCGCCGCCCGACACGGTCTGGCCGACCCGGCGTTGGCCGCCGCCGCGGCGGCCCTGCTCGACCTGGCGCTGACCGCCCTGCCCCGACTGGAGCTGCCGGCCAGCACCCACGACGAGATCCAGCGAGGCGTACGGCGGCGGCGGACCGCCGCAGAGAGGAGAGACCAGTGAGCGCGAGGAGTGAGCCGGGGTTGCGAGCCTCGCAGTCGCGAACGGAAGGCGGCTCGGTGAGCGCGAGGAGTGAGCCGGGGTTGCGAGCCTCGCAGTCGCGTACGGAGGGTCGGGTCGACGGGGAGCAGTTGCGCGACCGTATCGCGGTGGAGTTGGCGCGGGCTCGCGCCCGCACGACGTTGTTGACCGAGGTGGTCGACGACGCCGACCTGACGCGCCAGCACTCGCCGTTGATGTCGCCGCTGGTCTGGGACCTTGCCCACGTGGGCAATCAGGAGGAGCTCTGGTTGGTCCGGGACGTCGGGGGCCGGGAGCCGGTCCGGTGTGACATCGACGAGCTGTACGACGCGTTCAAGCAGCCGCGCCGGGACCGCCCTGCCCTGCCCCTGTTGCCGCCCGCGGAGGCGCGCGCCTACCTGGCCACTGTCCGGGACAAGGTGCACGACCTGCTCGACGCGGTGGCCTTCACCGAGCGGCCGCTGGTCGCCGACGGGTTCGCCTTCGGCATGATCGTGCAGCACGAGCAGCAGCACGACGAGACGATGCTCGCCACCCATCAGCTGCGCTCGGGGCCGGCGGTGCTGCACGCCCCGGCGCCACCCGAGCCGTCGGTCCGGGTCGGTACGGAGGTGCTGGTGCCGGCCGGCGAGTTCACCATGGGCACCGACACCGATCCGTGGGCGTTGGACAACGAACGTCCGGCGCACCGGGTCGACCTGCCGGCGTACGTCATCGACGCCGCCCCGGTGACCAACGGCCAGTACGCGGCTTTCATCGCCGACGGCGGCTACACCGAGCAGCGCTGGTGGAGCCCGGCCGGCTGGGCCCATCGGGTCCGGGAGCAGCTCAGCGCGCCGATGCACTGGCGTTCCGACGGCGACGGCTGGTCGTACCGGCGCTTCGGCCAGTGGGCGCGGGTCCGCGCCGACGAGCCGGTGGTGCATGTGTGCTGGTACGAGGCGCAGGCGTACGCGGCGTGGGCCGGCAAGCGGCTGCCGACCGAGGCGGAGTGGGAGAAGGCGGCCCGGTGGGATCCGACGACCGGGCGGTCGCGTCGTTATCCCTGGGGGGACGACGACCCGACCGAGGCGCACGCCAACCTCGACCAGTGCCATCTGCGGCCGGCGCCGGTGGGCGCGTACCCGGCCGGCGCCTCGCCGTTGGGTGTGCACCAGCTCATCGGTGACGTCTGGGAGTGGACGTCGACGACGTTCGGCGGGCATCCGGGGTTCGCCCCGTTCCCGTACCGCGAATACTCGGAGGTCTTCTTCGGCGACGACTACCGGGTGCTGCGCGGCGGCTCGTTCGGCACCGACCGTTCTGCCTGTCGGGGCACCTTCCGGAACTGGGACTATCCGATCCGCCGGCAGATCTTCAGCGGTTTCCGCTGCGCCCGGGACGTGCGACCGGACGAGTCGTACCGGTGAGGGGCCGCATGACCGGCGGCCCGGCGGCGGGCCGGGGGCGTTGATGTGTCGTCACCTGGCCTACCTGGGGCCGCCGGTCACCCTCGCCGAGCTGTTGTTGGACCCTCCGCACTCGTTGGTGCGGCAGTCCTGGGCGCCGAGGGACATGCGGGGCGGCGGCACGATCAACGCGGACGGGTTCGGTGTCGGCTGGTACCCGGGCGAGGGGGAGCCGGTGCGGTACCGGCGGGCGCAGCCGATCTGGAGCGACCCGACGATCGCCCAGCTCGCGGCGGTGACCCGCAGCGCGGCGGTGCTGGCGGCGGTGCGTTCGGCCACGGTCGGGATGGCGGTGATCGACGGCGCTGCGGCGCCCTTCGCCGAGGGGCGCTGGCTGTTCAGCCACAACGGTGTGGTGCGCGGCTGGCCGGACGCCGTGGTGCCGCTCGCCGCCGGTCTGCCGGTGCGTGACCTGCTCACCCTGGATGCCAGCACCGACTCGGCGCTGCTCTGGGCGCTGGTGCGGCATCGGTTACGCGCTGGCGCTGACCCGGCCGAGGCGGTCGGGCGGACGGTGACCGACGTCGCCTCCGCCGCACCCGGTTCGCGGCTCAATCTGCTGCTCACCGACGGGCACCGGGTGGTGGCCAGCGTGGCGGGGCACGCGTTGTCGGTCCGCGAGACGCCGGGTGCGGTGCTGCTCGCCTCCGAGCCACACGACGACGATCCGGGGTGGCGGTCGGTGCCGGAGGGGCACCTCGTCGTCGCCACCGCGGGCGAGGTGCGGGTACGTCCACTGCCGGTCCCGGCGCACCAGGCCGGGCAGGCACGCAACGGTTGGTCGAACAGAGGAGCGAACCGATGACCGCGGAACCCCTGGAGATCTACCTCGAAGAGGGTGACCTGGAGCGCGGCCTGCGCGACGACGTCCGGGCCGGGCTGAGCGCCGGGCAGAAGTGGCTGCCGCCGAAGTGGTTCTACGACGCCCGGGGCAGCGAACTCTTCGAGGAGATCACCCGACTGCCCGAGTACTACCCGACCCGGGCCGAGCGGGCCGTGCTTGCCGCGCACGCTCCCGACATCGCGGCGCTGACCGGGGCGAAGACGCTCATCGAGTTGGGCTCCGGATCGTCGGAGAAGACCCGGCTGCTGCTGGACGCCTTCACCCGCCGGGGTGGGCTGGGCACGTTCGTCCCCCTGGACGTGTCGGTCAGCGCGCTGCGCGGGTCCACCGCCCAGATCGCCGCCGACTATCCCCGCCTACGGGTCCGGGGCATCGTGGGGGACTTCACTCGGCAACTGGACCGGCTGCCCACCGGCGGTCGGCGGTTGGTGGTGTTCCTCGGCGGCACCATCGGCAACCTGCTGCCTGCGGAGCGGGGCGAATTCCTCACCGCGATGCGCGCCGCGTTGGAGGTCGGCGACTGGTTGTTGCTCGGTACGGACCTGGTGAAGGACCCGTCGGTGATCGTGCCCGCGTACGACGACGCCGCCGGGGTCACCGCCGAGTTCAACCGCAACGTGCTGCACGTGATCAATCGGGAGTTGGGCGCCGACTTCGACCCGGCCGCGTTCGCGCACGTCGCCGTCTGGGATCCCGAGCACGAGTGGATCGAGATGCGGTTGCGGGCGACCCGGCCGATGAGCGTGCGGGTGTTGGGGCTGACCGTCGATTTCGCGGCGGGCGAGGATCTGCGGACCGAGGTTTCGGCGAAGTTCCGCCCGGAGGGGATCGCCGCGGAGTTGGCCGGGGCCGGCTTCGCCACGGCTGAGTTCTGGACCGATCCGGAGGCGCTCTTCGGCGTCACGCTGGCGCGGGCGCGGTGAGCCTGTTCACCCGCCTCGGTCGGGCTGGGCGGTGATCCGATAGGCTGATCACGCGAAGGGGAGTAGCCCCCAATGTCGTGGTCGACATACTGGTGCGTTTCGCATCCGGCCACGCGGCCCCGGTTCTCTCGGGGCGGGCGAGACCTTCGACTCAGGCTGTTGCAGCCGGGTCGAGGGCGCCCCTGTACCTCCTCCCGGCCTGAACGGGAAGGACGTCATGGAGGGATTTTTCGCCGCGCTGGTCGTCAGCTTCGGCGTCATCTTCGTCGCCGAGCTGGGGGACAAGTCCCAGCTGATGGCGCTGACCTTCGCCACGCGGTTCAAACCGATCCCGGTGCTGATCGGCATCACGGTCGCCACCGCGGTGGTGCACCTGGCGTCGGTCGCCATCGGCGCGGGTCTCGGGGCGGTGCTGCCGACCGAGTGGATCTCCCTGGTGGCCGGTGTGGCGTTCCTCGGGTTCGGCGCGTGGACGCTGCGCGGGGACAAGCTCACCGAGGAGGAGAAGCGCAAGGCCGAGAAGACCAACAAGACCGCGCTGGTGGCGGTGTCGGTGGCGTTCTTCCTCGCCGAGCTGGGCGACAAGACGATGCTCGCCACGATCACGCTCGCCACCAAGTACGGCTGGTTCGGCACCTGGCTCGGCTCCACCATCGGCATGGTGGCCGCGGACGCGCTGGCCATCCTGGTCGGCCGGATGCTCGGTCGGCGGCTGCCGGAGAAGGCCATCAAGTACGGTGCCGCGATCCTCTTCGCCATCTCCGGTCTCTGGCTGATCCTGGAGGCGGTGAACGAGCTGACCTGAGCGCCGAGTAGCCGCCCCGTGGGCGGGTAACGGCCCGGCGTGGAGCCGGCCGAGTTGTTGCACCGCGGCGACCAGGTGCTGGTTGCCGTGGTGGAGGTGGCCGGCGCGCTGGTGATCTTCGTTGGCGCGGTGTGGGCGGCGGTGCGGTTCGTGGTCGAGGGGCTGCGACACCGCAGCGCCGCCCGCTTCACGTCGATCCGGCTGTCGCTGGGTCGCTTTCTGACCCTCGGCCTGGAGTTCCAGCTGGCGGCCGACGTGCTGCGTACGGCGGTCTCCCCGTCGTTCACGCAGATCGGCCAACTGGCCGCCATCGCGACGATCCGAACGGCGTTGAACTACTTCCTGGGCCGTGAGATCCGCCAGGAGCAGTCTCAGGTGGCCGACGGGGAGCGTCGCCCGTGACGGGCGCCCTGGCCACGGCGGTCACCGCCCTGGCGCTGGTCGCCGGGGTGCTCACCACGATCAGCACCGGGGCGCTGCGCGGCGGCGTCCGGGTGCTGCTGGACCTGCTCACCGCGGCCGGTCTGCTCCGGCTCGCCGGCGAGCCGGGTTGGAACGGCCTGGCCGGCGCGGTGGCGATCATCGCCCTGCGTCAGCTGCTCGGGGCGGCGCTGAGCCGCCCACCACCGTGGTCCGGCCGACAATCCCCGGCGCGCTGCGCCGACGACGATCACCACCTACCGTTGGCGTCAACAGGTGAAACGGGAAAAGCGGGAGGTTGACCACATGGCCCGGCACGACGAACCGAACGAGTACGGCTACTCCGGCGCTGCCACCGCTCCGGAGCCGCCTCCCGGAGGGAAGGCCGACGAGCAGGATCGCGCCGAGGCGGTGGCGGTGCCGGGCGACGACCTCACCGGACCGGCGGCCGAGGCGCTGGCCGAGGAGACCGAGGACCTGCCGCCCGCCGAACGTCGCCACTGAGCGTAGGCCCGTGGTCGGTGCGCCGGCGTGGCGCGCCGCCGCCGCGCTCGTCGGGCCACGCCGCCGCGTTCAGCGGGCGTCGGGGCGCTGGTAGACGTCGGGTACGCCGTCCCCGTCGGCGTCCAGCCGCTCCCGCTCCTCCACCCTCCGGTACACCGCGTTGCGGCGGGCGAGCACCGTCGCGGCCAGCCCGGCGGAGATCACCGAGCCGAGCAGCACAGCCGCCTTGACCCGGTCGTCGGCCGTGCTGCCCGCCCCGAAGGCCAGGTCGCCGATCAGCAGCGAGACGGTGAACCCGACGCCGGCCAGCAGGGCGATCCCGAGCAGGTCGGCCCAGGTGATGTCCTCGTCCAGCTCGGCGCGGGTGAAGCGGGCCAGCAGGTAGGTCGATCCGAAGATGCCGATGCTCTTGCCGAACACCAGGCCGGCGACGATGGCGATCACCATCGGGTCGCTCAACAGGGCGCCCAGGTCGGTGCCGCGCAGCGTGACCCCGGCGGCGAACAGGGCGAAGATCGGCACCGCGACGCCGGCCGACACCGGCCGCCAGCGATGCTCCAGGCGCGCGGCGAGCCCACCCTCGCCCGCGTCGCCCGCCCCCGCGTCGCCGGTGGCCGCCTGGTCGCCGCCCACCGGTCGGCGGGCGAGCACCGGGACGGTGAAGCCGAGCAGGACGCCGGCCACCGTGGCGTGCACACCCGAGGCGTGCATCAGTGTCCAGGCGGCGATCGCGAGGGGGATCAGTGCCCACCACCAGGTACGCCCCCGCTGCACCAGCACCGCGAAGAGCCCGATCGGCGCCAACGCGGCGAGCAGCGGAACGGGATGGAAGTCGGCGGTGTAGAAGATCGCGATGATGGTGATCGCGAACAGGTCGTCGACCACCGCGAGGGTGAGCAGGAATGCGCGCAGGCCCTGGGGCAGGTGTGAGCTGACCACCGCGAGCACGGCGAGCGCGAATGCGATGTCGGTGGCGGTCGGAATGGCCCACCCGCGCAGGCCGTCCCCGCCCGCGCTCAGCACCACCGCCACGTAGATCAGCGCCGGCAGCAGCATCCCGCCGAGTGCGGCCGCCACCGGCAGGGCGGCCCGCCGCGGGTCGCGGAGGTCACCGGCGACGAACTCCCGCTTGAGCTCCAGGCCCACCACGAAGAAGAAGATGGCCAACAGGCCGTCCGCCGCCCAGGTGGCCAGATTCAGGTCGAGGTGCCAGGGCGCGCCGGGCCAGGGCACGACGTCGCCGAGCCGGGTGTACGAGTCGGACCACGGCGAGTTGGCCCAGAGCAGCGCGATCACGGCACCCGCCAGCAGCAGCGCGCCGCCGACGGTCTCGGTACGCAGCACGTCGGCCAGGTGCCGGGCCTCCGGCCAGGAGGTGCGGGAGAACAGCCGGCTCTTCGGCGGACGCGGGTCGGACTGCGGGGTGCGGGAGGTCATCTGCGGGGCTCACCTACGGGAATCGGGACGGCAGGAATCCACTCGCCGACCAGACTTCCCGGCACACCGATGTTGACCTTACCCAGCTTCGGGTTCGGCGGCGACCGCTGGCCGATCGGATGGCCATCGGATCGGCCTTCGACTTTTTCCCGTTGTCGCCGCTGCCGAATGGACGTTTGTCGGGTTGGTCATGGGGGCGCGCATCTTGCCATCAGAAAAGGCGTAACTCCGGACATAAGCCGCATGAACCGCTTTAATGGTTTCACGAGTTTAGAGACGACCTTGGGGGTTTTCGTGAAGTTCTTTGGCTTAACCGGACCGGCACGGAGGCGCTCCTGATGGACCTGCTCCGCCAATTGCGCCACGTGCGTCGGCACTGGTGGATCCCGCTGATCACGGTCATGGTGGCGCTCGGCGTCTCGGCGTTCGTGACCGTACGGGCCCAACCCCGCTACGTCGCCTCGGTGACCTTCTTCGTCACCGCCCCCAACTCTGGCATCAGCGACGCCTACCAGGGTGGCCTCTTCCTCCAGCAGCGTGTCAAGTCGTACGCCGACCTGCTCAGCAGCGACCGGCTGGCGCAGAGCGTCGTGGCCGACTCCCCGTTGGGCATCACCGCGGACGAGATGCAGCGCATGGTGAGCACCTCCACCGAGACGGGCACCGTTCTGCTGCGGGCGTCGATCAACGACACCGACCAGACCCGCGCTCTACGCGTCGCGGAGATCCTCGCCGCGAAGTTCGTCGAACTCGTGCAGAAGGTCGAGGCGGCGCCCGAGGGCAAGACGCCCATCAAGATCGAAGTGGTCAGTGGCCCACGGGTGAGCGCCAACCCCGTCTCGCCGCTGCCGGTTCGCAACCTCACCCTCGGTGGCCTGGTCGGCCTGCTCCTCGGCGTCGGCCTGGCGATCCTGCGCGGCATCGCCGACGTGCGGCTCCGCGACGCCGCCGGCCTGCAACGCGCCACCGGAAGCCCACTGCTCGGTGAGATTCCGTTCGAGGCCAGCGCCCGCACGGCGCCGCTGATCGTGGGCGACGCCGCGACCTCTGCGCGGGCCGAGGCGGTTCGCAAGCTGCGAACCAACCTGCGCTTCGTGGACGTCCACGAGCCGGCCCGGGTCATCGCCGTGACCAGCGCCCTGCAGGGAGAGGGCAAGACCACGCTCTCCTGCAACCTGGCCATCGCGCTGGCCGAGGCAGGGTGGCGGGTGCTGCTGGTCGACGCGGACCTACGCCGCCCGAAGGTCGACGACTACCTGGGCCTGGACGCCGGTGTCGGCCTCACTGACGTGCTGGTCGGCGACGTCAAGGTCGGCGACGTCGTCCAGCGCTGGGGGGACAAGTCGCTGCTGGTGCTTCCCAGCGGTTCCGCGCCGCCGAACCCGAGCGAACTGCTCGGCTCCAAGGCCATGTCGGACCTGCTGCTGGCGCTGCGCGAGTCGGCGGACATCGTGATCATCGACACCGCGCCGCTGCTCGCGGTGACCGACGGCGTGGTGGTGGCCGTGCAGGCCGACGGCGCGCTGCTCGTGACCCAACAGGGCCGTACCTCGCGTACCCAGGTCGCCGCGGCGGCCCGGTCGCTGCACTCGGTCTCGGTCCGGCTGCTCGGCTGCGTGCTCAACATGGCCAAGGTGGCCAAGGCCGAGGCGTACCAGTACGAGGCCTACCGGGTGGTCGCTTCGACGGCCGGGGCTTCGGTGCCGGCCGACCGGGCGGCGTCCGGCCGGCACAGCGCGACCGCCGACGGGGTCAACGGTGTCCCCGACCACACCCAGGAACTCACCCGGCTGCCCCGATGAGCGCGGCGAGGGGTCGCAGCGACCGTTCGATCTCCTCGGCGCAGCGTCGGAAGTCGGCCGCGGTACCGCCGATCGGGTCCCGCAGGTCGTCCTCGTCCGGGGCGGCGGGTTGCAGCCGTCCCCGGGCCTGGGCGGCGGCGGCGATCGCGGCCCGTAACGGGTCGTCCGCCGAGTCGGCGGGCGGCTCGGCCGCCGCGGCCAGCCGGCCGAACTGGCGCAGCGTGAACGTCCGGTGCAGCACCCCCGGCGCCAACGCGGTGCAGACCGAGCGTTGGCGTCGGGTCGCGGTCAGCACCAGCGTCGCGTCGACCAGATACTCGGGGCGCAACCCCCGGGTTCGGAACGCCGCCGGGTCCGCGCCGTTCTCGGTCGCGAGCTCCATGGCGTACGGGTGCATGGCCAACCCGTCGATCGCGTCGGTGCCGGCGCTGGCCACCTCGACGGATCGGTCGGCCAGCAATCGACGGGCCAGGTACTCGGCCATCGGCGACCGGCACAGGTTGGCGTGGCAGACGAACAACACGCGATCAGCCATCGGTGCCCCTCTCATCGGTACGGACACGGGCGCTCGCATCGCGAGGGCGGTGCGTCGACGCCGGTGGTCGTGCGGAGAGGGGTTGTCGGCATCGTACGCGGGCCGGACGCGCGCCGGTCGTGGTGCCGCGCCGGCCGCCTGCGATCCCTGCGGGACGGGGGCGCACCGGTGAAGATCGGCATCCTGTCCTACCACTTTCCGCCCGAGCCGGCGTTCATCCCCGGGAGCCTCGCCGAGGAGTTGGCCGCGCGAGGGCACGAGGTGCGTGTCCTCACCGGCTTTCCGGACTATCCCGGCGGGCATGTCTATCCCGGCTGGCGACAGCGGTGGCACCACGAGACGCACAGCCAACGGCTGAGCGTCCGACGGGTGCCCCGGTACCCCGGAGGCGCCGCGTCCGTCGGCGGGCGGATGGCGAGCTACCTCTCCTTCGCCGGCAGCGCCGGGCTTGTCGCACGCCGGTTCCTCGGCGACGTGGACGCGCTCTACGTCTTCCAACTGCCGGCTACGACGTTCGCCGCCGCCGCGGTGCTCCGGTTGCTCGGGCGGGTGCCGGCGGTGCTGCACGTGCAGGACGTCTGGGCCCGCGACGGCGCCGACGAGGGAGGCGAGGGGCGCTGGGCGGCGCGGATGGGCAGCACGATGACGCGGATCTACCGGACCGCGGCGCGCATCGCGGTCGCCGCGCCGTCGATGCGGGACCTGGTGGTGGCCGCCGGCGCCGACCCGGCCCGGGTCCGGTTGGTGCTGAACTGGACCGACGAGCGGATCTTCCATCCGACGACGCCCGGCGCGGCGGCCCGCCAGCTGGTCCGTCGAGACGGTCGGTGCGTGGTGATGCACGCCGGGACCATCGGCGCGCGGCAGGGGCTGGAGACCGCGGTCCGGGCGGCCGCGGCGCTGGACCGGACCATGGATCTGGTCCTGGTCGGTTCGGGAACGGCGGAGCGGCGGGTGCGGGGGCTCGCCGCCGAGCTGGGCGCGAACAATGTCCGCTTCCTGGAGCGGCGGTCGCCGGTCGACATGCCCGAGCTGTACGCCGCCGCCGAATACCAACTGGTCATGCTGCGCGACCTCCCGGAGCTGCGCGGCACGGTGCCCGGCAAGCTCCAGGCCGCGCTCTCCTGTGCGGCACCGGTGATCGCGTCGGCCGGCGGGGACACCGCCGAGCTGGTCGAACGGGCTCGGGCTGGGCTGTCCTGCCCACCGGAGGACTGGGCGGCGCTGGCCGACCGGTTCTGGTTGGCCGCCACCATTCCGCCGCCGACCCGCACGGAGATGGGTCGCCGGGGGCGGGCCGCGTACCTGCGGGAGATGTCGCTCCCCGCGGGAGTTGACCAGATTGAGCGCCTGCTGCACGAGGCGGCCGGACGAATTGTGGAGCCTTCGCGTAATCACGAGGGAATCTCGTCTAAAAGACCATAAATGGAAGAACAGCATGAAGTTTCCTGGCGTGTGCTAAGAACGTCTAGGAAATTAACCTTCTGTCCGGTTCCATGATCGGGAGTGTGGTGTGACGGTGAGCGAACGACCGATCCGGCGGAGAAGCCGGTCCCGGCGTCGTCGGCGTGCCCGACTGCGACGGGCCCTCCTCGGCGCCCTGGTGGTCGGCTCGCTGCTGCTGGCCGCTGGCGGGTGGGTCGGCTTCCGCGGGTGGCAGGCGCGCGCTCACCTGCTCAACGCCGCTGGCCTGGCCCGGGAGCTGAGCGCCCAAGTGGTCGGCGGCGACACGGACCGTGCACTGCGGACCCTCGCCGCCCTTCAGGAGCAGTCTCGCGCGGCCCGGTCCGCGACGGCGGACCCGAGCTGGCGGCTCGGCCGGCACACCCCGGTCGCTGGCGACGACCTCGACGCCGTCCAGCAGATCGCTGTCGCCATCGACGAGCTGGCACGGCAGGCGTTCCCGACTCTGCTCCGGACGGATCTGACCAGTTTGGTGCCGGCCGGCGGTCGACTGGACCTTGCCCGGCTCACCGCCGTCTCCGGCGAGCTGTCCCGGGCCGACGAGTCGGTGCGACGTACGCGCCAGAATCTCGCGGCGGTGCCCGCCGACCGCCTGGTCAGCCAGGTCCGGCAGGCGCTGACCGACCTCCGCGACGAGATCGACCGGCTGGCCAGCCTCACCACGGCGGCCGACCAGGGAGCCCGCCTGCTTCCGCCGCTGCTCGGGGCGAACGGCCCGCGCCGCTACCTGCTCGTCTCGCAGAACCTCGCCGAGCTGCGCGCCACCGGCGGCATTTTCGGCGCGTACGCGATGATCGAGGCGGAGAACGGCAAGGTGCAGATGGGCAAGCAGGGCACCAGTGCCTCGCTCGGCCGGTTCACCCCGGCGGTGAAGGTGCCCGCCGAGACCCGGGCCCTCTGGACGGACCTGCCCGGCATCTATCCCGCCGACGTCAACCTGTCCCCGCATTTCCCGACGGCCGCGACGCTGTACCGCGAGATGTTCCGCCGCAAGACCGGCACCACGGTCGACGGTGTGCTCGCCGTCGACCCGGTGGTGCTGTCCTACCTGCTCAAGGCGACCGGTCCGGTGCTGGTGCCCGGCGGTGTCCCGCTTGCCAGCGAGAAGGTCGTGCAGACCCTGCTCAACGACAGCTACCAGCGCCTCGACGTCAAACAGCAGGACGACTTCTTCGCGGCGTCGGCCGCCTCGGTCTTCGACGCCTTCTTCAAGAAGAATGTCAACCCGCGGGTGTTGTTGTCCGCATTTGACCGTGCTATCACCGAACGCCGGATATTGTTCTGGAGTGCCCGACCTGAGGAACAGCGGACATTCGGCGAGAGCCGGATGGCCGGGACGCTTCCGGAACAGGACACCGTGCCGACTGTCGGCGTGTTCCTCAACGACGGCAGCGGCGCGAAGCTCGGCTACTACCTGCGGCCGACGGCGAACCTGACGGTCGGCGAATGCCGGTCGGACGGCCGCCGTGAGCTTCGGCTGCGGGTGACCCTGCGCTCAACGGCGCCGAAGTCCGGACTTAGCGAATCCGTGCTCGGCCTCGGTCTGGCTGGCGACCCGTACACCGCCCGCACGTTGGTGTCGGTCTTCAGTCCGGCAGGTGGAGCGGTGCTTGAGGCCCGACTGGACGGGGCCGAAACGGCGCTCGGCAGCGGCACCGAACGCCGCCGTCAGGTGGCGATGGCCAGCGTCGACGTCGGCCCCGGCGCCGAGAGGGCACTGGAAGTCACCGTGCTGACGGCCAAGACCGGCGTCGGGCAGGCCGAGCTGTGGCTGACCCCCACCGCCAGCCCCTGGACCACCCAAGTTCATTCCGCACCAAGCTGTGATCAGTAGGAGGGAACCAAATCATGCGGCTATCCCGCATCATCCTGGCGCTCACGGTCGGCCTGGCCGTGGTGGCCGTGCCGACGGCAGCGGGGGCGGCACAGCCGCAGCCGACGCCCAGCGCGACCACCGACCCGCCGCAACCGCCGCCGTACCCGCCGACCAACGCGTCGCTGACCGTCAACCGTCCGACGATCTACCTCGGCGAGACGGTCGTGCTGACCGGTACCAACTTCGGCCCGAACGAGACCGTCGACATCAACGTGACGGTCACTCCGCAGGCCGCTCCGGCCGGCGGTGCGGCTCCGGCTCGCCGCAGCGACGGCAGCACCGTGGCCATGGCCCCGGTGGCCTACCAGGCGAGCGCGCCCCTGCACTTCACGGCGCAGACCGACGCCCAGGGCCACTTCACCAAGAGCTACACGCCGTCGGTGACGGGTCTGCTGACCTTCACCGCCACGGGCCGGGAGTCCGGTCGTACCGCCAGCACCCAGCTGCGGGTGCTGCACAAGAAGCAGCCGCTGCCCGTCACGGGTGACAGCCTCGGCACACCCATGAAGCTCGGCGGCGGCCTGGTCGGCGCCGGAGCGATCATGCTGCTGCTGACCCTGGCCTGGCGTCGCCGCCAGCGCTTCGGTGGTGCGGCGCTCTAGTCCACACCACCGGGCTGCGCCCGGATCGCACTGAAGCTGGCGCCCGTCGGAACACTCCGGCGGGCGCCAGCCCGTCCAGAGCCGAGGGGTCATGTCCGTCTTGCGGGCTTTCAAGCGGTCGGTCCGCTCGTGATCGACTCGGGTTTCCTGAAGTCGTGGTGTCCGGGAGTTCGGGATGCCCCGACTTCCGTGAACCCGAGTGGATCACGCGGGTGAGGCGGGTTCGGCGCTGTGGGTCCTGGCGGGCGTAGGCGGTTTGTCGGTTGGTGGGTGTTTGTGGGGTGTGGCCGGGTGCACTCGTGGGCTGGAATCATGGCCGGGCCGGGGTCGTTACATACCCTGACGATCGCAGCACCACCGACCCCTGGGGGCGTGGTCGCGCAGGTTGGAATGCGAGCCAGCCGCCGGTCGTTGCAGTCCCACGAACGACCGACGGGCACCGCCTCGACGAGGGTGCCGGCAGGTGGGCCAGCCTCGGAATGGCCCCGGCCCCCGGGTCGTTGTAGTCCCCACGAACGACCGCAGCCGCAGCCTCGACGAGAGTGCCCGGCAGGTGGGCCAACCCCGGAATGACCCCCGGCCCCCGGTCGTTA